>NZ_JAMQOP010000001.1:950996-1267994 GCF_031624495.1 Halogeometricum sp. S1BR25-6 | reverse complement strand
TGCGCGACGCCGACGCTCGCGGCGGGCGTGAACGTCCCCGCGCGCCGCGTCGTCGTCCGGGACTTGAAGCGTTACACCGGCGAGGAGATGGCGTGGCTCCCCGTCCTCGAAGTCCACCAGATGTGCGGCCGCGCGGGCCGCCCGCACCTCGACCCCTACGGCGAGGCCGTCCTCCTCGCCGAGGGCGACGACGACGCGGCCGTCGCCGAACTGTGGGACCGCTACGTCACCGCCGGCCCCGAGGCCGTCGAGTCGAAACTCGCTGCGCGCGACGCCCTGCGGACGCACGTCCTGAGCGTCGTCGCCTCCGGATTCGCCGACTCCCAAGAGAGCGTCCTCGACCTCCTGGACGCGACGTTCTTCGCCCACCAGTCGCCCGACGTCGACCTCACGCGCCTCGTCGGCAGCGTCGTCGAGGACCTCGTCGAAATGGAGATGCTGACCGCGGGCGGGGACGCGGCGGACGATTCGGCGGGCGCGCTGGCGGCGACGGAACTCGGCGGCGTCGTCTCCCGGCAGTACGTGACGCCGGAGACCGGCGCGCGACTGGTCGAGGGGGTGCGGACGGCGGCGGGGATGGACCCCGGGAACGTCACCGCGCTGACGGCCCTCGAAATTGTCTGCGACACGCCCGACATGCACGGGACGTACCTCGGTAACCGCGAGCGCGCGGCGATGTACCGCTTCGCCAGCGGTCACGCCGCGGAGTTCACGACGGCGATGAACGACACCGACGACTTCGAGGAGTGGCTCTGCGCGGTGAAACTCGCGCGCATCGTCCGCGAGTGGACCGAGGGCGAGTCCGTCGAGGCCATCGTCGAGAACTACCGCATCGGTCCGGGCGATTTGGAGGCCCGCCTCGAACGCGTCGAGTGGTTGCTCGGCGCGGCCGACGCCGTCGCCGCCGTCGTGGACGCGGACCTGCCGGTGTTCCGCGAGGTGCGCGAGCAACTCTGAGACGGGCGGACGGGGGGTCGCAACGGACCCGGGGAGCGCCGCGAGGGCGTGAACCGCTACTTCGACGGTTCGGCGCCCGACGCGGCGTCGTCGGCGTCCGCGTTGGCGGTGGTGGTGCCGGTGTTGGCCTTGGCGTTCGGGTTCGCGTCTCCCGCCCCGACGAGCGTCCGATAGCCGGCGACGGCGGCCGCGACGACGACGGCCCCGGAGGTGTTCACCGCGAGGTCTATCAGCGTGTCCTCGACGTAGAAGCCGGCAGACCAGCCGTACCAGAAGTCCTTGAAGACGAACTCGTACACCTCGAAGCCGGCGCCGATGGCGAAGACGGACGGAATCAGCCACAGCGGCGACCGTATCGCCGCCGCGGTCCGGCGGTGAGTCAGCGCCAGGAGGACGGCGACGCCGACCCCGCCCATCGCGTGGGTGAGGAGGTCCCACCACGGCACCGCCGTGTAGACGCCGTAGCGGAGGCCGCCGAAGTGGAGCGCCGAGACGAGGACGGCCCACAGCGCCATTCCGACCCACGCGGCGGTCACCCGGTCGCCGCGCGGCAGGTCCGCTCGGAGTCGGACGAGGAGCGTTCGGGGCCACGACCGGACGTCGCCGGGGAAACCGGGCGTCGCCGCGGCGACCCAGACGGCGAGGGCCGCAAGGAGCAGCGACCCGACGCCGACGACGAGTCGCGGGGAGGAGTGGGGCAGCGGAAACATCTCATCGAAACGAAATCTCACACCGGATAAATCTCTTGTGTTCCCTCGAACGGTTCCCCCTCGGTTACTCGAAGGGAACTCGCGGACCGTCGACTATCCCGCCGCAGTCCGTCGTTCTTTCGCCGTGGGAACCAGCGGGTATATCTATTCGACGGGGTCGCGTCCATCCGAACGTAAGGTGAACTAAGATGGCAACGACGACGCAGACGGGGACGGGGACGGGGACGACCAACACGTTCGAGAGCACGGTAGCGGGCGTGACCGTCAGGGGACAAGCCCACTCGCTCAGCGCGTGGTTCGTTCTGGCGCTCCGCCTCATGATGGGTATCGCCTTCGCCTACTCGGGCGTCGCGAAGATTCTGGCCGGGTTCGACGCCACGGGCTACCTCGCGAACGCGACGGTGGCCAACGGGTCGCCCGCGGCGGGCGTGTTCGTCGCCATGGCCGGCAACGAGGCGTTCATGGCGTTCGTGAACGTCGCCGTCCCGTGGGGCGAACTCGCCATCGGGTTGGCGCTCATCGTCGGCCTCCTGACCCGCTTTGCGGCGTTCTGGGGGGCGGTCATGATGTTCATGTTCTACCTCGGGAACTGGGACGTCGGGCACGGTCTGATCAACGGCGACTTCGCCTACATGCTGGTGTTCCTCGCCGTCGCCGCCTTCGGCGCGGGCCGCATCCTCGGCCTCGACGCCTACGTCGAGCGCTACGAGGTGGACGGACAGGCGCTCACCGAGAAGTACCCCGTCCTCGACTACGTCCTCGGGTAACTCGCGGAACGGGCGCTCTTTCTTTTTTGGTCGAACGGCGCTGCGGGGTCCGAGCGCGTCACCGTCACTCGACGTACAGCGAGTAGGTGATGATGGCGAAGCCGACGAGCGTGATGAGAGAGTCGACGAGCAGACCGATGACGAGGTCCGTCTGGAGAACTACGTCGAGTATCCCGGCAACGATGGCGCCGAACGTGACGATGCCGAAACCGAGAGCGAGCGCCCGCAGCGACGGCTCTCCGGTCCGGCGGTACGCCTTGAAGCTGAAGTAGGTGATGAGTCCTCCGAGGATGAGGATGCCCGTCTGGACGACGATGACCGCCATCGCCAGCAGGGGCGCGTCGGTGAAACGGCTCACTTCGTCTCCCTCCGGACGGCCGACCAGATGTCGGCGAGTTGCTGATCGGGGGACTGGTCGGGCTGGACCACCTCGACGTCGAGCTTCCGGTCTTCGGTGAGTTCGATACGCACCTCGTCGAACGTCACCTCGTACGTCGTCGTGTGGTGGCCGTCGGCGCGTATCTCCGTTCCTTCGGTCAGCAAGTCGGCCTCGGTGAGGAGGTCCAACTTGCGGTACGTCGTCGAGAGCGGGATTTCGCACTCGTCGGATAGTTCGCTTGCCGTCATAGGTTCTGCTAGTGCTCTGATGATGGCTCGGGCGTCCGCGTCGTCTAAGGCGTCGAGGACGGAGAGGAGTTCCCCCGACTCCTCGGCGGACCGGTCGCGTGCCATTGGCCGCACTCGTCCGCCCGAGACAATAATCTTCGCGGATACCGCCCGCCCGTTCGTGCGCCGAACCCGGACCCGGCGCGCCGACTCGACCGACCGGGACGCGGCGCCGGTCGTCGTCGACTGACCCGTCGATCCGCTGGCCCGCCTCACTCCGCGCGACGGTACGTGGCCGTCAGCGTCGTCTGTTCGACGAGCGCGTCGTCTATCGCCCGCGCGACCTCGTCGTGTCGGGCGCCGGGGTGCAAGTCGAGCGTGCGGTCCAGCGCGTAGACGGTGACGCGGTACTCGTGGGGGTCGTCGCCGCGCGAGGGGCACGCGGCGAAGTATCCGAGCGTGCCGCCGTCGTTGCGACCCTGCCGAGCCCCGCCGAGGGCGATTTCCTCCTTGGGCACCCCGGCCGGTATCTCGTCGGTGTCGGCGGGGACGTTCCACAGAAGCCAGTGGACGAACGGCTTCTGTCCGGGCGCGTCGGGGTCGTCCACGACGAGTGCGAGCGACGTCGCCTCCTCGGGGACGCCCGCGACGGCGAGCGGCGGCGACTCGCCGGCCCCGTCGCAGGTGTATCGGCGCGGGAGCGCCTCGCCGCGCTCGAACGCCGGCGAGACGACGGCCAGCCCCGCGACGTCCGACAGTTGGCGACGTTCGGTTCCCCCATCGGTGACGGCTCTGCGTCCCCCCTCAGGGACGGTTTGACGGTCCATACCGGCGACACGTTTCCCAACATGAAAGTGTTTGCCACGAGGTAGTTGTCAGCCGTCCGTTCTCTCGTCTCGTTCGATACGTCCGTCGGGCGGAACGAAACCGGCGTCAGAGACCCGACACGCGAACCGGAAGGAGGTGTCATCTTTCGGAGAGTTCGTACGCGCCCGCTCGTCGCAGCGTTCCTACCTCGCGGAGCACCTCGGGCGTCCGGCAGACGCCGGGGGCGCCCGTCGCCTGCGGGACGGCGCAGTTGTTGCAGTTCTCGCAGACTGCTTCCGCGTCGTCCTCGCCGAGCAACCGCGCGGGCAGTCGCGGTTCGGCGTAGAACGGCCGGCCCATTCCGACGGCGTCGCAGGCGTCGCCGAGCAGTCGGTCCGTCTCCGTCCGACCGCGCACCCCGCCCTCGCAGAGCACCGGCACGTCGACGACGCGGCGGACGCGGCGGCACAGGTCGGCGTTCCACGCCGGTTCGAAGTCGTACGCCTTCGACTCCACCCAGTTACCGAATGCGACGAGGCGGGCGCGGAGTAGTCCGCCGAACGCCGCCTCGTAGCCCGCGCGGTACCGGCCGTCGGACCACGCGCGCGCCGGGTACTCCCCCCTGACGATGCTGGCGTCCCAGAACACCGAAGCGGTCACCGGGACGACGGCGTCGTAGCCGTAGTCGGCGAGGCGGGCGCAGACGCCCACCGCGTCGTCGGCCGAGAGACGGCGGCGCACCACGGGCGGAGCGGCCGTCTCGGCCGGCACCTTCGTCATCAGGGGCACCTCGCCCGCCCGCGAGCGAACCTCGTCGTGGACGAGTTCGAGAAAGCGGACGCCGTCGGCGAACTCGTCCGTTCTCCGATTGTAGAACGGCGAGAGAAACTGCTGGAGGATGCCCATGTTCGCCCCCGCGAGGTGAATCACGTCGTAGCCGGCGTCGACGCACCGCCGCGCCGCGCGCCCGAAGTCCGCGGCCAGTTCGTACACTTCCCCCGTCGAGAGAACGTGCGCGTCGTACTCCAGAAACCCCGTCGCGGCCATCGCGCGGAGGAGCCGCGGGGGTTCGGAGACGGCGAGTTGTTCGAGTTCGGGGTTGTCCTCCCGAAATCCGGCGTGCCACGTCTCCATGCTCCGCAGGCCGCCGTGTTCGAGTTGGACCGCTATCCTCGCGCCGTGGTCGTGAACAGCGTCGGTGAGCGCCGAGAGCCGCGAGACGAACCCGTCGTCGTGGACGCGGGTCATCCCCGGCGCGGCGCACCCGCCCTCCCCGCGGACGACGGTCGCACCCTGACAGACCAGTCCCGCGCCCGCCGCGGCCGCGGGTTCCAACTCGGCGACGAGTCGACTCACGGCGTCTGGACCGTTCCCCGCGCACTCCAACAGCGGTGCGCGGTAGAGACGGTTCGGAACCGTCACGTCGCCGATTCGAAACGGGGAGTCGAGCCGAGCCATGACGGTGTCTCGGCGGCGACGACCAAAGAGACGGCGACGCGAGCGGTCGAACGCGGAGGCGCGTCGCCGCGCCGAACCAGTCGGATTGTGTGAAGATTCATACCCCGGCGCGACGACGACACCCCAATGAACGACCCGAAGCCGTTCCGGTACGACACCGAGGTGCCGCCGGGCGAGAAGCGACACCTCCGCTACGAGATAAGCGAGACGTACCTCGGTGACCCCGTCGAAGTGCCGGTGACGGTCATCAACGGCGAGCACGGGGGACCGACGGTCTACATGACCGCCGCCCTCCACGGCGACGAACTGAACGGCGTGAAGGTGCTGCAGGAGGTGGCGGCGCGCTACGACCCGGCGACGCTCCACGGCACCGTTGTCTGCATCCACGTCGCCAACGTGCCGGGCTACCTCGCCCAGCAGCGCTACATCCCCATCTACGACCTCGACCTCAACCGCTCGTTCCCGGGGCGGAACTCCGCGAACACGGCCGAGCGGATGGCGAACCAGATATACGAGCGGTTCATCAAGCCCTGCGACGTCGGCATCGACTTCCACACGTCGACGCGCAACCGGACGACGATGTACCACGTCCGCGCCGACGTGGCGAAACCCGAGGTGAACCGCCTCGCGCGGTCGTTCGGGTCGAACCTCATCCTCTCGGGGGAGGCGGACCCGGGGTCGCTGCGGACCGTGGCGACGCGCGACGGCGTCCCGACCATCACCGTCGAAATGGGCCGGGCACACCGATTTCAGCTTCCGCTCGTCGAACGCGCGTTGGAGGGCGTCGAGAGCGTCCTCGCGGAGTACGGACTGCTCCCCGGGCGACCGGTCACGTGGCCGGGGTGGACCCGAGTCGTCGAGAACGCCTCGGACAAGGCGTGGCTCCGGGCCGACGCGGGCGGACTCGTGGAGATGCGGTACGGCGACGTGCCTCTCGTCTACGAGGGCGACACCATCTGCACCGTCTCGGACCACTTCAAAAAGCGCGAGCACAGCGTCGTCGCCCCCTTCACCGGCCTCGTCATCGGCGTCCTGCAGAACCCGGTGGCCGCGCCGGGACACCCGCTGTGTCACCTCGTGAGCGTCGACGAGAAGACGCGCACGGAGATAGAGCGGGAGATAAAAGCCGGGGAGTTTTCCGAACGACCGTGGTCCTGAAGAGCCGTTTCATCGGCTCGACCCGAGCACGGCCGTTCGGAGAGAACGACCGTAGTCCCGAGGTTCGCGCCGTCGAACCGACTCACGCCGACAGTGACCGACGGAAGAACGCGACCGTTTCCGACCACGCCGCCGCGGAGGCGCGCGCGTTCGCCGCGGGCGTCCCGCCGTAGACGTGGAGTCGGTCGCGCGAGACGCCCGGCGTCGGGAGGTACGGCAGGCGAAGGTAGTGTCCCGCACCCGAGTGCCGGTCGTGTCGGTACTCGCGTGCGTAGTTCGCGGCGTCGAGTCGGTCGACTACGCGGTCACAGAACGCCGTCGACGGCCACCGCGCGTCGTCGGTCGCCGAGACGAGGTACACCGGCGCGTCCGCGTCCTCGACGGCGATAGCGGCCGCGTCCAGTTGAGCCTCGGTCGCCCCTACCAGCGCCGGTTCGTAGTAGGGGAGGGCGGGCGTCGGCGGCGGTCCGGGGTCGGCGTCGGCGAGTTCGAGGAACGGAATCGGCTCGCCGTCGACGGACCACGCCGAGGTGCCCGCCGGCGCGCGGCCGCGACCGAGCCCTTCCCAGACGAGTCCGCTCGGCACCCACCCGACGACCGCACCGACCGCATCGCTCCGACTCGCCGCGAGGAGCGCGAGCGACCCGCCGCGGGAGAACCCGAACAGGCCGACGATCGATCCGACGACCCGGTCGCGGCCGAGAAGCCACGACACCGCTCGTTCGACGTACTCTACCGGAACCTCCGTCAGCGTGTCCGGAGTCGGCTCCGGGTCGCCGAAGTACTGCAGCGTCAGCGCCGCGATACCGCGCGAGGCCAGCAGTCGGCCCGTGGCGAGGTGCGGCCGGCCGGCGGCGCCGTGGAGGTGGACGACGGCCGGGACGGGGTCGTCGCCGGGCGGCGCGAAGAACCGGCCGGCGAGACCGTCGCCGACGGGTCGGGACTCGACGTCGGGGTCGAACAACAGGCGCGTCATCGTCGCTGACGCGAGCGTCTCGCCGCCGCGTTCGGCGGCGAGCGCCACGTCGTAGGCGCCCTCGGGCGGCGTGAACCGCGCGCCTGGCGGAAGCGGACCGTCCGGTGCGTCGGCCGGGCGCATCGACCAAAAGGGACCCGTGGCGTCCGCGCAGTCGTAGGTGCCGCCGAGCGGCGCCCGCTCGGACACGTCGACGACGCCCCCGTCGTCGGCCACGAAGTCAGCGCGCGACTCCCACCGCCTCCCGCTCCGGGAGCGTGCGGTCGCTCGGAGCGTCACCGACGCGCCGGGATCCAGGTCCTTCACGACGACGGGAACCGGTTCGTCGGTCAGCGCCGACGACGGGACGGCGACCGAGGGGGCGGCGTCGCTCGCGACGCACCCCGCGAGCGACGCGAGGCCGAGACCGCCGACGGCGCGGAGGTACGCGCGTCTGTCGGAGAGCGAACCGACGTCCATCCCCTTCGAGTTGGCAGCCGCCTCACAAAAGCGTGACATCCGGACTCGTCGTCAGTTACCGCTCGCGTTCTCGCTCTCTCGTTCCCCCTCCTCTCCGACTCTCTCGACCTGTCCGTGCGTGTGGTGGTAGAACCGGACGTGGGGTCGGTTGTCGACGGCGACGGGGTCGAAACACACCCGTCGGTAGGCGTCGTTGTCGAGGAGGTTCACCATCAGTCCGGCGTCGTGCTCTGAGACGGAGTCGTAGGCGACGCCGCAGACGGGACACGTCGGCGGCGCGTCGTCCGGAACGCGCATCGGCGGAAAGAGGGACCCGAGGCGCAAAAACCGTTCAGTCGCCCGCCGCGGCGCCGTCCGCGCCCCGAACCTCGCGAGCGACGCGTTCGACCGTTTCGTACTCCGCCTCGTCGTACGCGACGAATCGCACGTCGTTGAGCGACGACGGGTTGTGGGCGTCGATGACTTCGCAGATGATGCGCGTGCCGTCTTCGAGGTCGAATCCGGCGACGCCGCACCCGAGCGCCGGGATGACGAGCGACTCGCAGCCGAGTTCGTCCGCGCGCGCCAAGGCGTTCCGCGTCGCGTCGCGGATGCTGTCGGCCGTCGCCTTCCCGTCGCCGTAGTGCGGCATCGCGGCGGCGTGGATGACCCACCTGGCGTCGAGTTCGAACGCCTCCGTGACGGCCACCGCGCCGAGGTCGATCGGTCCCTGGGACGTCGCCGCGTCGTTGAGACCCCGGCCGGCCCGCCGCTTGAGTGCGCCGGCGACCCCCGAACCCATCTGGAGGCTCGTGCCGGCGGCGTTCACGAGGGCGTCGGCGGACCGTTGTGCGATGTCGCCGCGGACGACGCGGAACTCCATACCGACGGTTCACGAGCGACACTCAAGTCCGCTGTGGCCGACGGGACGGGTCGGTGCTCGGAGGCGAGCGACCGAAAGCGGTCGATGAGAGGGGCGGAACGCGCAAGTACGCGCGGTCCTCAGCCTCGGGTAGATGGTCGCAGGAGACTCCGCGTGCTCGCTCTCGCTTCCGAATCTGGACGGACTGCTGCGGATGCGCTGGCGCGACGCCCTGTTCGCTCACTGGTCGGTCGCCCCCGAGGCGGTCGCGGCCCGCCTCCCGGACGGACTGGACGTCGCCACCTTCGACGGACGGGCGTGGCTGGGCGTCGTCGCCTTCCTCATGGAGGACATCAGACCCAAAGGGGCGCCGTTCGGCCTCTCCTTTCCCGAACTGAACCTCCGGACGTACGTCCGGCGGCCGGACGAAGACGACCACGCGGTGTACTTCTTCAACCTCGACGCCGACGACCGGTTCGGCGTCCCCGTCGCCCGGCGCCTCTACGCGCTCCCGTACTACCGCGCCGACATGCGCGTCCGGCGCCGAGGGAACGACGTCGAGTTCGCCAGCCACCGCACGCACCGCGGCGCGTCGGCGGCGCACTTCGACGCGACGTACCGGCCGACCGGCGAGGCGTTCACGGCCGAACCGGGTACGCTCGAACACTTCCTGACCGAGAACTACCGCTTCTACGCGTCCGGTCGAACGCTCGTCTACGGCGACATCGCGCACGACCCGTGGCCGCTCCGCGAGGCCGAGGCCGAGTTCCGGGCGAACACGCTATTCGCCGCCAACGGCTTCGAGAAACCGGGTTCGGAACCCCTCTTACACTACTCGCCGGGCGCGGACGTCACCGCTGGAAGAATCCACCTCGCCCGCGACTGACGGCCGGCGCTCCGCGCGCGACGGTCGGAAGAGGAGGGACCGCCGTCGGTTCGCGGTTCGCGTTCCCGTCTCCGCGCTCGCTTCGCTGTGCCCGAACCGTTCCGCGCGGACTCAGTCCTGTCCCGTCTCCACGTCTATCTCCTCGAACGTGACCTCGACCGTCTCGCCGTACCGGTCGCCGTTCTGCTCGTCGTGGCGGTGGAACTCCGGCGGTTCGACGGTGACGTGCATGTCGTACGTCCCGCCCTCGGGCACCTCGACGTTGGACCCGTAGTGGTAGACGCCGGGATGCCAGAGGAAGTTCAACTCGAAGGGGCCGTACTCCTCTCCACTGCGTTCGAGCGTCGCGGAGACGTCGCAGTAGGGGACGAATCGCTTGTCGCCACGGTCGGCGACGACGACTTCGAGGTGGCAGTTCTCGTCGTCGGGTTCGACGAGTTCGAACTCGCCCTCGCCCGCGAGTTCGTACATCGGTTCGGCCTCCTCCTGTGCGTAGCCGACGACGTAGTCGCCCGCCTCGGTCGTGCCGCCGTCGTTGGCGACGGTGTTCGCCATGTAGGAGACCGACGTCTGGTACGCTTCGCCCTCCGTGCGAGACTGCTGAATCTGGTTCAGGTCGACCTCGTCGCTCGGTTGCTTCTCGGGATTGTCAGGCACGCCTCGCGGTTGTGCGTCTCGTCCGTAGTGACTGATGGCCGACAGGAAACGGGACCCCGGTGAGCGTCACTTCGGTCATCCATGCAACCCGTTCGCACGCCCGGAACCGAACCACCGACGTTCAAGCGGCGAGCGGCGAACGCGACGACATGGTACTCGACACCGCGATGGTCACGCTGCACGTCCTCACGGGCGCGCTCTGGGTGGGAAGCGTCGTCTTCGTCGCCGGGGCGGTGCTCCCCGCCGCCCTCGACGGGTCGCTGGACGCCGGACCGCTGGAGACGCTGGCCGACAGGCTGGTCTACGGCTCCCGCGTCGCGTCGGTGGTGATGTTCCTCACCGGCGGCCACCTCGCCGGGACGCGCTACACGTTCGAGTTGCTCGCGGAATCCGGTCGCGGTCACCTCGTCCTCGCCATGCTCGTCCTCTGGGTGGCGCTCGCCGCCCTCGTGGAGGTCGGTCGGAGCCGACTCGTCGCCGGCCTCCGCGAGAAGCGCGTCCGGACGCCCGTCCGCGAGACTATCACCTTGTTCCGCGCGGCCGCCGTCGTCGGGGTGCTCCTCCTCGTCGACGGGGGTCTGCTGGCCGCGGGATTCGCGCCGTACTGAGACCGTACCGAACTACAGAGAATCTATAGAGATATGTCTCGGATATATACTATATCCGATAGTTTCATGCGCCGAGCGGTCGCACCGGCGGACGAGATGCGCGAAGACGACTCCCGGGACGCGAACGCCCCGTTGACCATCGAAATCGGCGCGGACGGCCGAATCGTCCTCCGTCGCACCACGGCGCTGGGTACGTTCTCGAGGACCGTCGAGCGATGAGCCGTGCGGACGGCGACGGCACGCCGCTCGTCGGTGCATACCTCGGCGACGCCACCTCGCTGGTCCGGCGCGAGCGTCGACGCTGCACGGACGAGCGGACGGCATTCCGGGCGTTTCGCTCGGCCGTCGCGGACGTCCGGCCGACGGCGCCGCCCGAGGGGTCCGGCGGACCGCCGGCGGCCGGTGCGCTCTCGCGGACCGGACGGTCGGCCTCGCTGACCGCCGTCAGCCGGGAGTACCGGCGGACCGTGATGGCGGTTCCGCACTACGAGTCCGAGTACGGCGACGAGTACGCCGAGAGCGTCGCCGCCGAGTTCGGAGAAGCGGTCGCCGCCGGCCTGACCGGCGGCGGGACGCTGACCCCGCCGCTCCGCGGCGCCGTCGTGGAGGGGGCAACGGCCGCGATGCGGGAACGCGAGGAGTTCGTCTCGCTGCTCGCCGCCGAGTCGTCGTCGCTGGCGTCGGCGCGGACCACCGTCGACGACTCGGTGGACCGCCTTCGGGCGCTGGACAACCGGCCGCTCTCGGAGCGGTCGTTCGCGGACCTCGCCCGACTCCGCACGGCCGTCCTCGACGTGCGGGACGGACTGGACGAGGCGGCCGCGCGCCGGCAGGAGACGATGCGGTCGCACCGGCGAACGCTCTCGAACCGCGCCCCGAGCGTCGCCGGCTACCTCTACGCCGACCTGCCGGTCGACCACCCGGCGCTGGACGCCCTCGCGAGCGCTCGGTCGCTCGTCGAGACGGCGCTGGCGCGCGTCGACCGGCGGTCGGTGGCGGCCCTCTGAGGCGGCCGCGGCGTCGGCGGTTCGCCGCCTTCCGTCGCCTCACCGCCGTCTCGCCACAGATATGTATCACGAGTACGGAACGTCCCCTAGCATGAGTCCGACAGCCTCCGCCGCGGCGTCGTCTCCGCCCATCGCACCCCGTTGCGCCCGTCGTCCCCGCCGATGAACCGGCTCGACCCGCGCGTGCAACTGCTCTGGGTCGCCAGCGCGGCCGTCTCAGCGCTCGTCGTCGGCGCGGTGCTGTTCGCCGTCGTCACGTTCCTCTCGCCGCCGTTCCTCCCCTCGTGGACGCCGTACGCGGCCGCGGCCGTCGTGTTCCTCTTCGGCGCTCTCGCGGCCGTCGCGCGCTACCGCTCGTGGGGGTACGAGGTGCGCGAGGATTCGCTGTACCTCGAACGCGGCGTGTTCACCCGCGTGCGGACCGTCGTCCCGTTCGTCCGCATCCAGCACGTCGACTCCTCGCGCGGGCCGATAGAGCGCGTCGTCGGTCTGGCGAGCACCGTCGTCTACACCGCGGGGTCGCGCGGCGCCGACGTGGCGGTGCCGGGCCTCACCGCCGACGGCGCCGACGAACTGCGCGAGCGACTGAAGCGCCTCGCCATCCGCTCGGAGGGCGACGACGCGGTCTGATGGCCGTCCAACGCCTCTCCCCGCTGTCCGTCCCCTATCGGGTGCTTCAGCGCGGCGGGAGCATCGTCGCCGCCCTCGCGTTCACGCTCGCCACGGGCGGGTTCAGCCTCCCGTTCGTCGGCATCGCCGGCCCCCTCGTCCTCGTCGGACTGGCCAGCCTCGTGGCCATCCTCTTCGTCGCCTACGAGTACGCCTACTTCCGGCGGTTCGCCTACGAACTCACCGCCGACACCTTCGACATCGAGTCGGGCGTGTTCGCCCGGCGGAACCGAGAGATTCCCCTCCGTCGCATCCAGAACGTCGATATCTCGCGCAACGTGGTCCAGCGCGCGGTGGGCATCGCCGCCGTCTCCTTCGAGACGGCCGGCGGCGGCGAGACGGAGGCCAGCCTGCGGTTCGTCTCCTTCGAGGAGGCCAAGCGGCTCCAGCGCGAACTGGGACGACTGAAGCGCGGGGCGTCACTCGACGCCGAGGGCGAGTCGACCGAACCGGACGCGCGGGTGCTCTTCGAACTCGACCGGCGCGAACTCGCCATCCTCGGGGCGCTCTCGTTCGACTTCCGCGTGCCCGGAATCCTGTTCGTGTTCTTCTCGGGGGCGCTCACGTTCGTCACCTCCTACCTGCCGGAGGGGTTGGGACCCCTCCTCGTCGTCGTCGGCGTGTCCGTCCTCCTCGCCCTCGGGGTGCTGGCGTCGTGGGTGGCCGGCGCCGCCGTCGCCGTCGTGAACTACTACGACTTCCGCCTCGTGCGCTCGGGCGACGAACTCCAGTATCAGCGCGGCCTGCTCCAGCGGTACGACGGCTCCATCCCGTTCGACAAGGTGCAGACGCTGACGATAGCCGACAACCCGCTGAAACGCTGGGCGGGCTACGCCACCCTGCTGGTCGAGACGGCGGGCTACGCCCCCGGACAGGGGGACTCCTCGCGCGGGTCCGAGGCGGCCGTCCCCGTCGCCCGGAGAGAACGCATCGAGCGACTCGTCGAGGACATCGAACCCGTCGGGACACCCGACTTCCGCCGCCCCCCGAAGCGGACGCGCCGGCGCTACTTCGGCCGCTACTGCATCGTCATCGGCGCGGCGGCGGCCGCGCTGTACGGCGCGAACGCCGTCTTCGGACCGTTCCTCGCGTGGTACGCGCCGCTCGCACTCCTCCCCGTCGCCGGCATCGCGGCGCACTACAAGTGGAAACACAGGGGGTACTGGCTCGGCGAGAACCACGTCGTCACCCGGAACGGCGTGTTGAAGCGCGAGACGAAGGTAGTGCCGTACTACCGCATCCAGACGGTCATCGACACGCGGACGATATTCCAGCGTCGCCTCGGACTGGCCTCCGTCACCGTCGACACGGCGGGGTCGCTCTCCATCGGAGGGCAGGACGCCGCGGCCGTCGACATCGACGCCGACGACGCCGACGGACTCCGCGCGGAACTGGAGTCGCGGCTCCGAACCGCCGTCGCCGCGCACCGACAGGGTCGCGTCGGGATGGGCGTCGAAGACGAGGTGGACGTGGTGGCGTCGACCGACGAGGGCGATGCGGAGGTGACGTCGACCGGCGAGGGCGATTCGGGAGACGAGGCGACGGAGGACGGCGACGACGCGGACCCGTTCGTTTGGGGGGAGACGCGGGACGACGCGGCGGCGGACACGCGGCGCGGGGACGACGAGTCGCCGAACGACGCCGGGCGCTGAACGGGCGTTCAGAGCGGGTCGGACACCCCGTGCCGGAACGTCTGGAACTCGACGGTCCGTCCGTCCGGGTCCTCGGCGAAGAACTGGTAGATGTCGTACGTCTCGTTCTCGTGCGGGTCCTCCCGCGCCGCGTCGCCGACGCGTTCGCGCATCGCGTCTACCTCACTCTCCGTGTCGTACACGAAGGTGACGATGCCCTCGGTTTCCGTCTCCTCGGCGTCGCAGAACCCGAACAGCAGGTTTCCGTGACGAAGTATCGTGCATCCGGGCTGTTCGAGCCACGCCGTCGCGCCGACGCGGTCCGCGTAGAACTCGGTGGTCGCCGCTCGGTTCGCCGTCCGGAAGAAGACGATGCCTCCCGCGGTCATGCGTTCCCCTCGCGGCCGCCGGAGAAAGAACTGTCGCGGTCCGGCCGATTGATACCCCGGAGGGACGTGTCGACTGGCATGGACGCACTGGAGAAGATACTCGGCGGTAACGACGAACACGTAGCGAACCTCTCGCGGGACCACTTCGAGGGCATACGGGAGAGTCAGGACCCCTCCGTCGTCTCTGTCTCGTGTTCGGACTCGCGCGTCCCCGCGGACGCCGTCTGGAACGCGGACGTCGACGGCGACCTGTTCACGAGCGTCAACGTCGGCAACCAGGCGTGGGCCGAGGTTGACGGCGAACTCGTCGTCAACGACGCCGTCGGCTACGCGGTGTCGGCGCTGGACGTGGAACTCATCGCCGTTCTCGGCCACACCGGGTGCGGGGCCGTGACGGCCGCCTACGAGGCCGTGACGGGCGACGGAGGTGGGAAGTCGCTCCCGCCGTCGGTCGAGGCGGCCGTCGGTCGGCTGAAACCCATCGTCGAATCCGCGCGCGAGGACGGCGTCTTCGACGGCGACACGCCGGACGGCGAGGCGGTCAACCGCCTCGTCGAGTGTGCGGTGCAGACGCAGGCCGAGTTCCTCGTCCAGAACGACGCGGTGCCGGAGGACGTGGCCGTCGCCGGCCTCGTCTACGACTTCCAGCAGGCGTACGGCGACGACGACGGCGCGGCGTACCTCGTCTCCCTGGACGGCGAGACGGACACCGATGCGCTCCGCGGAGCGGTGTCGGAGACGCACTGCGAGAAGGTGGGTTCGATTCGCTGAGTCGGTTACTCGCCGGACTCGCGCGCGTCCTCGATGACCCGCGTGAACTCGCGAGCCGTTTCCGTAATCGAATCGAAGTCGCCCGCCTCGATGGCGTCGGCGTCCATGATGGCGCTGCCCGCGCCGACGACGACGGCGCCGGCCTCGATGTAGTCGGCCACGTTGTCGATGTCGATGCCGCCCGTCGGCATCAGCGGAATCTGCGGCAGCGGTCCCTTGAGACTGGAGAGGTGGTCCGGCCCCATCACCGACGCCGGGAACACCTTCACCATGTCGGCGCCCGCCTCGTAGGCGTTCACCGCCTCCGTCGGCGTGAGGATGCCCGGCGCGACGAGGGTTCCGTACCGGTTGCAGGTCTCGACGACCTCTCGGTCGAAGTTCGGCCCCACGACGAACTCCGCGCCGTTCATGATGGCGGCGCGGGCCGTCGCGTCGTCAAGCACCGTCCCCGCGCCGACGATGGCCTCCTCCTCGGTGAACGAGGCCGACACCTCGCCGATGAGGTCCATGGCGTCGGGGTTGTCCGCCGTTATCTCGTAGGCCGTGACGCCACCGTCGTTGAGCGCCTGCGCCACGTCGATGATGGTGTCCGCGTCGGCGCCGCGCATCACGGCGACGACGCCGCTGTCGGTCAGTCGGTTCATGTCCGCGGTGGAGTCGGAGGCGACCATGTCGTCTCGGAGTCCGCCGCGGCGCCTAATAAACACCCGAGACGGGGCGCGGCGGCGCCGTCGGCGCCCGCGCCGGGCGGAGTATCTGCCCGGTGACACCACGCGGCACGGTCAAATAGGCTCGACGCTTACCTCGGGTTAGCGACCCGCCCGGGCCGCGCACCATGCACGCAGACGCAGATTTCGAGCAGTTGTACCGCGACGTGATTCCGTCCGTCGTCTCCCTGTACGTCGGGCGCCGCGCGCCCGGCGTCGGCGCCGGGTCGGGGTTCGTCTACGACGACCGCCACGTCGTGACGAACGAACACGTCGTCGGAAGCGTCGAGGAGGTGGAACTTCGCTTCGCCGACGGGTCGTGGGCCGTCGGCGAGGTGGTCGGTACGGACGCCTACGCCGACCTGGCCGTCGTCGCCGTCGACGAACTCCCCGAGTCGGCGACGCCGCTCCTCGTCGCCCCCGAGAACCCCCTGCCGGGCCGGCCCGTCGCCGCCCTCGGCAATCCCCTCGGACTCGACGGTTCCATCACCGCCGGCATCGTCTCCGGTGCGAACCGCTCGATGCCGACCTCCGGCGGGTTCTCCATCCCCGACGTGGTGCAGACGGACGCGCCCATCAACCCCGGCAACTCCGGCGGCCCCCTCGTCGCCGTGTACGTCGACGAGGGAGCGAAGGGAACGGCGCCCACGCAACGCTACGAGGTGGCGGGCGTCAACCGAGCGAAGCAGGGCGACAACATCGGCTTCGCCGTCTCGCCGACCATCGTGAACCGCATCGTTCCGACGCTCATCGCCGTCGGTCGCTACCCGCACTCGTACCTCCGGGCGCGGATGCTCGACGTGACGCCCGCCGTCGCCGAAGCGAACGGGTTGGACGACCCGCGCGGCGTCCTCGTCGTGGAGGTTGCGGAGGGGCCGCGCGACGGCGACGCCCTTCGCGGGTGCCGCGACAGGCGGACCGTACGCGGACAGCGCATCCCCGTCGGCGGCGACGTCGTCGTCGGTATCGGCGACGAGGAGGTCCGCTCGCACGAGGAACTGATGCGGTATCTCATCACGGAGACGCACCCGGGCGAACCCGTCGACGTCGAGGTGGTACGCGAGGGGTCCCCCGAGACGCTCACCGTCGTCCTCGACGAACGCCCGCCCGTCGAGGAGTCGGGCGGGTACCGCGTTCGCCGCCGCGGACGCCGTCGCCGCGACGGAGGGGAGGGGGACGACGGGCGCGGCGGCGTCGACGTCCCGATTCGGTAGCGAATCCGGGGTCGGTCGTCGCGCGTCGGGTGCCGACCGTCGCCTCGCGGCGCGTTCTCGTCGAACTGTTACCAGCCGATGCGAAGCGAATCGACCCCCGAACGTTGTTCCGCGCTCCCGCGTTCAGACTTACATTGTTAACGGTCCTCGGTGGAGTTAAACCGGCGGGGACAGAACCGGCGACCGTATGACGGACGTTGACGTGCGACGGGTGACCGTCCTCGGCGCGGGTAACATGGGCCACGGCATCGCGGAAGTCGTCGCCATCGCCGGGTACGACGTGGTGATGCGCGACGTGAACGAGGAACTGGTCTCGGAGGGCTACGAGAGCATCGAGTGGAGCCTCGAGAAACTGGCCGAGAAGGACCGACTCGACGAGTCGGTGGAAACGGTGCTCTCGCGCGTCGACACCGCCGTCGAACTCGAATCCGCCGTCTCGGACGCCGACCTCGTCGTCGAGGCGGCGCCCGAGCGAATGGAACTGAAAAAGGAGATATTCGGCGAACTCGACGAACACGCACCGGCGGACGCGATTCTCGCATCGAACACGTCCAGTCTCTCCATCACCGAGATAGCCTCGGCCACCTCGCGCCCCGAGTCCGTGGTCGGGATGCACTTTTTCAACCCGCCGGTGAAGATGGCGCTGGTGGAGGTCATCTACGGGTCCGAGACCGCAGAAGAGACGGCCGAGGCGGCCAACGAGTTCGTCGAGTCGCTGGGGAAGACGCCCATCTACGTCCGAAAGGACGTCTCGGGGTTCGTCGTCAACACGGTACTCGGGCCGTACATCGGCGAACCGGCGTGGATGGTCTCCGACGGCGAGGCGACGGTTCGGGAGGCCGACGCCGCGATGGTCAACCGGCGCGGCTACCCGATGGGGCCGTTCGAACTCTCGGACCTCACCGGCATCGACGTTGGGCACCACGTTCGCGAGGAGGCGGGGCGGCCGATTCCGCCGGTGATGGCCGAGAAGGTGGAAGCCGGCGACCTCGGCCGGAAGACGGGAGCGGGCTACTACGACTACGAGTCGGGCGACGGGGCGGACTACGTACCCGAGGACGACACCGGCGACTTCGACACCCTACGCGTCGAGGCGCGGATGGCCAACGAGGCGGCGCGACTCGTCGGCGACGGCGTGGCGACGCCCGAAGCGATTGACACCGGCGTCCGCCTCGGTCTCGGCTTCCCCGAGGGTATCTGCCGCCGCGCGGACGGCATCGGTCTGGACGCGATTCTCGACAAACTCGAAACCCTGTCGGAGGAGACGGGCGAAGAGCGGTTCGCCCCCGACGACCACCTCGTCGAACTCGTCGGGTCGGGACGGACCGGAAAGACGGCGGGTGGGGGGTTCTACGACTACGACGACGCGGACGGCGACGGTCCCGGCGACTACCGGTTCCTGAACTACGACCTCTCCGAGGAGGGACTGCTCGAAATCGAGTTGGACCGCCCGGAGCGGATGAACGCCCTGTCGACTGACCTCTTAGGGGAGATAGACGACCTGCTCTCGTCGGTGGACGTCGAGGCGGTCCGGTGCGTCACGTTCGAGGGCGCGGGCGACCGGGCGTTCTCCGCCGGCGCCGACATCGAGGGCTTCGCCGACCGGTCGCCGACCGACGCGATGGACGTGACGCCGGCGTTCGAGACGGTCGAGGAGTTCCCGCGGCCGACGCTGGCGAAAATCGAGGGCTACTGCCTCGGGGGCGGCCTCGAACTCGCCCTCGCCTGCGACCTCAGAGTCGCCACCGAGGGTTCGGAGTTCGGGTCCCCCGAGATAAACCTCGGGCTCATCCCCGGCGGCGGCGGCACGCAGAAACTGCTCCGGATGCTCGGCGAGACGCGCGCGAAGGAACTCGTCTTCCGGGGGAACCGCATCGACGCCGACCGCGCCGAGGAGTGGGGTCTCGTCAACCGCGCCGTCCCGGCGGCGGAGTTCGACGACGTGGTCGCCGAGTTCGTCGACGACCTGCTGTCCGGCCCGCCCCTCGCGCTCGAAGTCGCGAAGAAGGTGATGAACGAGGGCGCCGACGCGAGCCTCGACGCGGCCCTCGCGATGGAGAGTCAGGGCTTCGGCCTCCTCTTCAGCACCGACGACCTGCGCGAGGGCACCGCCGCGTTCCGCGAGAAGCGTGACCCGGAGTTCACCGGCGAGTGAGGCGCGAGCGGACGAGGAGGCGGCTCTCAGTCCGTCCGCGGGATGGCGTACGCGCCGGCCGCGAAGAACAGCGCCGAGAGGACGGCGAGGACGGCGAGGTTCGTCCACGGGTCGCCCGTTTCCGTCGTCACCGCGCGGACGCCGCGGGCGAAGTAGGTCAGCGGCGAGAGGTTCAACGCGGGACGGAACCACGTCGGAAGCAGGTCGGGCGTGACGAACGTCTCCGAGAGGAAGAGGAGGGGGAGGGCGATGGCGTTCGACGCGGCGATGACGCCGTCCTGCGAGTCGGCGACGCGGCCGATAATCGCCCCCAGCCCGCAGAACAGCGTGACGCCGAAGGCGACGAACAGCACGATGGAGAGCGTCGCCGGTCGAAGCGGGAGCGACACGCCCGTCACGACGACGGTGAGAACGAGCAGCGCCAGCGCCGCGAGTCCGATGACGACGACGTTCACGAGCGTCTGACCGAGCAGCCACTCGGACCGAGAGAGTGGCGTCGTCGCCAGTTTCTCGAAGCGGTTCCCCTCCCGGTGCCGGGCGATGGTCGACCCGACGCGCGACAGCGGCGTGAACAGGACGACGACGGCGAGGTAGCCCGGCACGTAGTAGGCGGGGTCCTCGGCGAACAGACCGCCGCCGGTGGGTTGCGTCTGCACCAACGCCCCGAAGATGAGCACGATGATGACCGGGAAGAAGAACGTGAAGAACACCGCCGTGCGCCGCCGGAGGAACGAGTGCCACGAGGCGGTGAACTCCGCGCGGATGCGACCGAGCGAACTCACCGTCGCTCACCTCCGCTCCCGTCGCCGTTCGCGGTCCCGCCGTCCGCCGCCACCGCGTCCGCGACGCTCGACCGTCCCTCGAAGGACTCGCCCGTCAGGGAAAGGTAGACGTCTTCGAGGTCGGGTTGGGTCCACGTCAGCGTGCCGTAGGCGACGCCCGCGTCGTCGAGGGCGCGGACGGCGTCGCCGATGTCCCGCGGGGTCAGGCCTTCGAAGACGAGGCGGCCGTCGCGGGCGGCGACGTCGAACCGCCCGCCGAACGTCTCGACCACCGTCTCCGGCGGCGCCTCCGTCTCCACTTCGAGTCGGCTGTCGCCGCCGTGCGCGGCGACGAGTTCGCGGGGCGAGCCGACGGCGACGAGTTCGCCCGCGTTCAACAGGCCGACGCGGTCGGCGAGGCGTTCGACCTCGGGCATCGAGTGGCTGGTCAGAAACACCGTCGTCCCCCCCGCGGCGAGGCCGTCGAGGAGGTCCCACAGGTCCCGCCGACCCGCCGGGTCGATGCCGGTGGTCGGTTCGTCGAGGAAGAGCACGTCAGGGTCGTTCACAAGCGCCGCCGCGACGCAGGCGCGCCGCTGCTGGCCGCCCGAGAGGTCCTCGTACCACGTCGTCGCGTCGTCGCCCGTCAGGCCAACGTCCGCGAGCACGGACTCGGGGTCGCGCGCCTCGTCGTACAGGCCGGCGTAGTAGGAGACGAGTTCGCGCGCGGTGAGCCGCGACGCCGGCGAGAACGACTGCGGCAGCAGTCCGACGCGGGAGCGGTCGACGTCCGTCGGTGACTCGCCGAGGACGGACACCGCGCCGTCGACGGGGGTGGTTCCGGTGAGGGCGCGAACGAGCGTCGTCTTGCCCGCGCCGTTGGGGCCGATGAGTCCGAACACCTCGCCCGCCGCGACCGACAGCGAGACGTCCGAGAGGGCCTCCTTGTCGCCGTAGGATTTCCGAAGGTTCTCGGCGACGAGTACCTCGTCCATGCGTCGGGTTCGGCGCGGTCCGCGGGTAAGGATTCGGATTCGGGGCCGGCGTTCGAGGCGGCTTCCGCGCCTGTCCCCGCGCCGACACGACGGTAACGCTTATTCTCGGCGCTCCCCGAGGTCCGACGATGCCACCCCTCTCCCGCCGCCGCGCGCTCGCGTCCGGCCTGTCGGCCCTCCTCGCGGGCGTCGCCGGATGTAGCTCGGCCCCGACGAACGGCACCGACGACCCGCCCGCGACGCGAACCGAGTCGCCGCCGGACGGCGACGGAGGCGGCGGTGAGACGGGCACAGGAACGGGTACCGGCGGCGACGGGCCGAACCTGGCGGACGCTCGCGTCGCCGCCGAATCCGTCGCCGCGGGGTTCGTCTCGCCCGTCGACTTCTTCGCGCCGGCGGGCACCGACCGCCGGTTCGTCGTCGACCAACCCGGCGTCGTCTACGAGGTGACCGCGAACGGCCGCCGCGACGCGCCGTACCTCGACCTTCGGGAGCAGGTGGTCGACATCGGCGGCTACGACGAACGGGGACTGCTCGGCGTCGCCCCGCACCCCGAGTTCGCGGACAACGGCCGCCTGTACGTCCGGTACAGCGCGCCCCGCCGGGAGGGAACGCCGCGGGACTACAGCCACACGTTCGTCCTCAGCGAGTTCACCGTCGACCCCGGCGCGCGGACCGTCGACGGGGGTCGCGAGCGGACGCTGTTGGAACTGCCCGAACCGCAGTCGAACCACAACGCCGGGTCGGTCGGATTCGGCCCGGACGGCCTCCTCTACGTCGGCACCGGCGACGGCGGGGGCGGCGGCGACAGGGGAACCGGGCACGTCGCCGACTGGTACGACGCCGTCGACGGCGGCAACGGACAGGACGTGACCGAGAATCTTCTGGGGAGCATCCTCCGCCTCGACGTGGACTCGCGGGACGGGGACCGGCCGTACGGGATTCCCGCGGACAACCCCCTCGTCGGGCGCGACGGATTGGACGAGCAGTACGCGTGGGGCTTCCGCAACCCGTGGCGGTTCTCCTTCGATACTCGAGACGGGAACAACTGGGACCTCTACGTCGCCGACGTCGGACAGAGCGAGTACGAGGAGGTGAGCGTGGTCGAACGGGGCGGCAACTACGGCTGGAACGTCCGGGAGGGGACGCACTGCTACGGGGCGGGCGAGTGCCCGACGACGACGCCCGACGGCGACCCCCTCGTCGACCCGGTGATAGAGTACCCGCACTCGGGCGACGGCGCGACCGGCATCTCGGTCATCGGCGGCTACGTCGTCCGCGGCGGGGCGCTCTCGGGGACCGGCCTCGCGGGCGCGTATCTGTTCGCCGACTGGCGGTCGAACGGGCGCCTGTTCGCGGCGGACCCCGCTTCGGAGACGACGCCGTGGCCGGTGACCGAGGTGCCGATAACCGGCGACGGCGCGCCGGGGTCGTTCGTCACCGCCTTCGGTCGGGACGGCGAGGACCTGTTCGTGCTGTCGACCGGCGCGCGCGGACTGAATGACCGGACGGGCGCGCTGCACCGACTGGTCGCGCCCTGACTCCCTGCTTCTCCCCCTCTCCGAACTCGCTCAGACCTCGGCGTCGATGGCGACCCGTCGGCCGGACTCGGCGGACTCGTAGGCCGCCTCGGTCAGCGCGGTCACCTTCACGGCGTCGGACGGCGGAATCTTCAACTCGGCCTCCCCTCGTATCGCGCCGACGAAGTTCCCTAACTTCCGCGCGGTGAGTTCCTCGAACGTCGGTTCCGAGAGCGTCGCCTCGTACTCGGTCCCGTCCTCGACGACGCGGAGGGTCTCGCCGTCGAACGAGAGGGAGCCGTCGGTGCCCCAGATACGGAGCGCCTCGCCCGGGGCGGGTCCGCTCGGCCCCTCGCCGGAGACGCCGACGCTCGCGGTGAGGCGGTCGCCATCGCGGTCCAGCGTGACCGCCAGCGCGGCGTTCACGTCGACGTCGGCGCCACGGTCGTCCACCGTCGCCGCCACCTCAAAGGGGGTGCTCCGCGTCGTCCACAGGAGGGCGTCCAGCAGGTGACTCCCCGAGTCGTACAGTTGGCCGCCGCCGGAGAGGTCGGGGTTCCCGCGCCAGCGGTCGCGGTTCCACCGTACCCAGTCCTGTTCGAGGTGACACGTCGCCATGTGCGGGGTGCCGATGCGCCCGTCGTCGATGAGTCGGCGAATCTCCCGGAAGCGGTCGTCGAAGTGGCGCTGGTAGCCGACGGCGAGGACGCGGTCGGACTCGCGCGCGCGTTCGACGAGCGCGCGGGCGTCGCCGAGGTCCGTCACCATCGGCTTCTCCACGTGGACGTGGACGCCGCGGTCCAGACAGGCCCTCGCGTGGTCGTAGTGGAGCGTGTGCGGCGTCGAGATGATAGCCGCGTCGGCGTCCACGTCGTCCAGCATCGCCTCGTGGGAGTCGTAGGTGTGGCGTCCGAGTTCGTACTGGAAGGCGTCGCGCGCGTCCGGGGAGGGGTCCGCGCCGGCGACGACCGAGACGCCGTCTATCGAATCGATGCTCCGACACTCTAAGCGGCCGAGGTCGCCGAGACCGATAGCGACGACCGCGAGTTCCGACATGTAGCGACAGGTATGGGTCCGAGAGCAAAAGTACTCCGCCGGCGAGTACGGATTCGGCGGCGCGAGCGGAGCGTCGGTGAATCCTCTCTCTTCGGTCGGCGATTCTCCGGTAGTGCCACACTTTTGCACCCTCCCGCCGTCGCCCCGCGTATGAGTCTCGACTACCGGCGACTCGGCAGCACGGGGACGAAGGTGTCCGAACTCTGTTTCGGAACGTGGCGCTTCGGCCGCGAGACGAACGGCGTGTTGGAGACGTCGAAGAACGACGCCCACGACCTCCTGGACGCATTCGCCGACCGCGGGGGCAACTTCATCGACACCGCGAACGTGTACGGGAACCCGAACGGCCGCTCGGAGTCGTGGATCGGCGACTGGCTCTCCCAGCGCGAGCGGTCCGAGTACGTCCTCGCCTCGAAGGTGTACTTCCCGTTCGACGAGGAGAACCCGAACGGCTCGGGCCTCTCGCGCACGCACATCCGAAACCAGATAGAGGGGACGCTGGACCGACTCGGGACGGACTACCTCGACCTCTACTACATCCACCGCTGGGACGAGGAGACCGACATCGAGGAGACGCTGTCGGCGCTGAACGCCCTCGTCGAGAAGGGGAAGGTGAACTACCTCGGCGCGTCGACGATGGCCTCGTGGCAGCTCACGAAGGCGCTGTGGAAGTCCGACGTGGAGGACTACGAGCGCTTCGAGGTGACCCAGCCGCTGTTCCACGCGGGATACTACGAGGACGTGAAGGAGTATCTCGACGTCTGCGGGGACCAAGAGCTCGCGGTGTGTCCGTACTCGCCGCTGGCGGGCGGTTTCCTGACAGGGAAGTACGAGCGGGCCGACCCCGAGGACCCGAAGCAGGTCGTCGCGCCCGACGGCTCCCGCGCGTCGTTCGACGACCGGTTCGACCAGTTCTACCTCTCTGAGCGCGGGTGGAAAGTGCTTGACGCCGTGCGCGAGGTGGCCGACGAGGCGGACGCCTCGCCCGCGCAGGTGGCGCTCCGCTGGCTGATGGACTACCCCGACGCGACGGTGGTGCCCATCGTCGGCGCGCGCACCGAAGAGCAACTGGACGAGAACATCGGCGCGGCGGACGTCGACCTCTCCGATGAACAGTGGGAGCGAATCATGGACGCGCGCTACGACGAAGACGGTCAGCTCTGGCACTGAGCGCGAGTCGGCGACGGCGCGCGGACGTCGCCGACGGCCGGCGACTCACGCGTAGCCGATGTCCCTGAGGTAGTCGCAGAGGACGTGCGCGTAGAGGACGACGGCGACGAAGACGGCGAGGCGTCCGAGGCCGAGGAGGGCGAGGACGAGACAGAGCGTTCCGCCGACGAGGTGGTGACTGAGCAGTCGGCGCTGGATGAGGCCCTCCTCGTCCAAGTCGGCGAACACTTTCTCCTGTTCGACGAGTCCGACGCGGGGGTTCGTCACCGCGCGTTCGAGGTTCCGCCAGTCGCCGACCATCGCGCGCGCGATGAGGAAGTGGTCCAGGTCGACGAAGACGCTCAGGAGGACGCCGAAGGCGACGAGGCCCCCGAACGTGACGCCGCTCGGAGTCGGGAAGATGAGCGTCGCCGCGGCCGCCGAGACGACGGCGCCGACGACGGCGTGTTCGACTGACTTCACCGCTCAGAGCGCCGCCCGGACGCGGCGGGTGACCTCGTCCACGTCGTACTCGTCCTCGCTTTTGTCCCACACGAGTTCGCCGTCGACGGCGACGGTGAGCACGCCGTGGTCGCCGGTCACCAGGGAGACGCGGTCGATTCGCTCGCCGAACTGTTCGAGGACGGCGTGCTGCATCTCTTCGGCTCGCTCCAAGAACCCGCACGGCACGCAGTACTCGATTTCGACCTCGCTCATGTGGGAGTGTGCACCCGCCGGGGAGTTAAACCTGAACGTGGGTGCGGCCGTCGGTAGTCCGCTCGTCGTCCCGCCGCCCGCCGCTCAGTCGCCGCGACCGCGGCCGGGGCCGAACGGCCGCCAGTAGAGCAGGACGACGGTGACGACGAAGACGAGCGTCGAGATGTCGTAGGAGAGGTCGAACGTCGCGGCGACGAGCGCCGACCCACCCCCGAACACGCCGGTGAGTATCGACGCGAGAATCGGCCACGAGCAGGAGACGCAGGAGAGCAGGCCCAACACTCCGGAGACGGCCGAGCCGGCGGCGTCGATGACCGTCGCGTACACGAGGTACGACAGCGCGAGGTAGCCGACGACGCGGGCGGGCATGAGGACGATGGTGGCGAACGGCGTGGATATCGTCGGCGCGGGTCCCCACCCGGGCGCGAGCGTGGCGACGCGGAACGCCCAGTCGGGACCGACAGACATCGTCGAGGTGACGACGACGCCGCCCGCGAACGCGAGCACGACGGCGTAGCCGACGGCGATGACGGCGGCCCGGCGGCGGGTCCGGGCGTCGGTCGGTGCGGGCGCCGTCTTCCAGACGGCGAGGACGCCGACGACAACCCAGAGCAACCCGTAGAAGGAGTAGCGCGGTTGCGAGACGTCGATGCCCGTGACGAGAACGTACGCGAGCGAGAGGATGCCGAGCGTGTTCGCCAGGAGGCCGGCGTACAGCACGTCGCGGTCGGCGACGACCCGACCGAGCGATTCGGAGACGGACACGGTCAGAGCGCCAGCGTGTCGACGACCACGGCCAAGAGCAGGGTGCCGAGGTAGGCGTTCGAGGCGTGGAACGACCTGAGCGCCGCCGACTGGGTCTGTTCGTAGTGCAGGCGGACGACGTAGTAGAGGAAGACGCCGCCGAAGACGATGCTCGTCAGCGCGTAGAGGAGACCGAGTCCCTCCATCGCCGCCAGCGCGCCGGCGGCGATGAGCGTCGCGCCGAGGTACCACAGCGTGTGCTTTCTGGTCTCGGTCTCGCCGCGGACGACGGGCATCATCGGGAAGCCGCCGCGGGCGTAGTCGTCCTTGTACGCCAAGGCGAGGTTGTAGAAGTGCGCGGGCGTCCACAGGAAGATGACCGCCGCGAGCAGCAGACCGCCGAAGCCGACTGAGCCGGTGACGGCCACCCAGCCGATGAGGGCGGGCAGCGCGCCCGCCGCGCCGCCGATGACGGTGTTCTGTACCGTGTTCGGTTTGAGAATCAGCGTGTAGACGACGCTGTAGAAGAGGATAGCACCGACGCCGAGGACGGCGGCGAGGACGTTCACCCACGCGAACAGCGCCACCGAGGCGGCGGCCAGGAGGAGGCCGAACGCGACGGCGTGGCGCACCGGCACGAGGTCGACGGCGAGCGGTCTGTCGCTGGTGCGCTCCATGCGGCGGTCGATGTCGCGTTCGAGGACGTGGTTGAACGTGCCCGAGGCGCCGATGGAGAGGACGCCGCCGCCGAGGGTGGCGAGGACGATTTCGGGCGTGAGGCTCGCGCCGGTCGTCGCCGCCAGCGCCATGCCCGCCGAGGCGACGAGGCAGAGCAGCCACATTAGCCGCGGCTTCATAAGGCGGAAGTACGCGTAGGCGGTCGCCTTCGCGCGGTCGACGGGGTCGGTCGGGACGGTCGGGTCGTGTGCGCCCTCGGGTTCGAGGTCCGGTTCGGGCGCGCTCTCGGGGCGGTCCGTCGGGTCGCCGGTGTCCGTCTCCAGCGTCCACGCGAGGGCGACGACGAGGCCGCCGAAGATGGCCATCCCTACCGCGAGGTGGGCGGTCGACAGCGTCGCCGACGGGCCGTCGACGGCGACGAACGCGCCGAGGGCGGCCTGGACGGGATAGAGGAGACCGGCGACGACCATCGCGCCGAGGATGCGACGGCTCACGTCGGCGCGGACGCCGGCGGCGAGCGTGACGACCCCCAAGATGCCGACGAGGACGGCCGCGAGGCGGTGGCCGACCGCGAGCCACCCGTCGGCGGTGGTCGGCGCGGTGAAACCGTCACCGCAGACGGGCCAGGCGGTGCAAGCCGCCGCGGCGTCGGTGAGCGCCGTCGTCGCGCCGACGAGCAGCAGGAGATAGACCCCCATGGCGGTCGCCGCCAGGAGGCCGTGAAAACGGTCGTGCGTGCGGTTCGGTTCCACGAGTAGTCACCTACAGTCCGTTCGGGTGCGGCGTATTTAGGACCCGCGCTTTTCCGGTTCCAGGGGACCGCGCGACGAAAAGACAGCAACTATTTAGGCGTTTGTTCCTAAGCCAGCAATAAGATGCGAAAGACGCGTTTAGCGCTCGTTTCCGCGTTCTCGGTCCTCGTCCTGGCGGCGTTCGCGGACCCCGCCGCGGCGCAGGCGTCGGCGAGCGCCGAACTCATCAACGAGCTGAACAGCAAGCTTCTGTACATCGCCATCCCCATCACCGTCCTCGTCGAGGTCATCCTCCTCTACGCGGTGGTGAAGTTCCGGAACAACGACAACCCGCTGCCGACCAAGGAGAACCGGCGGCTCGAAATCACCTGGACCATCGCCACGGCCATCATCCTGCTGTTCGTCGGCGTCGCCTCCTACGGCGTGCTGGCGAACGAGAACGTCACCTACCCGGGGTCGGATTTGGCCGATCAGAGCGAGGAACCGGTCGTCGTCCACGCCGAAGCGTATCAGTGGGGCTGGGAGATGTCCTACCCCGAGAACGGTAACTTCAGCACGGGCACGCAGATAGTGGTGCCGAAGGACAGGCCGGTGGTGATCCAAGTCACCTCCAGGGACGTGATACACGGCTTCCACGTCCCCGAGTTGGCGCTGAAGATGGACGCCTTCCCGGGCCAGGTTAACACCATCAAGACGGTGCCCTACGAGGAGGGGGAGTACCAGGGTTACTGCTCTGAGTACTGCGGCGTCTCCCACTCACAGATGTACTTCACCGTCGAAGTCGTCTCACAGGAGGAGTACCAGAACTGGCTCGACGAGCAGCAGAACAGCAGCGGTGGCGGCGGAAGCGGTAGCATCGAGGCACCCGCGTCCGCGTCGGCACCCGCGCTGGCGCGATAGCGGCCTCGTCGCTCCGACTTCTTCTCCTCCCGTTCGATTCCGTTCGTCGACTCCGTTCGGCCGACTCACTCCCCCTCGCGCAGTCGCGTCGCCTCTCCCTCGGTCAGTTCGACCGTTTCCTCCTCGGTCTCGACCAGCAGTCCGCCGCGCGCCGAGACGTCGCGCGCGACGCCGGAGACGTCCGGTCCACCGCGCCGACGGACCCTCACGCGCGACCCGAGCGTCTCCGCGCGGTCGCGCCACTCGTCCAGGAGTGCGGCGAACCCCTCGTCCGACTCGGCGGCCGCACACCGCGCGCACAGCGAGTCGCGGAGTCGGCGGGCCAACGCCTCCCGGTCGACCGACCCGACTTCGGCGCGGAGCGTCGTCGCCGGCCTGTCGAGTTCGAGGTCGGCGGGGTCGAGATTCGCGTTGATGCCGACGCCGAGGACGACGTACTCGACGTCGACGCCGTCGTCGCCGAACACCTCGTCGACGGGTTTGCCGGGCACCGGGACGCCGTCGACGACGGGTTCGGTGAGCACGCCGGCGAGTTTCCTCGGCCGACCGTCCTCGCTCCCGCGCGCGACGACGACGTCGTTCGGCCACTTCAGGCGCGCGTCGACGGCGAGGGGTTCGAGGGCGTCGACGACGGCCACGGCGCCGGCGAACGTGAGGCGGCCGACCCGCTCTGCGGGGAGGCCGGGCCGGAGGAGAGTGCTCGTCCAGACGCCGCCCGGCGGGGCCGCCCACTCGTTCCCCGTCCGGCCGCGCGCGGCGGTAAGTTCGCTGGCGACGACCATCGTTCCGTGCGGCGCGCCGTCGTCCGCCATCTGTCGGACGCGGAGGCTCGTGTTCCCCATCGATTCGCGGAACGTCACCGGCGGGTCGTCGGTCATGGCGGTCGCTTCGGGCGGGGGAAACTCAACGCTGCGGGTTCGGGCGCTACGCGTCCTCGTCTCGACTGCGGTCTCGGTCCCCGTCCCGTTTCCGGCCCGAACCGTCCGCCCGTTCTTCGAGGACGCGGTCGATGATGCGGCCGGTCGAGAGCAGTTCGTCCTCGTAGGCGGGTTCGCGCGCGGAGGCGCGCGTCACCTCGCAGTCGATGCCGCGGGCGGCGAGGGCCTCGCTGATGCCGTCGGCGTCGTGGTGCTGGTCGTGGCCGAGGACGATGACGTCCGGGCGGATGCGCTCGATGGGGACGAAGATGTCCTCGCGGTGGCCGAGGTGTGCCTCCGTCACCGCTCCGAGGGCGTCGACCATGTCGCGGCGCTGGCGGTCCGGCAGGACGGGCTTTCGTTTGTGGGTGACGTTCTCGCGGCGGGCGACGATGACGTGCAGTTCGTCGCCGAGGGCGGCGGCGTCGCGCAGGTAGTGGACGTGACCGGGGTGGAGGATGTCGAACGTCCCCTGGGCGATGACGCGCCGCGTCATTCGGCCTCGTCGTCGAGGTTCAGACCGAGGTCCGCCTCGTCGAAGTCGAAGAACGATTCGGGGTCGGGAAGGTCGACGTCAAGGACGTCCAGCGTCGTCGGATTGCCCTCCTGGTCGAACGCGCGCCAGTCGCTGCGGCGGTAGGGATGGCCGACGATGACGTGCACGCGACCCTGCCCGAACGTGTCGAGGTCGGCGTCGCTCGGGCGGAGGACGCCGTTGGGGTGCGAGTGAATCGACCCGACCGCGCGCATGTCGTTCGGTATCATGTCCGTGCGGACCGTGGCGCTGACGGGGTCCGAGGTCGTCCCGGGGACGATGAGTACGTCCGTGATGACGGTGCCCGACTCGTCGAGGCCGACGCGGCGGGCGTCCTCCCCGCGGAGAAAGCCCATGTACTCGTTGGGGTGTGTCTCCTTCGACGCTTCCAACGCGAAGTCGAGTGCCTCCTCGGCGATTCCGAGAATCTCCTTCGACCGGAAGAGGCGCATACGCAACGTCCGGCGCGTCGGCATCTAAGAGTTCCGGTCCGTGGAGCGTGCAAACCGCACGACTGCGGTACGACGGCCGAAGCGTCACGCTCAGGGAGGAGGACCGCGAACCCGGACGCATGACGGAGACGCCCCCCGCACCGGAGTCCGTCCGCGCCCGCGCCGAGTCGCGGTTCGGATCGGCCGTCTCGACGCTCACCGAACTGGACGGCGGCGAGGTGGGAACCGTCTACCGCCTCGACTTCGCCGACCGCGACCCGGTCGTCGCGAAAGTCGGCGACACCCCCTTGACCGTCGAGGCGGAGATGCTCCGCTACTTATCCGACGAGTCGCCGCTACCGGTCCCCGAGGTGTACGACGCCTCGGACGACCTGCTGTTCATGGCGCACGTCGAGGGCGACGGCCGCGTCACCCCGTCGGTCGAACGCGACGCGGCGGACCACCTCGCGGCGTTGCACGGCGTGACCGCCGAGGCCTGCGGCTTCCCGTTCGATACGCTCAGCGGCGCGTTCTCGCTCCCGAACCCGTGGACCGACTCGTGGGTCGCGTTCTTCCGCGAGTACCGACTGCTCGACTGCGCCGACGCCTGCGTCGCGGAGGGGAAACTCCCGGTCGACGACCGAGAGCGGGTGGCGGACCTCGCCGCCGACCTCGACTCGCTCCTGACCGAACCCGACGCGCCCGCCCTCGTCCACGGCGACGTGTGGCGGGGGAACCTCCTCGTCGGCGACGGCGCGGTGCGGGCGTTCATCGACCCGGCGATATACTACGGCCACCCCGAAGTCGAACTCGCCTACGTCGCCCTGTTCGGCTCTCTCGGCGACGACTTCTTCGACCGCTACGACGAGCGACGCGGCATCGACGAGGGGTTCTTCGAGACGCGCGCGACCGTCTACGGCGTCCACCCCCTTCTCGAACACGTCAGGCACTTCGGCGACGCCTACCTCCCGCGTCTCCGCGAGTCACTGCGCGAACTGGGGTATTAGGCGCGCGGCGGCCGGCGACGGGCGCCGACGCCGACGGATGCGGCCGCGTCGGCCCCGGACGCGCATGTAAAGTCTTAACCGGCGGCCACGATTCCCTCTCACTATGACCGTCGAAAACGCCGGGGATTCCGGCGGCGAGTCCGGTTCGAATTCGGACGCGGACTCGCGACCTGTCGTCTACGACCTCGCACCGAACTGTACGCTCGACGACACCGACGTCGGCGCCAACTACCACGCCGTCGTCAACGGCGTCGTCGAGTACGGCGTCTTCGTTGACATCTCCGACGAGGTGTCCGGCCTCGTCCACGAGTCGAACCTCGACCGCACCTACGAGGTGGGCGACCGCCTCGTCGTCTCCCTCGAGGAGGTCCGCGAGAACGGCGACGTGGCGTTCGACGCGGTGACCCTCGACGACTACCGCACCGTCACCGTCGACTACGAACCCGACATCACGCCCATCGAGGACCTCGAACCCGGCGACGATGCGTTCGTCGAGGGCGTCGTCGCGCAGATCAAGCAGACCGGCGGCCCCACCGTCTTCCGCGTCGCCGACGACACCGGCATCGTCTCGGCCGCCGCCTTCGAGGACGCCGGCGTCCGCGCGCACCCCGAGGTGGAACTGGACGACGTGGTCCGCGTCAGCGGCACCGCCGAGAGCCACGAGGACGCCCTGCAACTCGAAGTCGAGTCGATGACGAGACTCGACGACGAGGCGGCCGCCGAGACCCGCGAACGCCTCGACGCCGCCCTGGAAGAACGCGCCGAACCGAGCGAGGTCGAACCGCTCGTCGAGTGGCCCGAGTTCGAGAAACTCCGCGAGGACCTCAGAGAGGTCGCGCGTCTCCTGCGTCGGACCGTCCTGGAGGGCCGCCCCATCCGCGTCCGCCACCACGCCGACGGCGACGGGATGTGCGCGTCCGTCCCGGTCCAACTGGCCCTGGAGAACTTCATCGCCGAGGTGCACGACGACGAGGACGCCCCCCGTCACCTCATCAAGCGCCTCCCCTCGAAGGCGCCGTTCTACGAGATGGAGGACGTGACCCGCGACCTGAACTTCGCCTTGGAGGGGCGCTCGCGGCACGGCCAGCGCCTGCCCTTCCTCCTCATGCTCGACAACGGGTCCACCGAGGAGGACGTGCCGGCCTACGAGAACCTCGCGCACTACGACGTCCCCATCGCCGTCGTCGACCACCACCACCCCGACCCAGAGGCGGTCGAACCGCTGCTGGACGCCCACGTCAACCCCTACCTGCACGACGAGGACTACCGCATCACGACGGGTATGATGTGCGTCGAACTCGCGCGGATGATCGACCCCTCGCTCACGGACGAGTTGAAGCACGTCCCCGCGGTCGCCGGCCTCTCGGACCGCTCGAAGGCCGAGGCGATGGACGACTTCGTCGAACTCGCCGGGGCGCAGGGCTACGACCGCGAGGAACTGCTCGACATCGGCGAGGCCCTCGACTACGCGGCGCACTGGCTCCGCTACAGCGACGGGCAGTCCATCGTCAACGACGTGCTCAACGTCGGTTGCGACGACGAAGAGCGCCACGAGGAACTCATCGAGTTCCTCGCCGAACGCGCCGAACGCGACGTGGACCGCCAACTCGACGCCGCGGAGTCGCACGTCGACCACGAGACGCTCAGTTCGGGCGCGCACCTCTACACCATCGACTTGGACGAGTGGGCGCACCGCTTCACCTACCCCGCGCCGGGCAAGACGACCGGGAAGATTCACGACCGGAAGGTCCAGGAGATGCAGGAACCCGTCATCACCATCGGCTACGGGCCTGACTTCGCCGTCCTCCGCTCCGACGGCGTCCGCCTCGACATTCCGCAGATGGTCGCCGAACTCAACGAGGAAGTCGTCGGCGGCGGCGTCTCCGGCGGCGGCCACCTGGTCGTCGGCTCTATCAAGTTCGTGAAGGGGATGCGCAGCGAGGTCATCGACAGCCTCGTCGAGAAGATGGCCGACGCCGAACTCGACGCGGAACTGTCCACGCAGGCGCCCGTCGACGCCGAGTAACGCCCCCGCACCGTTCTACTCTCGTTCGAACCGAACCGTCTTCTTCAGTATCAGTCCGGCCAGCACCGCGGAGGCGAGTGCCCCGGCGACGAGCAGCCACGTCGTCCGGCCGGCGCCGTCGGCGCCGAAGCCGAGTCCGCGACCGAACCCGCCGCCGCCGGCCGCCTCCCAGTCGGCATCGAACGCCCGCCGAAAGTAGCCCGCCGGTTCTTCTCCGCGCAGTTCGAGCACCACCTCGCGGTTCTCCGTCGCGGCGTGGTCGTTCCAGTTCAGGCTTCCGACGAGAGCTACCTCGCCGTCGACGACGGCCCCCTTCGCGTGCACCTTGCCGAACCGACCCCGCGGGTCGGCGATACGCGCCTCGATGGGGAGGCCGGACTCCCGGAGTTCGTCGGCGCGAGCGACCACCGCTTCGTTTTCCGCCTCGTCGTACCACGCGTTCGAGAGGAGCAGTCGCACCGAGACGCCCCGGCGGGCCGCGCGGACGAGAGCGGCGAAGAACCGCCCCTCGGGGTCGATGCGAGGGTTCACGACCGCGATTCGTTCTTCGGCCCCGTCGACTCGCTCGATGGTCGCCTCGCCCGCGTTGCCGGGCGCGGTGAGGACGCGAACCTCCGTCGCGCGGACCGACTCGGACGGGATACGCGCGGGATACCTCGTGGTCGCGGGCGCGTCGTCGACGAACTCGCGGCCCTCCCGGAACGACGGCCACGAGACGACGCCCCGGCCCGTCGAGTCGGCCGCGAACACCGCGGCGAGTTCGTCCGCCGTTCGCCCGGAGTCGACGCGGACGCCCCACCCGCGACTGTCGCGGCCGCCGGTGCCCGCCGGCTTCCAGTTCTCCGTGAGCACCACGGCGCGGTCGTCGGCGACGGCGTATTTAGCGTGCTGATAGGAGAACGTCGCCCGCGGGCCGGAGACGACGGCGACGGGAACCCCGGCCGCGACCAGTCGGTCCAGCGTCGCCGCCTGCGCGCGGGAGACGCCGCCGACCGGCGACCCCTCGACGAGGACGTGCACCCGGACGCCGCGTCGGTAGGCGGCGAGGAGGGCGTCGGCGACGCGGTCCGAGGAGAGCGTGTAACCCGCCAGCAGAAGTCGCTCGTCGGCCGAGCGGAGCGTCTCGACGGCGACGCCGGGCGCGTCGGGGAGGACGAACGCCGTCGCGTCCGCGGGTCCGGTGGCGACGGGGTCGCGCAGGTCCAGTCCGACGGGCGTCCACCGGTCGGCGGAGGCGTTCCAGCGTTCGCCCTCGGGTGCACTCCCGTACTCGACTTCGTCGACGACGGCGCCGTCGCGGCGGAGGACGAGTCGCTCGCCCGCGTTCGAGAGCGAGAGGTCCGCGCGGACGACGGGAAGCGCCGTCACCGCCGCCGCGGCGTCCGGGTCCGCGGCGAGAGCGACGACGCCCGCCCGGCGCGGAACCGGGACGGTGTCCTCGCCGTCCGAGAGCGTGAGGTTCGCGGCGCCGGCGACGCGGACGGCGACGTACTCGCCCGCGTCGTCCGCCACGACGGGATTCGGAACACCCCCGACGACGGTCGGACCGCCCCCGCCGTCGCCCCCTGCGGCAGCCGCGAAGCCGACGCCGGCGCCGACGGACTGCCAGAGGAGCGCGCAGACGAGGAGAACGCGGGCGAGACGACGGGTGGTGAGCACGGCGGGAGTGGCCGCGGCTTCATACTTGAACCCGCGGTCGGACCGGGTAGCCGACGCCGTCGCTCGGCGGGGTGAAAAACGGGGAGTCGGAGCGGCTACGACCGGGGAGTTACGCTCGCGGCGCGTCGGTCTCGCCGAGGCTGTCGTTCGCGCGGTCGGCCTCGTGTTGGACGAGGAACGAGCGCTCGTCGGAGTACTCGGCGGTGGCTTCGAGCGCCTCCTTCGTGCCGATCTGACGGAGCGCCCACGCCGCGGCGGCGCGGACGGTGTCGCTGTCGTCGTTCGCCAGCGTGTCCTTCAGCGGCTTCACCGCGCGGGTGTCGCCGATGAGACCGAGCGACCGGGCGGCGTACGGCCGCACGTTGTCGTTGTCCATCACGAGTTTGTCCGCGATGGCCTGCGTCGCGGCGGGCGAGCCGATTTCGCCGAGCGCTTTGAACGTCACCTTCTGGAGCGCCGGGTCGGAGTCGGCGTCGACGTACTCCGTCAGCGTCTCGACGGCGTCGTCGGCTCCCGACCCCATCGTGCCGAGCGCCCGGATGGCCTTCTTGTTCCGGCGTTCGGCGAGTTGGTGCATCTCGTCGAACACCGACGGGTCGCCCATGCGGACGAACGCGTCCATGCAGTGCGCCTGCATGAACTCCGACTGGAGGTTGTCCTTCGCCAGCATGATCATGTCCGCCCGGCCGCGCTGTTCCCACTCCTGAATCGCGGAAAGTTCGGGCGGGAAGTCCTTGTAGTGACCGAGCACGTCGAAGAAGCCCTCGGCCTGGAGTTTCTCGTTCGTCTGCAGGTCGTCCCACTCCTGGGCGTCTTCGAGGCCGGCCTCCAACTCGTCGGTCGCTTCGAGGAGTTCGGCGATGGTCTCCTCGTCGTCGTCGGGGTCCAGTCCGGCGGACTCGACGGCGTCGATCGCCTCGTCGAGCGCGACGGTCAGGTTCTCCTCGGCCTCGCCGTCGACGGAGACGGAGACGTCCAGAATTTCGTTCACGTCGGCCGCGAACGACTCGACGACGTCGACGATTTCGCCCTGTCCGCGTTCGGTCCAGCGGGTGTCGGTAATCTTCGTCTTCGCCGACTCGACGTCGTCGACGACGTCCTCGGCGTACGGGCCGCGCTGGGATTCGAGGTCCTCGCGGAGGTCCGAGAGGCGGGCTTCGAGTTCCGCGCGGGGGTCTTCGACCTCTTCGTCGTCCTCCTCGTCCGCATCTTCGTCCGGTTCGGGGAGGTCGGCGGCCTCGATGTCCGATTCGATGTCGTCGAGTTTTGCCTCGACCGCGTCGAGGTCGTCCTCGGTCTCGGCCGCTTCGAGGTCCCCCTCGGCGTCGTCGAGGCGTTCGTTCAGGTCCTCGGCCGTGGGGTGCTCCAGTTCCGTTTCTTCGGACTCGTCGTCGGATTCCGATTCGGCCTCTTCGGCCCCATCGTCGGACTCTGACTCGGTCTCTTCGGTCTCCTCCTCGGATTCCGATTCGCCCTCTTCGGCCCCGTCGTCGGACTCCGATTCGGTCTCCTCTTCGGATTCCGTCTCTTCGGTCTCTTCGGTCTCTTCGGTCTCTTCGACCTCTTCGTCGGGTTCCGACTCCGTCTCGTCGGATTCGGCTTCGGAGGTCTCATCGTGCGCGCCCTCCGGCGTCTCTTCCGTCTCGTCCGGCGTCTCCGCCGGCGTCTCGTCGTCCCCGTCGCTCATATACCAACAGTCCGCGCGTCCACGAAAAGAGCGTTTCCCTTCGGTCGGCGGAGGGCTTCGACCGAGCCGAGGACTTTTGCCCGGCGGCGCCGCGCCGACGGACGTGACCTCTCCAACCGTCGCCGTCCCGCAACTGTCCGTCGCGGACCTGCGGCCGAAGCGGAATCTCGAAGCGATTCGCGACCGCACGGCGGCCGTCGCCGCCGACGCGGACGTCGTCCTCTTCCCCGAGTACGCGCTGACCGGGTTCGTCGCCGACGACAGACTCCGCGACGTCGCTCTCGAACGCGCGGACGCGACGGAGCGACTCGCCGCCGTCGCCGCCGAGAGCGGTGTGGACGTGCTGGCGGGGTACGCCGAACGCGACGGCGGGACGCTGTACAACGCCGCCGCGTACGTCCGTCCCGACGGAACGAGTCGCGTCTACCGCAAGCGGCACCTGTGGGGCGGAGAGCGGGAAATGCTGGAACCGGGAGAGGAGCGCGTCGTCGTCGACACTCCCGCCGGACGGACGGGCCTTCTGACCTGCTACGACCTGAACTTCGTCGGCGAAAGCGCCGCGATGACCGACGCGCGGGTCGACGCCCTGTTCGTCGTCGGCGCGTGGCCCGCGGCCCACTCGGAGAACTGGCGACTGCTCTGCCGCGCCCGCGCCCTCGACGGGGTCCGCTGGGTGGTCGGCGCGGGTCGAACCGGCCGGCGCGACGCGCCGGGAGCGCGGCCGACCGAGTACGCGGGGCGGTCGCTCGTCGTTCGACCGGACGGCAGCGTCGCGGCGGCGCTGAACCGGGGCGAACGCGACCTGCTGTGGGCGCTCGACCCCGAAGAGGTGGCCGACCAGCGGTCGTTCGTCGGGTCGGTCGACTGACGCGCGGGTCGGTTCGCAGTCCCGAGAGCGACGGGGGCCGGGCTACGCGCGCGACGTCGGGCGGACCCGGCGAACGGCGTCCGGCGCGGGCGGGTCGAACCGCTCGGGGCGGAGGCACGCGGCGAACAGTTCCAGTGTGTCGGCGAGTCGCGGCCCCGGCCGGTTCACGTAGCCGTTGCCGTCGACGGCGTACACCTCCCCCGCCGAGACCGCCGAGAGGTCCGCCCAGCCCTCCCGCGCGCGCAGGTCGTCGACGGCCGAAGCCGCGCGGGCGGCGTCGAACCCGCACGGCGCGACGAACAGGACCTCTGGGTCGAACGCGCGGACGTCGGCCCAGCGCTGCGGCGTCGACGGCCCCTCGGTCACCAATCCGGGGCGTCCGCCGGCGCGGTCGACCAGTTCGGGCACCCAGTGGCCCCCGGCGATGACGGGGTCGGTCCAGTCGAGGACGGCGGTTCGGGGGTGGGTCTCCGCCGCGGACGCTCGTTCGGTGACGCGTTCGACGCGCGCCGCGAGGTCGGCCCTGAGCGATGCGGCGCGGTCGGGGACGCCGACGGCCCCGCCGACGCGGGTCACGTCGTCGAGGACGTCCGCGAGCGAGTGGGGGTCCAGCGTCACCACCGTCGCGTCGAGTCCGAGGCGGTCGACGGCGGCGCGGACCTCCGAGGCGTCGACGGCGCACACCTCGCAGGTCGCCTGCGTCACGACCGCGTCGGGGTCGAGGTCGGCGAGGCGGTTCTCGTCGACGTCGTAGACGCTCCCCTCGACGTCCCGCGTCTGCCGGTCGATATCCGCGGCCGAGCGGTCGTCGCCGTGGTCGACGGCGGTACTCGTCAGCGTCGGCAGGTCGCGCGCCGCGGGCGGGTAGTCACAACTGTGCGAGACGCCGACCGGTTCGACACCGAGGCGAAACAGGAGTTCGGTGGCCGAGGGGAGAAGCGAAACGACGCGCACAGTTCGTTTCGTCGGGATTGAGGCGTAAAAACGCGCTGGAGGTGGTCGTCGGGATGTATTCGTTTCGGAAGTTTGGCTTGCCAAAAAGCAACGCTATCGTTTTCGATTAGCCAAAAAATGTTCTGTGGGTGGAAACGACTAAGTCGGCGGCGCATCAATACACGAGTGTACATGAGTACTCAGAAGAACGTCCGCCAGCCCGCGGACGTCGTAGAAGGAAGCGAAGCGCTCCGGATGGACGCCGACCGCGCCGAGCAGCTCGTCGACGCGCTGAACACGGACCTCGCGGCGACGTACGTCCTGTACCACCAGCTGAAGAAGCACCACTGGGTCGTCGAGGGCGCGGAGTTCCTCGACCTCCACGTGTTCTTGGAGGAGGCGTACGAGCACGCGGAAGTGTTCGCCGACGAACTCGCAGAGCGCGCGCAGGCCCTCGGCGGCGTCCCCGTCTCGGGCGGCAAGGCGCTCGAAGAGCACGCGCCCGTCTCCCACGAGGGACAGGACGTCTACGACATCCGCACCTCGCTGCGCAACGACATGGAGATGTACGGCGACATCATCGAGACGCTCCGCGAGCACGTCGAACTCGCCGAGAACCTCGGCGACCCCACCACGGCGCACATCCTGCGCGAGAACATGGAGCACGTCGAGGACGACGCCCACCACATCGAGCACTACCTCGAAGACGACACGCTCGTCACCGAGGACGCCATCCACCACGAGTAAGCGCGCGGACGCGCCGCTCGGGTCCGTCGAGTCGCCGGAGTCGAACGAAGCCGAAGACGACCGCTTTTTCGAGGCGAGACCAAGGAGTCGCGAGAGCGGTGAGCGTTCGCGGTCGAGGTCGAAAGGCGGGAGAAGGGAGGTGTCGACGCTTACCGTTCGAGGTCGAGCGTCGAGTCGGTGTCGACCGCGATCCAGGCGTCGCGGTTGCCGGCTTCGGTGAATACCGTCCGGTCGGGCGAGGACCGGTGGGCGTCGACCGTCGATTTCGGGGTGTCGGGACCGTTTCGTTCGTCCGCGTCGAGACCGTCCATACCTACCCGTGACGAGCGGGTGGATAAGTCAGTTTTGGTCTCCCTAAAATTCGAGGTACCCCCCGTGGCGTTCCGGGGTCGGCAGGGGCTTTTCCGTCCCGGCGCTACGGGAAAGCGATGACAGAGTCGCTGTTCAGTCCCCTCACCCTCCGAGGGACGGAACTCCCGAACCGCGTGATGGTCTCGCCGATGTGTCAGTACTCCTCCGAGGACGGGATGCCGAGCGACTGGCATCTGGTCCACCTCGGCAGTCGCGCCGTCGGCGGCGCCGGCGTCGTGATGACCGAGGCGACGGCCGTCTCCCCCGAGGGCCGAATCACGCCGGGCGACCTCGGCATCTGGTCGGACGAACACGCCGACGCCCTCTCCGACATCGCCGCGTTCGTCCGCGGGCAGGGGAGCGTCCCCGCCATCCAACTCGCCCACGCCGGTCGGAAAGCCAGCAAGACCGTCCCGTGGGAGGACTCTCAGCCCATCCCGACGGACGACGGCGGGTGGGAGACGGTCGCGCCGGGGTCCGAGGCGTACCCCTACGAGAGCAAGGAGACGGCCGCGACGCGGGAGATGACGGTTGAGGACATCGAGACGGTCATCGACGACTTCCGCGCGGCCGCCGAACGAGCGCTGGACGCCGGGTTCGAGATAGCCGAGGTGCACGCCGCCCACGGCTACCTCCTCCACGAGTTCCTCTCGCCGGTGACGAACCGCCGCGACGACGACTACGGCGGGTCCTTCGAGAACCGGACGCGCCTCGTCCGCGAGGTGACCGCGGCGGTGCGGGAGGTGTGGCCCGACGACAAGCCAGTCTTCGTCCGCATCTCCGCGACCGACTGGCTTCCGGACCGCGAGTCGTGGGACGTCGAGCAGTCGGCCCGTCTCGCCCCCCTCCTCGCGGACGCCGGCGCGGACCTCATCGACGTGAGCGCGGGCGGCATCCACCCCGACCAGCAGGTGCCCGAACCCGGTCCGGGTTACCAGGTGCCCTACGCCGAACGCGTCAAGGAGAACACCGACATCGCCGTCGGCGCCGTCGGAGGGATAACCGAACCCGAGCAGGCCGACGAGATAATCCGGAACGACCGGGCCGACCTCGCCATCCTCGCTCGCGAGCACCTCCGGAACCCGTACTTCTCCTTGGAGGCCGCCCACGAACTCGACGAGGACGTCGAGTGGCCGGTGCAGTACCGGCGCGGGACGTTCGAGTAGACGCGGCGGAACGAGACGCGGGACGCGACGCCGCGCGGCGCCGACCCCCGCGGCGGCGACAGTTTTTCTCTCCGGGTCGCGAAGGACGGGGTATGAGCGAGCCACGCGACCCCGACGACGACCTCGCGGACCTCCTCGCCGACCTCGATCGGACGCTCGACGACCTCCGAGCCGAACTCGACGCGAGGGAGCGAGGCGGGACCGCCGGACGCGACGGCGACCGAGGCGACGATCGGGACGGCCGGGACGACCGGGACGACCGACCCGCCGGGGGACGAGACCGACGCGACCACCAGGGGGGTCCGACCGCGCGGCAGGCGGAGCGCTACGGCTACCGCCAGCGGGAACGGGACCGACGCGAGGACGGCCCCCGCTACGACGGCGACCGGCCGATACCGCACCCCCCCTCGCTTGGCGAGATGCTCCGGTTCACCGAGGAGTACACCATCCCGACGGTCATCGCGATGCTCGAAGCCACGGTCCGCTCCCTGGAACTCCTCCGGAACGTCCTCCGCCTCGCCGACCCCCAGCGGTCGGCGTTCGACGCCGGCGACCGGCGGCGCTCGACGACGGAGCGACTCGCCACGACGACGATGGGACGCGAGGCGCTCTCCGGCGTCGACCGCGCGATATCGGACCTCCGGGACGCGCTGTCGGGCCTTCCCGAGGAGGAGGAGTCTCGGGGCATCGTCACGGACGCCCGCGACCTGATGGCCGAGATAGAGGCCCGCATCGACGAGGCCGAACGCGAACGGGAGCGCTCGAAGTACGGCTACCGCGAACGGGACGGAGACCGAACCCGAAGCGACCGCGGGCGGCGGACCGAAGGCGGCGGCCGAGGGAACTCCGAGACCATCGACGTAACCGACGGGGACGACGAGGACGAGGACGAGGACGAGGAATCCCCGCAGGTCGACGTCGATGCGGAGTTGGCGTCGATACGGAGAGAGATTCGCGGCGACGACGGTTCGGGGGCGGGCGACGACGAATCGGAGAGAGAAGAGAGGGGGAACGAGGACGGCGACGAGTAGCGTTCGGGTCGCGGCGGCGCGTTCAGAGGACGCTCCGGGCCAGTCCGAGGAAGATGAAGAACCCGAGGACGTCCGTCGCGGTGGTGATAAAGATGGTCGCCGACGTCGCCGGGTCCTTGCCGATTCGGTCGAGGACCAGCGGAATCGCCGTCCCGAAGAACCCGGCGATGACGAGGTTCAACACCATTGAGACGCCGAGGACGAGACCCAACAGCGGGCTCTGATTGAACACCGTCGCGATGACCGCGACGAGGACGCCCGTGATGAAGCCGTTGGCGGCCCCCGCGACGACTTCGTTGCTGACGGCGCGACTCCCCGTCGACAGCGATATCTGTCCGAGGGCGATGCCGCGCACCGTCACGGCCATCGACTGCGTCCCGGCGTTGCCACCCATCCCGGCGACGACGGGCATGTACACCGCCAGAAGGGTGAACGCGGCGATGGTATCCTCGAACACGCCGACGGCCCCGGCGGCGAGAAACGCCGTTCCGAGGTTGATGATGAGCCACTTGTACCGATATTTCACCTTCGCGAGCGGACCGTCGAGGATGCTCTCTTCCTCTTGGACGCCGGTGAACTCGTACAGCGTCTCGCTCGCCTCCTCCTCGACGACGCGCAGGAGGTCGCCGGCGTAGATGACGCCGAGGATGGTTCCGTCGTCGTCCAACACGGCGACGGAGCGTTCGGGGGCGCGTCGGAAGACATCGACCACCTCGGTGTCGGGCGTGTCGTAGGTCACCACGGGCGTCTCTTCGACGTGGTCTCGGAGACGCTCGGACTCGTCGTCGGCCAGCGCCAGCGCCTGCCCCGGGAGTTCGCCCACGAACTCCTCGTCGTCGACGACGAAGACGGTCGGGACGGCGTCGTTGCGCGCCTCGAACCGCTCGACGCGGCGCGCGGCGTCGGCGAGGCTCCGTTCGACGTCGACGGTGACGTAGTCGAGGTGCATCAGGCCCGCGGCCGTCTCCGGGTCGAACTCCAGGAGGTACGACAGCGCCTCCCTACGGTCTTGGTCGAGTCGCCGGAGCACCTCCGCCCGCGTCTCTTCGTCGGCGAGTCCGAGGACGTCCGCCCCCTCGTCGGGGTCGAGTCGGCGCACGAACCGACGCACCTGTGCGACGTCCATGTCGGCGAGAAGCGACTTCTGGACCGTCTGCGGGAGCGAGAAGAACACTTCCACCTGCCTGCGCCGCGAGAGGTCCGCGAACTCCGCGGCCGGCGTTGGCGACGCGGCAATGGCCTGCTGGACGTCGGCCGTCTCCTCGGTCATGCCTCGAACTTTCGCCTTCCCCGAAAAACGATTACGCTATCGGAAATCGCGGTTGACCGGTCGGGTCCGACGCCGTTCAGACCGGGTCGAATCTCCGCTCCGAACCGGAAGACTCGGCCGTCACCGACTCAGACCGGGTCGAAGCGGAACCCGTCCCACTCCTGACTTTCTGGCTCTCGAATCCCGGCCTCGGGGTCGCGGAGTTCCTCGCAGTAGACCGGTCGGACCTCGTCGCCGATTTCGACCGCCGAGTCGGCCGCGTCCGCCTCGGTGAGTTGTCCGATGGCGCGCACCGGTTCGCCGTCGACGTCGAACTCCACGATGGCGAGGGAGTTCGGTTCGCGGACGCCCGGCGGCGTCGCCGTCGAGGTGGTCCACGTGACGATTTCGGCGGTGTACTCGCTCAGGTCGACCGTTCCGACCGATTCCTCGCCGCCGGGACCGATGGGGTGGCCGGGATAGGTGATGCTCCCGTCGGGGTAGCGGTACGCCTCCATCACGTGCTCGTCGTTCTCGTGGCTCTCGTCGCTCATCGTCGCGCCTCCATAATCGTCGTGGTCACGCAGTTCCCGAATCCACCGACGTTGCAGGCCAGACCCGTCTCGGCCTCGACCTGTCTGTCGCCCGCCTGCCCGGTCAACTGCGCGTAAATCTCGTACGCCTGCGCGACGCCCGACGCGCCGAGGGGGTGGCCCTTCGACTTCAGACCGCCCGAGGTGTTGATCGGCAGGTCGCCGTCGCGGTCCGTGACGCCCTCCTCGACCGCTTTCCAGCCTTCGCCCTTCTCGAAGAAGCCGAGGTCTTCGGATTGGAGAAATTCGAGGATGGTGAACATGTCGTGTAACTCCGCGACGTCGACGTCGTCGGGGTCGATGTCGGCCATCTCGTAGGCCTGCTCGGAGGAGTTGACGACGCCGCCCATCGTCGTCGGGTCGGCGCGTTCGTGGACGACGTGGGTGTCCGTCGCACCGCCGATGCCCGAGATGACGACGTACTCGTCGGCGTACTCGCGGGCGACGGACTCGGGGCAGAAGAGCAGGGCCGCCGAGCCGTCGGTGATGGGGCAGAAGTCGTAGAGTCGAAGGGGGTCGGCGACGACGGGCGAATCGAGAACGGTCTCCAAATCCACCTCCTTGCGGAACTGGGCGTGCGGGTTGTCGACGCCGTTCTTGTGGTTCTTGACCGCGACCTTGCCGAGCGACTCCCGCGGCGCGTCGTACGTGTCGAGGTAGAGCCGCGCCGTCAGACCGGCGAAACTGGGGAGCGTGACGCCGTGTTTGTACTCGACGGGGTGCGTCAACGAGGCGATGACGTCCGTTGCCTCCGCGGTGGAGCGGTGGGTCATCTTCTCGCCGCCGACGAGGAGCGTCATCTCGGAGGCCTCCGAGGCGACCGACTGCCACGCGGCGTAGATGCCCGCGCCGCCCGACGAGGAGGTCTGGTCGATGCGGGCGGTGTAGGCGGGAACCGCCGAGAGGTCCTGCGCCAACGCGTTCGGAACGCCGGTCTGTCCCTCGAACTCGCCGCTGGCCATGTTCGAGACGTACAGGTGGTCGACGGCGTCGGGTTCGACGCCGGCGTCGTCGAGACAGGCCTTCCCCGCCTCCGCGAGCAACTCGCGTATCCACGCGTCGCGTTGCCCGAACCGGGTCATCGACGCGCCGATGACTGCTACGCTGTCCATGCCTACGGACTCGGGGCCGTCCGTTTACCCGTTTCCCTTCCCCGCGGCCGACGCCGGGGCGCCCCGCCCCGACCTCTCTCGGTCGGCCAGTCGACTCAAGTACTGTCAAACCAGCGTTAGATAACTCTTTAGCTGCCGGGTCGGCTCTCCGGGTGCTTGCGCCTCTATACACTCGGCGTCCGTGGTAGGAAGTATGCCGCACGTCGAAGTCGAGGACGGCGTCGAGGTGTTCGTGCGCGACATGGGTGAGGGCGACCCCATCGTGTTCCTGCACGGGTGGCCGCTGAACCATCGGATGTTCGAGTACCAGTACGAACCGCTCCTCGAAGCGGGGTTCCGCTGCATCGGTATCGACCACCGCGGCTTCGGCGATTCGGACAAGCCCTACGACGACTACGGCTACGACCGGTTCGCGGACGACGTGAAGGCCGTGCTGGACGAGTTGGACGTCGACGACGCGACGCTTGTCGGCTTCTCGATGGGCGGGGGCATCGCCACCCGGTACATGGCCAAGCACGACGGGGCGCACGTCGGGAAACTGGCGCTCCTCTCGGCCGCGAGTCCGTGTCTCACGAAGAAGCCGGACTTCCCCGAGGGCGTCCCGCACGACGAGGTTGACCCCCTCGTCGAGGGCGCGCGCTCCGACCGCCCGGCGATGACCGCCGAGTTCGGCGAGATGCTGTTCCACACCGAGCAGAGCGAGGAGATGATGGACTGGGTGTGGAGTCTCGGGATGGAGGCGTCCGGGCGGGCGACGGCCGCCGCGGCGGAGACGTTCCGCGACGCCGACCTGCGACCCGACATGGAGGCCATCGACGCGCCGACGCTGGTGTGTCACGGCATCCACGACGAGATTACTCCCATCGAGGTGACCGGCGAGGTGCTCGCCGACGGCATCGAGAACGCCGAAATCGTACGCTTCGAGAACAGCGGGCACGGCCTCACCGCCGACGAGACGGAGAGACTGAACGAGGAACTAGCTGACTTCGCGGGCTGACCGGCCGGTCCGAGTGGAGCACCGCTCTCGACGCGGATGGCCTTCCGTTCGAACCGCGGTTCCGAATGTGAACGTTTTACCTCGCGGGCGCGCCGACGCCCGGTATGGCAAACGACACCGTCGCACCGACCGTCGGCGCCGTCGCCTCGCTCCTCCTCGCAGTCGTCGTCTTCGCGCCCGCACTCGTCATCTCCGCCGGGAGCGGTCTCGTCGCCGACTACTACGCCGCCGGACCGGTCGGCGTCTCCGTCGTCGGCTTTCTCGGCCTCCTGAGCGTCGTCGTCTTCCTCGCCGGCGCGCAGGAGCGCACCGAACCCGCGACGGTGGCGGGACTGACGCTCGTCCTCGGCGTCGCGATGCTTTCGTTCGCCCTCCTGTGGGCGCTCTCCATCGACCAGACGCTCCTGTTCAGTTTCCCCGCCGAGTACGCCTGGATAGAGAACCACCGCTGGGTCGTCGTCGCCGTCTGCGCCGCGGTTCCCGTTTCCGCCGGCGCCTACGCCCGCGGCGTCCTCGCGTAGCCGAACGCGTCGGGTGAAGCCCTCCGACCGGCCGAGCCGACCGTCCGCAGTCGGTCGGTTTCGCGTCGGGAGAAGTCGAAAGGCCCTTACGTGCCGGCGGCCTCAGATTAAGATGGACTAGGTCGAGCAGCTAGGCCCTGCTCTTCACCCGTAACTTCGGCCTTTAGCGGGGACCGAACTCGGGCGCGTCCGGTCAGACCGGTGCGGGCCCCGGGAGCCAACGTAGAAACCTCGTCCGTCGGGGACAGCGGACCGCGAACGCCGGCCGCAGGGTCGGTCGCACGCGGTTAATCGGTGGCAATCCGCCAGGCGCGGAAGCGAGCAGCGGACCGCCGAACGTGTGTCGCTCGACGGATCGCGGGGTGGAGGAGGCAACCGGGATTCCCCGCACCGGAACGCCGGGCAACCCCGTCGTCCACCATTCATACCGTATCTGATTCGACAGCGGCGGCGCCGTCGTCCGTTTTCTCGCGTATCGTTCACGGTCGTTCGGTGTTCTCAGCTCCTGAGAGTACCCCACACGGCCTTCTCGGATGATGTGATTTAACTCCGCTCGACCGTTTCGATTCGAACACCATGGGCGAAGAGGCGGGAGGCTCGTTGGGCCTCCTTCGGGACCGGGAGTTCGCGGCGCTGGCCGGAACGGCGTTCGCGCGCAGTCAAGCGTACTCGACTATCCTCATCGCCCTCGCCCTCTACGCCGAGCAGTTCGGAACCACCGGATTCGTCGAGGGGTTGTTCGGCACCGCCTTCGCCGCGGTCCAACTGCTCATCGTCCTGCCGCTCGGTCGCAAGATAGACACCGGCAACGCCAAGCGCTACCTGCTGGCCGGCCTCGCCATCAACGTCGCCGTCTTCGTCGGATTCGCCTTCGTTCAGAGCTCCGTCCACGTCATCCTCATGCGGATGGGGCAAGGGTTGGGTGCGAGCCTCCTCTGGATAACCGGGTCGACCGTCGTCGGCGAGATAAGCCCCGACGACGCCAGCGGTCGGTGGCTGGGCACGTACAACCAGGTCGCCGCCTTCTCCAGTCTGGCGGGCGACGTCGTCGGCGGCTACCTCCTCTACGCCTACCAGACGCACGTCGTCTACACGGTGCTCAGCGCCGTCACCGTCGGCGCGTTCCTCCTCGTCTGGCGCTACCTGCGCGAGAACCCCGGCGGCCGGAAGGACCCCGAGGAAGCGACGGGGAGGGAGACGCTCCGCGCACTCCTCGAACGGCCGATGATCCGCTCGCTGGTCGTCTTTCGACTCGCGTTCAGCGTCGGCAAGATGGCCGTCATCATCTTCCTGCCTATCGTGGCGAAAGTGGAGTTCGGTATCCACGAGTTCGCCATCGGCTGGATTCTCGCCGGGGGGAAACTGACGAAGACGCTCGCGCAGGGCTACATGGGAGACCTGACCGACCGATTCGGGTCGAGACACCTGTTCGTCGCCGCCGGCGCGATACTGTACGGTCTCGGGACGGCGCTTATCCCCCTCTCCTTCTTCTTCGAGGGGGCCATCGACCCGTTCGAGTTCCACGCCTTCGGCCGGTCGCAGGCGCTCGGCGGCGCGTTCTTCGCGCTGTTCGCCGCCTACGGTATCCTCGGCGTCGCCGACAGCATCCGACTCCCGGCGAGCATGGCGCTGTTCGTCGAGGAGGGCGAGCGGTTCGACTCCGTCGCGTCGAGCATGTCGCTGCGCTCCCTCTCCTGGAAAATCGGACAGGTCGCCGGACCGGTGCTCGTCGGCAGCATCAAGGACTTCGTGTCGACGACGGCCGCCTTCCTCACCGCGGCGGCGTTCATCGTCGTCGCCACGGGGGTCTTCTTGGGGACGTACTACCGCACCGCAAGGGCGACGGCCCCGGACGCCGCGGTGGGCGACTGAGCGGGACGGCCCGAAGTCGACCCGACGTCACGGCTTCGGTGCCCGCGTCGTCGCCCTCGACCGGCGGCACCGCTCGCGGCGGGAAGTCTCGTCGAGAAACCGTGGTCGGTTCCGGTTCCGGTTCAGGCGGCCGAGGTTCGGTCGGACTCCTCTTCGGTCTCGGGGGACGACTCGGCGTCGTCCGCGTCGGCGTCGGCGTCCTGCTCGCTCATCGAGCGCAGTTCTTGGTCGATTTCCTCGCGGCCGCGCTTGAACTCACCCATCGCCTGCCCGGACGAGCGCGCGAGTTTCGGGAGTTTGTTCGCGCCGAACAGGAGGACGACGATGAGGAGGACGATGAGGAGTTCGGGACCGCCGGGGATACCCGGGAACAACGGAACGAGTGTGAGTGACATCACCCTCAGTACGCACCCGAGCGTTATCAACTTGTCACCGAAACGGACGTGGCTCCGCGACTCCGGTTCGAGAGAAAAATCGGCCGACGCTCGGCCTCAGGCGTCGTATTCCGGGCCCTCGGCCCGGCGGTACGTCTCCAGGCGACGGTAGCCGTCGATAACCGCGTCGTCTCCGATCGATACCTCGTACTGCCCGATGAGGTCCTGCGTGTCCGGCACCGAACGACGTTCGACGAGTTCGACCGTCGCCATCCAACCGTCCTCGGTCTGCATCAGGCTAGTGACGCCGTCCAACTCGCGGCCGATGAGTTGGGGCACCTCGTCTCTCACCTTGTCCCGGACGGTCACGATGGTCGATTCGTCGGTCGATCCGGTCTCGTCCGACGATTCGGTCTCGTCGGATGACTCGGTCTCCTCCTGCGATTCGGCGTCGTCGGTCGTTTCGTTGGAGTCTGTGTCGTCTGCCATCGTGGAATCCTTCCGGTCGTCGTCCGCGTCGGGGTCCGACGGGTCGCCGGGGTCGTCGGAGTCGGCCTCGTCGACGGTTTCGTTCTCCGGGCCGTGTTGGTGACAGAAACCGTTTTCGTTCGCCGGTCGCGAACACCGTTCGCCACCCTCGGTAACGGCCCTACACTGGTCGGGCACGGGTCACCCTCCTCAGGAGGCGTCGGGCGCCGCCTGCGGGTTCGCGCGCCGGATATCCAACTCTTGGAGTTCCTCTAAGTCCCCCTGACTGGCTTTTTCGATTTTCGCCATCTCTGAAGCGTACGTCAGGAAGGTGTCCACCGAGGCGGCGACGATACGCGCCTCGACGGTCAGGATCTCGATACCGACGACGGACACGCGCGCCCATATGTCGATAACGATCCCCTTGTCGAGAATTCGGTCCAGCACGTCGGCCAAACTGGAAGCATCCGGGCTATCTGCTGGCATCACTTCACCTCGTCGCGTCACGTTATTTAATCATTCGGCCGTCCGAGAAAAATAGCGGCTGACAGTCCCGTTCAGGTATATTTCTGTTTCGTTCCGACCGCGAGCGAGCCACAAGCTATACGGGTTCATCCGGCGAATTTCCCACCAACACTGCTATGAGTTCTCATCTGTACGCGTACGGCGTTATCGAGGCCGAGGACCTCGAACTGGACATCGAGGGCGTCGAAGGGGAAAGCCCGGTCCAGACCGTGACGTTCCGGACGCTGTCGGCGGTGGTGACGCCCATCGACGACGTCGACGTCGAGCGCACGGACGAGAACACGCGGGCGCACGACGAGGTGCTCAGAGAGGTGATGATGGAGGGCGAGGGCCGGACGGTCGTGCCGATGCAGTACGGGATGGCGTTCAAGAGCGCTCGCACGCTCAAAAGCGTCATGCGCGGGGGGCGACGCGCCTTCCGGAAGGCGCTGATGGACGTCGACGGGAAGGTCGAACTCGGGGTCAAACTCGTCGGTCCCGACGACGAGTCCCTGACGCGCGAGGACGTCACGGCGGACGTCTCGGAGCGACTCGTCGCCGTCAGCGACCAGGAGGCCGAGAACGACCTCTACTCCGAGCGCCTGCTGTTCAACCGGTCGTACCTCGTCGACCGCGACGCCCAGGAAGCGTTCGGCGAGGCCGTCTCCGAACTCGAAGACGACTATCCCGACGCGACCGTACAGTACACGGGGCCGTGGGCGCCCTACAACTTCGTCGACGTCGAAATCGAGGCGCAGTAACCGTGTTCCTCCTCGACGACATCCTCCTGTGGCCCATCACGAACGTGGTGGACGTGCTCCACTCGCTGGCGGTCCAGGAGATGTATGACACCGAGTCCATCCAGAGCGACCTCAAGGAGAACCAACTGCTCTACGAAATCGGCGAACGCGACGAGGAGGAGTACGAACGCGAGCGCGCCCGATTGGAGTCCGAACTCGACGCGGCCGAACGCGCCCGCGAGCGACTCAGCGACAAGGTGGTGGTGCAGCGATGAGCGGCGAGGAGCGAGCGGACGGGGCGGAAGAAGAGAGCGGGAACGACGAGATGGACGTCTCCTCGCTCGTCATCAGAGCGCTGGAACTGAGCGAGGCCGCGATGGACGGCGAGGACGACTCAGAGGTCGCGGAGATTCTGCGCGACCTGCAGGTCGTCGTCGACGAGGCGGACGAACTGCTCGACGCCGTCGACCTGACGGACCTCCCCGACGCCGTCGACCACGAGGACGCCGACGAGGTGATTCACGAGGAGAAACTCTCCGAGGCGATAACGAACGCCGACCCCGAGGAGGCGGTTCGCCTCCGGAAACTGCTCGCCATCATCGACATCGGCGAACTCTGGGACTCCGTCGACGTACGCGACGTCTGGCGGAACAAACGTGAGTTCGAGGAGGCCCTCGAAGAACTCGACGAGACCGACGACGAGGACACCCTCCCGTTCGTCGACGACCTCACCGACGACGAGGACGACGAGGACGAACTCATCGACGTCGACGCCGAGGACGCCAAGGAGGCGGTGGGGATGGGCGACGACGACGACAGAGACGACATCGAACTGCCCGACGAGGCCTACCAGACCGCGATACAGTCGAAGCTCTCCGACAGCGTCGACGAGTTCCGCGAGGGACTCGTCGCCACGCACGACCGTATCGAGCGACTGCGCGAGGAGAACCGCAAGCGCGTCGAGCGGACCGGTCAGCCCGACTCCCGGAACCCGACGGCGTACTCGACGCTCGCCGCCTCGCACGGCGTCGCCGACGCCGACACGAAGTACTCGACGGTGCCGGCCGAGTCGAAGTACTCCAACGCGCCGAACCGGAAGCGGGTGTACGGGTCGCGGTTCGACCAGTTCGCCGAGGAGGAAGACGATGCCTGATCCGGTCCGCCCGGGGCGCGACTCCGACAGCCTCGCGGACGTGGTCGAACTCCTCCTCGACAAGGGCGTCGTGCTCAACGCCGACATCGTCGTCTCCGTCGGCGAGACGGAACTGCTCGGCATCCGCCTCCGGGCGGCGCTGGCGTCGTTCGAGACGGCCTCGGAGTTCGGTCTGGAGTTCCCCTCCGGAACCGACATGGAGGCCGTCGAGGCGGCCAGCCAGCGCCGACGGCAGGCCAAAATGTCGCCGTCGGGGCGACCCGGACTCGAAGAGGAGCGGCGCGACGAGGCGGAGGAGGACCGCGAGGACCGCTCCGTCGACGTGATGAACGCGACGGTAGGCGAGTCGGACGACGAGCGGTCGGCCGACGAGAGCGGAGGTGCGGGCGGGGGAGACCCCGAGGCCGAGGCCGAGGCCGAAGCCGAAAACGAGGTCGAGAGCGAGAACGCGAGCGGCGGAGAGGCAGAGAGCGGTGACGGGGGCGAGGATACCGGAGAAGCTGAAGACGCCGACGACGCGGACGACGAGGGGGATGACGAATGACGACCGTCGAAGTCGACGAGGACGGTGCGAACGGACTGACGGCCGTCGTCGTCGCCGTCGTGGAGATTCTCGTCGACGCCCTCGAACGCGAGGCGATTCGGCGCATGGAGTCGGGGAGCCTCACCGACGAGGAGATAGAGCGCCTCGGGAGCCACCTCGCCCGGTTGGAGGAGGACCTCGAACGGTTGAAGGAGGACCAAGAGATAGACGGGCAGGTCGACCAACTCCGCGGCGACCTGGATTCGCTCGTCGCCGACGCCGTCCATCAAGTCCGCACCGAGGAGCGTCGGAGGGGCGACGACGGTGCGGCGCCGCCGGACGCGGGAGGGGCGCGTGAGCGACGCTGACGGTGCGCCCGGTGCGGACGACGACGCGGCCGATGGCGCCGACGAGGACGGGCGCTACCTCTACTGCGTCGTCCGTCGGGACGACGACGCGGCGGCGCGACTCGACGCCGCGGGCGTCGGCGGCGCATCGCTCTCCGTGGTCTCGACCGAGCGACTCTCGGCGATCGTCCACGAGCGCAGCGACCCCTACGAGTCGGACGCGCCCGACGAGGTGCGCGAGTGGTTGTACGACCACCAAGACGCCGTCGAGGACGTCGGCGAGGCGTTCGGGACGCCGGTGCCGTTCCGCTTCGACACCATCGTCCGCGGCGGCGACGAGACGATTCGCGAGTGGCTGGCAGCGAACGAGGAAACCCTCGCCGACGCGCTGGACTCGCTGGCCGGCCGGTGGGAGTACCGCGTGGAGGTCGAGTGGGACCGCGAGGCCCTCGCCGAACGGGTCGGCAGCGACGACGAGCGACTCGCCGAACTGGGGGAGAAGCTCTCGGACGCCTCCGAGGGGACGGCTTTTCTCGTGCAGAAGCAGTACGACAAGCGGCTCTCGACGCTCGTGAATCGGCGGCGTCGGGCGCGCTCGGAGGAACTCGTCGCGGAACTGGAGTCGATGACCGACGAGGTGCGCGAACTCGGCGACGCGCCGCAGACGCCGCTGACCGAGGCGCCGACGGGACCGACGGCCCGGTTCGCCGTCCTCGCCGACGAGGGGGAGTGCGACGCCGTCGGCGAGTACCTCGACACCGTCGCCGACGAGGACGGGGCGTCCGTCCGGTTCACCGGCCCGTGGCCGCCGTACACGTTCGCGCCGGACGCGCTCGAACCCGCGGATTCGGAGGGAGGGACGGAGAGAAAAGATGCGGAGACGGGAACGGAGAGAGAGGAGAATGGAACCGGACCCGCCGAGTGACGACGACGCCGTGGTCGACCTCGTGGACGTGCTCCTGCGCGACGGCGCCGTCCTCGACGCGGACGTGGTCGTCACCGTCGCGGAGATTCCGCTCATCGGAATCAAACTCCGGGCGGCCATCGCGGGGATGACCACGATGACGGAGTACGGACTGTTCGAGGAGTGGGACGAGCGGATACGCGAAGAGCAGCGTCGGCGCGAGGCGCAGTTCGAATCCGAGTCCGACCTCGACGTCGACCCCGAACGCTGACGGGGAGGGACCGAACGCCTCCCGGAAGACGTTCCAGGGACCCCACTCGGACGCTTCGGTCGCCCACCGTTCGCGCTCGGACCGCGGCACCCGTCGGACTTCGAGACCCCTCGAACCCCGTCGGCGAGAGTCGTGTGGATAACTCCCGGTCGGCGGCGCGGCCGGTCGACCGGTTCTGCCGGTCGGTCCCACCCCGGGAATTCGTGGCCGTCGTACCGTCGTTAGTGTATCCGACGGGAGCCGTGCAGGGGGTGCACACCGTGCGAGGTCCGCACGCACTCGGGTCGGTCAGCCTAACGGCTCGGCGCCCGTCCGATAGGCGTCGTACGTCTCCTCGGCCCACCGACGGACGCGCTCATCGCTCGTCTCGACCAGCGCGCGCGGCACTCCGTCGCTGTCGCCGACGCCCAACTGCACGTCGCCCTCGAACAGACCGACGTAGAGGGGGACGGGGCGGTCGCTGACGTAGAAGTCGAGCGACCCTCGTTCGGCGAGTTCGTCCACCGCGTCGAGATACTTCCGTTCGCTCCGCAGCGTCTCGCCCACCGACGGCGAGACGACCATCTCGTGGTCGAAACCGTCCCGTTTCCGACCGATGGCGCGCATCGGTCGCACCCCCGTCGCCGGGAGGAGACAGCGCAACTCCGCCGCGACTTCGAGGCGTTCGACGTGTCTGTCTATCGGGGCGTACGGGTCTGCGGGCGTCGACGGGTAGACGTCGGCGTCGACCAGCCACTCCGAGGGGAGGTCGACGTCGTCGGACGGGAACCACTCGAAGAACGGGGCGAGGCGACCGACCGTCTCGGCCGTCGAGAGGAACGACTCCAACCCGGCGGCGAGGAGTTCTCCGCCCGGCGTGGCGCGGTAGCCGGCGTCGGACTCCGCGACCCAACCTCGGTCGACGAGCGCCTCGAGGTTGCGGGAGACGGTCGTCCGCGAGGCGTCGACGCCGTCGCGCAGTTCGCACCGGTTCATCGGCCCGCTCTCGACGAGACGGAGCAGGAGACGGACGCGCGCCGACGACTGCGAGACGAACCGCACGTCCGCGAGCGCGTCGGGCGAGAAATCGGACACCATCGGCGTATACTGGCAGAGCGCAGATATATTAACGTCCGCCCTCGCCGCGCGGGACGGAGGCGAAAAAAGCGGGGACGACTCCTCTCAGAGGTACGTGCTGACGGCGGCGTGGCCCAGGTACATCCCGCAGAGGGTGAACGCGCCGGCGACGACGCCGAGCGACTCTTCGGGCGCCGGACTGGGCAGTTCCGCGACCGACAGTACGGCGCCGATGCACGATCCTGCGAGGAGAGCGACGACTGCGGCTTTGATCCACTCCACGGCTTCCGACAGACAGTCAGGAAATAAATGAATGACGGAGGACTGGTCAGAGTTCGAGTACAACCGGGCGGTCGGGGACGGAGTCGGCACCGGAGCGACGGCCGAGGCGGGCGGGTTACCCCTCGGCCGACGGGCCGATTCGACCGCCGAGCACCGCGTTGACGACGGCGCCGCCGAGGAGCAGGAGGCCGGCGAGGTAGAGCCACAGTGCGAGCAGGAGGAACCCGCCGAACACGCCGTACGTTCGGTACTCTCCCGTGAGCGAGAGGTAGACGGTGAACAGGCGCTGGAGGGCCGTCCACCCGACGCCCGCTAGCACCGCGCCGGGGACGGCTTCGAGCGGTCCCATCTCCACGTCCGGGAAGAGCCGGTAGAGCGGAAAGAAGGCGACCGAGGCGCCGAGCGAAACCGAGAGCGCGCGGGCGTAGCCGACCAGTGGCACGCCGCGGACCCCGTCGTACGCCACCTCCGCGCCGTAGAAGACGAGCACGGCGAACGCGACGGCCGCGAGCGCCGCCGCTCCGTCGCGAACCTGGTCCGTGACGGAGGTGTCGACGGTGGTTCCGTACACCGCGGAGAACGCCGCATCGAGCTGTCTGAACACTTTGAGCGCGCTCCACGCTAAGACCCCGACGCTCAGGAGCGACGCGCGGACGCGATTCTGGTCGTCGGTGACGACGTCGGCGACGAGGACGCTCTGGCCGGGCGTGAGGTAGCGCTCGGTTCTCTCGACGACGAAAACGGCCATCGGTTCGTCCAACAGCGCGCCGGTCACGACGAACAATAAGAAGAGGAGCGGGAGGAGCGAGACGAGCGCGTGGTAGGCGAAGCTCCCCGCGAGGAGCGCGACGTTCTGTCGTTTGACCTCCAGCCGGACGGTCCGAAGCGCGACTGCGATTCGGTTCGAACGAACCGCCCGGAGGAGCCGGTTCTTCCCGCTCACGCATCACGTCACGGCTGCCGCGGGCTTGAACGCCGCGGCCGTTCGCTGGTCCGACTCTCTCCGCGTTCGGTCGAAGACGCCGGCGCGTTCGAGACGCCGCGAGCGACCGTCTACAGTTCCTGTCCGGTCGGTCGGATCAGGAGTTCGTTGAGGTCGACGTGGGTGGGCTGACCGACGGCGAACGCGATGGAGCGAGCGATGTCCTCGGGTTGGAGGACGTCCATCTCCTCGTACATCTCCTTGGTCTGCTCCTGCTGTTCGTCGTCGGGGATGTGGTCCGCGAGTTCCGTCTCGACGAACCCGGGTTCGATGAGCGTCGTCCGGATGTCGTTCTCGCCAGTGACCTCCTGTCGCAGCGCCTCGGTGAAGCCGTTGACGCCGAACTTCGTCGCGTTGTAGCCGGCGCCGCCGGCCATCGCCTTCCGCCCCGCGACGGAGGAGATGTTCACGATGTGGCCCTCGCCCTGGTCCTGCATGTAGGGCAGCACCTCGTGCGTGACGTCCATCAGGCCGAGCAGGTTCACCTCGACCATCTGTCGGAAGTTGTCGGTGTCGGCGTCCTCGACGTGTTCGAGCAGCATCACGCCCGCGTTGTTGACGAGCACGTCGACGCTGCCGAACTCCTCGTGGGTCCGGTCGACCATCTCCGCGACGTCGTCCTCGTCGGTGACGTCCGTGGGGACGACGAGCGTCTCGCCGCCTTCGGTCTCTATCTCGTCGGCGAGTTGCTGGAGTTCGTCCTCGCGCCGTGCCGCCAGCGCGACGCTCGCGCCCGACTCGGCCAGCGCCTTCGCCGTCTGCTCGCCGATGCCCGAAGACGCGCCTGTGACCAGTGCCGCCTTCCCGTCGAGATTCTCGGTGATAGCTTCCATCGTGTTTCGACTGTGGGTCGTGACGCGAAAGAGGGGTCCGCTCGGAGCCACACTGACCGGTACTGTCGGTGTCGGGGGGTTCCGCTGATACCGGTGGCTTTAGACGGAGCGAGAGACGGATTTTGTCGATTCGGATACACTCTCGACGCGTGAACAACCGGCTCGTCGACGTCGACTCCTCGAAATTCTCGGCGCGGCCGCTGTGGGTGGCGTTCTTGGTCGCCGCGTTCCTGTACGGTCGAGAGAATTCGAGTCCGGAACCGGCGAATCGAGTTACCGCGCGATGATGCGGGCTAACCAGACGATGGGGATGACCGGTATCGCTAGTCCGGTGACGATGAGGATGATTGCGATGATGATTTTCTCCGCCGTGCTCGAATCGCCCCAGACCGACTGCCACATGTCGTCGATACTCTGGGCGGTTCGTTGTACGAGTCCAGCCATGGTCGATGAGAGAGTGCGGAGGGACGTAGTCTTCGTGGCCGAGACGGGGCTGACACCGGTCAGAGCGGAGGCGTATATCTCGCTATCGACGCGTTGAACGAGGTAACCGGACAGAACTATCGATTCACGGCTCTCTACTCGTTTCGAGCGCTCCGATTCGCAGGGTTCCAGTCTCTCCGACGGTGTTCGCTCCGTCGGTCGGCAGAAAATGCGCCGGCCGGGATGGTGAACCACGGTCGCTCGCTACGCTCGCTCCCTGATTCAAATCCCTTCGCGGCGCATTCGCTCGTCACGTACGTTCCTCGCAGAATGCGCCGGCCGGGATTTGAACCCGGGCCATGAGCTTGGAAGGCTCAGGTCCTACCACTAGACCACCGGCGCTCACTCGCTTTGCTCGTTCGCACCGTGCATCGACGGACTCCGTCCGTCTCAACACCGGCGCGCTTCGCTCACTCGCTTCGCTCGTTCGCGCCGGGCCGCCACCTCACTTCGTTCGGTGACGACACCGGCGCTCACCCGACGCGGAGGCCGGGGCGAACGAGGCTCACTCCCCTCTTTTCGACGCCGGGATAAGGATGTTACTCTTCGCGTCCGTCGACGGGCGCCGGTCCGAACCCGCGTGCGGGACGGCGGTTCACCCGCGACACTGGTGTTGCAGAAGTTCGACGCGACGGGTCGACTCCGGTCCGTCGAGCCGGGTCGGCTGTTCGACGTACGACACCGTCAGGCTCGCCAAATCGTCTTCGTGCGCTCGGTTCCAGCGCTCGCAGAGGTACGACGCGAACGCCCGTTGGCGCGCTTCGTCGCCCGAGTAGCGCAGGTCGACGAGGTACTTCCGCCAGCGGACGCTCGGATACATCGCCCGCGTCTCCGGTCGTTCGCCCGCGAGCGGCGCCGACCGGTAGAACGCGTCCACCCGCTCGCCGGATTCGAGTTCGCCGGGGGCGACGTACCAGCCGTCCACCGTGGCCGGCGTCGGCGCGAACATGCTCCAAGGGCTCTGCGTGAGGTCCAGTCCCGCGGGCTCTTCCTCCGGCGGCGGCACCGCGCCGAGGGCGACGGTGTTCCAGACGAGCGCGAACGTCAGGAGCGCCGCGGCGACGACGGGGACGAGACGGCGACCCGCCCGACGAACCGTCGAGAGCGACCGGCTGACGGTCGGCGGCGGTCGCCGGACACCCGCGCCGACCCTCGTACCGACGCTCCGAACTCGGTCGCCGACTCGGGCCGCCGAACGTTCGAGCGACGCCGGAACTCCGGTTTCGACCCGGTCCCACACCGGCGAGGGAAGGAAGACGAGGAGCGCCGCGAGCGAGACGAGCGGAAAGAGGCCGAGACGCAGGGTCGCGAGCATCCCAAGGTGCGCCGCCGCGAACATCAGCGTCAGCGCCGTCCGGAGGCGTCCCCGCGAGAGCACCAACAGTGGAGAGAGCGACACCAGACCGAGCCAGAACCAATCGAACGCGCGGAGCAGCGACGGAAACGCCGTCAGGGCGTCCCCGAGGCGGAGGGAGAACTGCTGGAGGCTGAACACGTAGCGGACCGCGTCGCCGCGGAGCCAGAGGTCGCCGCGGTGTTTGAGCGCGGCGTTGACCGCGTAGACGAGGACGACCTGCGACAGCAGTCCGGCGGCGGCTACACTCGTTAGCCGTCGTCGGGGGGCGCCCTCGCGACGGCGGGCGTCGAGCGACCAGCGCTCGCCGAGGGGGAGGAGCATCCCCCACAGGAGCAGTCGCCGGAGGAGGGTGTCGCCGCCGGTCAGCGCGGCGGGGTTGCGGAGGTGCAGCGAGACGAGGAGAATCAGCGAGAGCACCGTCGACGTTCGCGTTCGATAGCCGGCGAGCAGCGACGCCGCAAGGAGGCCGGCGAGGACGAAGAGCAGCGCCTGAAACCACGCCGCCCCGGAGAGAGCGTGTATCGAGTAACGAACCGCCGGATACTGCCCGGCCAGCACCGCTCGGGGGGCCAGTCCCGAATCCGTGTAGAGCGCCCGGAGGTGGCGAGCGCGGAGCAGGAGGTCCGCCAGCAACAGCAGCCCCAACGATATTCGGAGCGCGGCCAGCGCGCGGGTATCGACGCCGAACCGGGCGCCGAGCGCGTCGGCCAGTCGCGCGCGGAGGGATCGGTCGGACGGGGCGCGGACCGTCTGGCTCATCGGGGAGTACACGACGGCTCGCGCGCTTGAATCGTTCGGTCCGTCTAGTCGTCGTCGGCCGCGGGTTCGGCCTCGGAGGACGCCGACTCGGAATCGGAGTCGGAGTCGGAGTCTGACTCGGACTCGATGGGCGGCGCGCGCGCCTCCTCGTACTCCTCGGCGGCGGCGTGGATTCGGTCACCGAGGCCGGGAACCTCGTCGGGCGAGACGTCGCCGCCCTCGCGAATCTCGTCGAGGCTCCGCGGGAACTCGCGGAGTTCGTAGTGGATGGCGAGGCCGGCCTGCGCGCCCTTGCCCATCGCGACCGGAATCTGGTTGTGGCCGGGCGTCAGGTCGCCGACGGCGTAGACGCCCTCGGCGCTCGTCTCGCCGTCGTCGTCGACGGGGACGGTGCCGTCGTCGTTTATCTCGCAGCCGAGTTGCTCGGCGAGGTCCGTGTTGTAGTTCGACCCGTACATCGGGAACCCGCCGCGGTACTTCCTAACTTCCCCATCCTCGAACTCGAACGACTCCAGCCAGCCGTTCTCCGACTTCGTCATCGACGCGATATCCTCGTGGACGACGTCGACGGGGTGCGCGCGGAGTCGCTCGTCGGTCTCCTCGCTCCACTGCGGGTCCTCGCCGCGCAGGAGGAGGTCCACCTCGTCGGTGAAGTTGAGCATGATCATGGCGACGTGGGCCGCCGACTCGCCCGCGCCCATCACGAACACCGGGCGGTCGATGAACATGTAAGCGTCGCAGTGCAGACAGTAGTGCAGGCCCTTTCCCGTCCGCGGGAGCGGCGGGTCCGGCCGCTCGTCGTTGAATCCCATCCCGAGGACGACCCGGTCGGCGACGAACGCCCCCTCGTTGCCGTCGAGGCGGAACCGGCCGTCGTCTAGCCGCGTCGCCTCGGTGATCAGGTCCTGCACGTAGTCCGCGCCGTAGGACTGGATCTGCTCGCGCCCGGTTTGGAGGAACTCGTTGCCCGAGACGTCCTCGGTGACGCCGACGACGTTGTGCGTATCGAGCATCATCGCGGCGCGGCCGCCGCCGCGGTTCACGACGACGGTGTCGTGGCCCAGTCGGGCCGTGTACAGCGCCGCCTGCAGGCCCGCCGGACCGCCGCCGACCACCGCGACTTCGTACTCCTCCGCGTCGTCGATATCGGTCATGTGTCTCTCGCTTGCTGCCGAACCTTCTTAAACGCAAAGCACGCGTGCGGACGAGGCGACCAGCCGTCCCGCGGTAGCACGGGGCGCTTTCCGCTCCGCTCCGCCCCGTCGCTCCCCGGCGATCAGGGCGCGACGACGGCGTAGCAGTTGCCGCTGGAGACGAACGAGTCGACGACGGAGAGCGCCGATTCCTCTACGTCGGCCGCGAACTCCACGGCGTCGTAGATGTGGTAGTAGCGGGGGACGCGCTCCCCGCCGGGGAGCGTCCAGTCCACCGTCGTGTCGAACCCCTCCTCGTGGTCGAACCGGTCGTGCTCGACCGACCACGCGCTGACCAGCGCTCGCCCGCCGGGGACGAGCACTCGCGCGAGTTCCGAGAGGCTGGCCACGCGCGCCTCGCGCGGGCGGAGGTGATGCAGCGTCGCCACGTAGACGGCCACGGCGACGCAGTCGTCGCGGAGGGGGAGCGAGGCGGCGTCCCCCTGGACCAAATCGGCCGCGAACTCCCGCTCGACGGCCCGCTCTCCGGCCTCGGCGAGGAGGCCGCGACTCGCGTCGAGGGCGACCACGCGGTCGACGAACGCGGCCATCGCTTCCGAATGTCGGCCGTTACCACACCCCATATCCAATCCCCGCGTCGGTCCGTCGCGCTCGGACGTCTCGCCCGCGCGCGTCGCCTCGGGCGCGTGGTCGTCGAGGAACTCCCGCACCTCCGGCCACGGGTACTCGCGCGTCGAGGAGAAGTGCTCCGCGATGCGGTCGTACGTCTCGTGCGGCGCCTCGGCGTCCGCGGGGAGTTCCTCGTCGCCCCCGACGCGCGACTCGCCGCTTCCGTCTCCGCTCATGGTCGAGGGAGGCGAGCGGCGTACAAATCGTCCCCGACTCGGCGCGGGCAGGATAGGATAGGATAGGATAGGATAGGATAGGGTAGGAGAGCCGACTCAGAGGAAGAGAAACAGCGCGTACGACAGCGAGAGGAGGACGAGGGCGTGTTTCAGCCCGTCGAAGACGCGGCCTTCGCCGAGTTGTCCGGCGATGAGACCCGAGCAGACGGCCTGAATCGACGCCGTGTGAAAGAACAGCAGTTCGTACGCGCCGGTGTTGACCGTGCTGAGTCCGGCGAACACGCCCGTCGAGACGCCCTGCACCTCGCCGCTGCTGATTGCCGCCGACTGACTCGCCGCCTCGACGGCCGGGATGAACGCGAGCGTCAGGGCGACGACGATGCCGAGGAAGACGAAAAACGAGATGTAGATGACCACGAGGTAGGTCAGCATCTCCTGTCGGCGTTCGCGACGGAGGCGGCGGGCGTCCTGCGCCTCGGTGGCCGCGATGCGGAGCACCGGCGCCACCTCGCCGCTGGCGGCGACGGCGTTCGTGATGAGCGTCACCGCGCGGGACACCGTCGGCGCGCGCGTCCGCCGGTCGAAACCGAGGAGCGCCTCCCGGACGGAGGCGCCCCACTGGACGTCGCGCCACGTTCGCCGGAGTTCGTCCGTGAGCGGCCCGAGGTCGCTGTTCGCGAGGCGTTCGAGGCTCTTCACGACCGTGACTCCGGCCTCGTTGACGCTGGCCATCCGGTCGAGGAAGTCCGGCATCTCCCGCTCTATCGCCGTCAAGCGGCGTTTTCGAACCTCGTAGGCGACGGTGACGCCCGCCATCGTGAGGAGAGCGAGTTCGACGACCGGCCCGTCGACGACGGCGGCGAACGCCGACCACGTCCCCTGGGCGCCCGGCGCGACGGCCGCGCGGAGGGCGTCGACGGCGGCGCCCGCGTCCAGCGTGAGGGCGACCCAGAGCAGACCGAGCGGAACGGTCACGAACAGCGTGGTGAGCGGTTCGTCGAGCATCGTCCGCGTCGGCCGCGCGAGCAGTCGCGTCACCGACGAGACGCGGTCGTACACCGCCAGTCGCTCGCGGTTGGCCTGCCATCGGTCGCCGGCGACGTCGGCGCCGCCGTCGGTGGCCGCCGGCGGGGCCGTTCCGTCCCCGCCGCGTCCGAGGGCGGCCTTCGGCCCTGCGGCCGGGTCAGCGGACGTTTCGCCCTTCGGCGACTCGACGTCGACGCCGTCCGCGCCGCCCGGTCCGCGGAGCGACTCGGTGACGCTGTCGACGTAGACGACGAAGCCGGTACTCGCCAGCGGGATACCCAGGTAGCCGACGACGCGGATGAGCGGGAGCGTGTCCTGCATGACGAGGCCGACGACGACGAGGATGGTGATGAAAAACAGCGGTCCCGCCACGAGGACGGTGACGTACGCCTCGGCGAACGTGGCCAGGAGTTCGAGATACTGCTCCTGTCGGGCCTCCGACTCCTCCTGGAACCGGTCGTACTGGTCGTGGAGAAACGACGAGAGGCTCTGTCCGCTGGCGAGCACGCTCGTGAGGTTCTGCGAGAAGTCTTCGAGCCGCTGGCTCGGCGTCCGCTCGGCCATCCGCTGGAGCGCCGACGGCAGGTCCGTCCCGAACGTCTGCGCGTCGCGGACGGCGACGCCGAACTCCCGGGTCGCCTCGCCGTAGACGTGCTGGTTTTCGGTCAGCGTCGCCAGCACCGTCTGGAACGGCATTCCCGACCGCGAGAGCGCGTAGACGAACGCGATGGTCTGCGGGAGCGTCGCGTCTATCTCGATGCGGCGGGCGCGCGCGCGCTGAGAGAGGTACTGCCAGCGCGCGAGGTACGTCGCGAGCGCCATCGCCGCCCCGACGGTGGCGCTGGAGGCGAGCAGCAGGGCGAACAGGTGCGCCCACGAGAGGTCCGGGACGGACGCGAGCGACGCCACGAACGACAGCGGACCGGGGACCGCCGCGCGAAGCGTCTCCGCGGAGACGGCGAACGTCTGGACGAGGAAGGCGGCGAGGTAGACGCCGAAGACGCTCCCGGCGACGCCCGCTACCCCGGCCATCAGGAGCGTCTTCGAGGCGTAGATGCGGTGGCTCCCGCCGATGAACGCCGCGCGGAGCGATTTCTCCTGCCGCCGGCGCCGCGGGTTCTCCCGCGTCACGTACCGCCCGAACAGGGGGAGCGAGACGCGGGCGAGGAGCAGGTCGGCGCGGGGACTCACCGGTGAGAGCGCCACCGGGAGGCAGAGCAGGACGGCGAGGGCGAGAGGGAGGTAGCCGAGGACCATCTACGCGTCTCCGTCGCCGTGTCCGTCCCTCGCGACGGCCGAAGCGCCCGCGTTCGCCTCTGCGTCTGCGACGGTGCCGTCAGTCTTCTCGGGGGCGCCGGCTTCCGCTTCGAGCCGCGACATCGCGCGCTCGGGGTCGGCGTAGTACTCGTTGACTAGGGCGGTGAACCGCCGGTAGTCGTCGGTGTCCGTCTCGACGAGCAGACGGAGGAACCGCTCGCGGCGGGCCACCTCCCGGCGGAGGCGGGCGCGGGTCCAACCGCGGTCGTTCTGTATCTCCGTCAGCAGCGCCGAGTTGCGCTGGGCGAAGGTGTCCGTCTCCGCGTCCCAGGAGAACGCCCGCGAGTAGTCGAGTTCGCCGGTCCGTTGGTCGATGCCGCCGATTTCGCCGATGGCGCGGGAGCGTCTGACCCGTTCGCCGTTCGACCGGGTGAGCGTCTGGACGCACAGCAGGTCCAGCGACTGGACCATGGCGCGCGGCACGTTGATGGGTTCGTTCTCCAGTCGGTTGATGACCGTCTCGATGCTGTCGGCGTGCATCGTCGAGAACGTCGTGTGCCCGGTGTTCATCGCCTGAAACAGCGTCACGGCCTCCTCGCCGCGCACCTCGCCGACGATGATGAACTCGGGGCGGTGCCGGAGCGCCGACCGAAGCAGGTCGTACATGTCGATGTCGGACCCCTCGTGCGCCCGACTGCGCGTCACCGAGGAGAGCCAGTTGTCGTGGTGGAGGGAGAGTTCGCGCGTGTCCTCGATGGTCAGCACCTTCGAGCGCGGCGGGATGAACATCGACACCGCGTTCATCGCCGTCGTCTTCCCGGAGGCCGTCCCGCCAGCGAAGATGAGGCTCTTGTTGTGTTCGATGCAGAGCCACAGGTATGCCATCTGCTCGACGGAGAACGTGCCGAACCGCACGAGGTCGACGGGCGTGAACGGGTCGTCGGCGTACATCCGGATGGTGAACGCCGACCCGTGCGGCGTCACCTCCTCGCCGAGGGCGAGTTCCGCGCGCGAGCCGTCGGGCAGCGTCGTCCCGACGACGGGGTCGCCGACGCTGACGTGCCGGCCCGACCGCTGGGCGAGGCGGACGACGAACCCGTCGAGTTCGGGTTTCCCGAAGGAGACGTCGGTCTCGATGTCGGTGTACTCGTCGTGGTAAGCGAACACCGGCAGGTCGTAGCCGTCGCAGGAGATGTCCTCGATGTGTGGGTCGGCCATCAGCGGGTCGATGCGGCCGTAGCCGCGGAAGTCCCGGTGCAGGTAGTACGACAGGGTGTGGAACGTCGCCATGTCGACGTCGAGGCCGTACTGTTCGAGGAGTGCCCGCAGTTCGCGGCGGACCGTCCCCTCGTCGGCGGCCGTCTCCGACCCGTACAGCAGGGGGTCGCGGATGTCCTCGCGGACCCGTTCGAGCAGTTCCCGCCGGAAATCGTCCAGCTCCGGTTCGACCGCGTAGTAGCGGTGTTTGCTCGCCGCATCGTCATACGTGAGCACGACGTGGGCGTACGGCGCGTTCACCCAGTAACGGTCGACGACGTCCTCGCCTTCCGGCACCGCGAAGGCGGTGAGTTCGCCGTCGGCGGGCCGGTACGGCCGCACGTCGATGGTCGACCCGCGGAGCACCTCGGCGGCGCGCACAAGTCGCCGCCGCGCGTCCGCGAAGGCGGCCGCGAACCCCCATCGGTCCGAGGGGTCCGACTCCCTCGGCGGCGTCGAATCCGTCGGCTCCTCGAACGCCGTCGCGCCGGCGTCGCCGGCCGCACCGACGTCCCCGCCGGACGCGGCGTCCGTCTGTTCCCCCGTCTCCCCCGAGTCCAGTTCCCTCTCTGACATTCGTCTGCGCTCCGGTACGTTGGCGACACTTTCTCTCGAAGTGACTTAACGTAATGGGTGAATTTCCCGTTCGGCGGCGGTGCGTTCGAGGAGGTCAGGTCCGGTCAACGGTCAGGAGCACTCCCGCGAACGCGAGGTAGAAGACGACGCCGATAGGGAGGGGGACGCCGGGGAACCCGCGGGTGGCGAGCAGGTAGGTGGCGACGGCGAGGACGACGCCGCCGAGTCCGAGGAGGCCGCCGAGGAGGCGGACCGGGTCGATGGGACTGGACTCGAACGCCTCCTCGCGAGCGTAGTAGACGACGGAGACGACGAGGGCGACGGCCAGCACCGCCGCGCCGACGGTCCACGCCTCGTAGGCCACCTGAATCGAGTTGCCGGCCTGGAAGGCGACGGCCGAGAAGGGGTCGAACACCCGAACCGCGTCGGCGAACGGGACGCCGAACGCGTATCGAATCTGAAAGAAGGGAAAGCGGACGAACAGCACCGACCCCCCGGAGACGGCCGGAGAGTACGTCACGTTCCACGGGAGGAGCGCCGAGAGCCACGTCAGGACGACGGCGAGCGGTCCCGCGTACTCCGAGCGGACCCAGACCATGCTCGGATGGGTGCGAGCGACGCGGTAAAAGCTACCGACTCCGCCCTTCTCCCCTCGCCGTCGGCGGATTCCCGGCACAGCGTCCGAGTCGCACGGAGTGTGTGAGGGCGTTACGTTCATACGCCGTGACGCCCAAAATCGATTCACGGAATGAGGCGCGACTACTTCGAGTTGGACGTTAAACAAATCGACTGGGTCGAGACCGGCGACTCCCCCGAGAGGCCGTTGGTCCGCATCGACTTTCACGGTCCCGAGGAAACGCTCTCGGACCGACTCACCGACCCCGACGGGGAACTCCTCGACGACGCCGAGACGGACGTGGCGTTCCGTCTGCAGGGCGACGTCGACGACCCCGGCGCGTCGGGCGTGGTGAGCGTCACGAACCGCATCACCGGCGACTTCGTCCTCGAACTGAACGAGGACGCGGACGACGTGCTCCGATTCATCCGCGCGGCGCGCGAGTACGGTAAGTCCGCCGACGGAGAGGACGGACAGTACCGGGTCGAGATACGAAGCGACGACGGCGAGACGGTCGTCTACGAGAAGCGGACGTTTCTCGTCTACGACGCCGAGGGGAATCTGCTCCGCGGACACAGTCTCATCCCCTCCGGCGTCGAACTCTGACCGGGCCCGAACCGCACGACCCCGCGCGGCGGACGCGAAACCGCACCGAATATATCCCTCTCCTCGCTACGTAGCGCCGTGGAGAACGTAACCGACCGCACGAGCAACCCCTTCGGGATGAACCCCCCGTGCGAACGGTTCGTTCCGGGATACGGCGACGCCAACGCGGACTTTCACGTCATCGGCGACTACCCCGGCGTACACGGCGGGGAGTCGACGGGCGTGCCGTTCACCGGTGAACCGTCCGTCCGCCTGCAGGCCGCCCTCGCGGAGGGAGGACTCTTGGAGGCGACCGGGGACCGACCGACCGTCTCGAAGACGTTCCTCTCGTATCTGAACATGTGCGTCTCCGAGGACGTCCCCTCGCAGAGCGACTACGACGACATGGAGCGGTTCTTCGACGCCGAACTGCGGGCCATCGCCGCGCACGTCCTCCTGCCGGTGGGCGCCCGCGCGACGACGTACGTTCTGGAGAACTACACGGCGCAGGCCCGCAAGGTGACCGTCGACATGGAGGACCTACACGGCACCGAGATACGCGGAAGCGGCTTTCTCGTCCTCCCCATCGCCGACCCGAGCGACTGGGACGACACCCACCACGACCGACTCGTCGAGGCCATCGACGTCCTTACGTCGACCGACTTCCGACGGGAGACCGACCTCGGACGGTTCACCGCCGGCGGCGACCCCTATCTCGTTCGGTAGCGCGTCTCACGCCCGTTATTCTCACGGTACAGACTCCCACACTTACGGATTCGCTCGATTAGCGCGCAAAACGGCGTTGGATTACGTAACAAAGACCATTACAATTGAACGAGTTTTTGGTTTTCTGTCCAAATAGGGGACAACTACCCACCATATGACCGGAACTCGGAGCGGAGTTAGAAGGTATTGGCACCAGCGCAGCCTTTTTCACGACAACCGTCAAAACGGGTAGTGACGCGCGTGGTACTGAACTACCGGCGCGTCAGGTAAGGAACTGCGAGACTGGTGCTCTTCGCAGTGGCTTGGTCAGTCCGGGGTCCGCGCTCTCCGCGGTCCCTGCTTCCTTCTCGGAACGATACGCTTCAGTCGAGACGCCGCACGTCGACGCCGCCGTTGCCCGCTCGGAGCGTCAGCGACGGGCCGCCGTCGCCGAGCGTTCCCGCGACGCGCGTCGGTGAGACGGTGGCGTTCGTGAGTTCGAGACCGGAGACGTCCACGCCGCCGTTGGTCACGCGCGCCTCGAACGCCGCGTCCAAATCCGGCGCGACCGCCGCGTCGATACCCCCGTTGGAGGCGCTGACCGACGTATCGCCGCGTATCGCCGGAATCTCCACGTCGACGCCGCCGTTGCCGGCGGTGACGCCGTCGATGCCGCCGACGTCGGCCGCCCTGATGCCGCCGTTACCCGCGCGGAGCGTCAGGAACCCGGGCATCCCCTCGGCGCTGACGGCGCCGTTGCTCGCGCGGAGCGTCGCGTCCCCCGCGACCCCTTCGGCGTCGACGCCGCCGTTGCCCGTCTCCGCGAGCGCCAAGGAGAGCGACGACGGGAGTTCGACGGTGAGGTCCGTCGTGATTCGGGTCACCTCCGGCGGGTAGACGACTTCGAGCGTCAGGACGCCGTCGGTGACCGACCGATTCACCGTCACCCGGTCGAGGGCGCCCTCGTCGACGTTGAGCCCCCGTTTCACCACCTCGACGCGGACCGCGTCGCTCTCGCCGGGGCGGACGGTCACGCCGCCGTTGCGGTTCAGCACGCGCACCGCGGTGGCGTCCGACGGCGTCACCTCGAAGGACTCTTCGACTCGGGTCGACAGTCCAGGAGCGGTACAACCGGCGAAGGCGCCGACGGCACCCGCGCCCGTCGCGGCCAACAGTCGGCGGCGGCTCAGCGTTCCGGCGGAGTCGGGTTCGACCATGCCCGAGAATCGTCAGCGAAGGAATATGAAACCCGACGTCAGAGCCGGTCGGCCGCCCGGCGTAGGGCGTCGTAACCGCCGGTTCGGATCGGGTCGCCGTGGCCGACGCAGGCGACCTCGAAGGGGTCGATGCGCTCGGCGAGGTCGGCCAGGCTCTTCTCGTTGCGGTCCGCGTCGTAACACATCGGCCAGGGAAGCGTGTCCAGTTCGCCGTCGGACCCCCGAACCACGTCGCCGAGGAACGCCGCGCCGTGGCCCGCGTGGTGGTAGGCGACGTGGCCGGGCGTGTGGCCGGGGGTCCGGTAGGCGTCGAACCCTCCCACCTCGTCGCCGTCGCTGACGCGAATCACCTCGTTCTCCGGGGAGTCGATGAACAGGCGGGCCAGACGCTGGAACGCCCCTTTGTGGTTCCCGGCGGGCGGGTCGGCGTCGCCGAGGAGGAAGGAGGCGTCCGGTTCGGAGGCGTGTATCGGCACGTCGGCGTCGAGTCCGAGTGTGGCGAGCGTCCCGACGTGGTCGAGGTCGAAGTGCGTGAGGAGCACGCGGTCGATGGCCGAGGGGCTTACCCCCGAGGAGGAGAGCATCTCGCGCATCCGCGCCCCGTCCCACGGCGTCCCCGCGTCGACGAGCGTCAGCGTCCCGCCGTCGTCGACGAGGTAGGCGTTCACGCCGCGACAGCGGAACCGACGCACTGCTCCGGCTTCGAGAGTCATGAGTCGCCGTTGGTCCCGGAGCGACAAAAGTGGTCTCGCCTCGCGACCGATCGAGAGTATGCGGCCGACCGGGAGAACTCGAAACGGGTCCCCGCGGTTCCCGGCGCCGCTACTCCGACCCGAACAGCGTCCGCCCCACGTCGGCGAGGAACACCGTCACCGTGAGCACCGGGACGGCGACGACGAGGGCGACCGTGAGACCCGCGGCCGGCGCGGCGACGACGGGGCCGAGCGCGAACGACGCGAGCGGCGCCAGCGCCCCCACCGGGTAGAGATACAGCGAGAGGCCGGCCGTCCCGTGACGGAACCGGGCGGCGAAGGCGACGAAGACGGCCGCGAGGAGCGCCGCGCCGGCGGGAAAGGCGAGCGCCGGACCCGGCGCGGACCCGACGGCGCCGAGGGCGAACGCGCCGGGAGCGACGAGGCCGACGTCGCCGAGGAGCGTCGCGGCGGGCGACGCTTCGAGGGACGCGGCGAACGACGACAGCGCGGCGACGTTCGCACGGAGGTAGACCGCGAGGCCGCCGAGGTAGACGACGCCCGCGAGGAGCGAGGCGGTCCACGCGTACCACAGCGACCGGGGTGCGGCGGTGGCGGACGCCGAGTGAGCGGCCGACCCGGCGGACTCACCGCCGGACCCGGCAGTCGACGCCGACCCCGTGCGAGCCGAACGGTTCGCGGACCGGGCAGAGTCCGTCCGCGAGGCGTCGGTCGCCCCGGCCGAACGCGACCGGCGCGTCGACTCGGTTCGCGACCGGCCGGTGCCGCGAGTTCGGCCGGCGGTTCCGGTGCCCGCGTTCGCCCCGGAAGACCGGGTGCGGCCCGCCGAGGAGGCGGACGCCGTCGACGCGGACCGGCCGGCGGACTGACCGCCGGCCGCGTCGGCGCGCTTCCGCCACCGCCCGTCACCGTTGGCGCCGGCGCCGTCCTCCCGGCGGTCCATGCCGGCCGTCGGGAGGCCGTCGAGTCGCTCGGCCACGTACCGCTCGTGGCCCATCCGGTCATACGCCGCGCGCTTCGTCTCGTCGGAGAGCACCTCGTAGGCGGCGCGGAGCGTCTTGAACTGCACGCCCGCCCGGGCGTCGTCGTTCACGTCCGGGTGGTACTCCCGGGCCTTCCCGCGCCACGCCCGCTTGACGTCGGCCGGGGCGGCGTCCTCGGAGACCCCCAGCAGGTCGTAGAAGTTCTCCATTCAATTACTGACAGATACGAAAGTCTCCGATTTTAATGTATCGGGGAGAACATAGTCAGCTCGCGGACACGAGTGCGTCGACGCCGAACAGAAGGAGGACGCCGACGACGGCGACGACGGCGGCGTAGCCGTGTATCCGCCACGCGCGCTTCAGGTCGGCGCGTCGGGCCGCGTCGTCCGTCACCCGCCGCCTGTCGTTCCCGCCGTCCGACACGTCGTAGATGCCGAGCGAGGCGAACCCGGTGCAGAACATGAAGCGGGTCTGGAAGTAGCCCTCCGCCGCGCCGAACAGCGGCAGCGCCGCCAGCGCCGGTACCCACCACGGGCCGCCGAACCCGAACGCCCACGTTACGAGGCCGAGGGTGAGGAGGGCGGCGGCGGCGCCGAGGAGGGCGCGCCGGCGCTGTTCGGCCTCGCCGATGTTGCACTCGCCGGGCCGGTACTCGACCATGGCCGACTATCGGTCGTCGACAAGTGAAACCCTACCGCCCGAGGCGTCCTCCGCCGGTTTCGGAGGATGCGGCGCCTCGCCGTCACCCTCCGGGATGCCAACTCTCAACACCGTACGCGCCGTCGCGCGTGGTATGGACCTCCGTCGCATCCGACTCGGGAACACGGTGTTCGAGGGGCGGAACAACGCGTACCTCCTGCCCGGCGAGGAAACGACGCTCGTGGACGTCGGCGCCTCACTCGACGAGATTCGGGCCGATTTGGACGCCGGCCTCGCCGAGGCGGATTTGGACGTCACCGACGTCGACCAGATACTGCTCACCCACTGGCACGCCGACCACTCGGGCCTCGCGGGCGAACTTCAGGCCGAAAGCGGCGCCGTCGTCCGAGCGCACGAGGCGGACGCCCCCCTCGTCGCGGGCGAGGAATCCGCGGTCTCGGCCGAACGCGACCTGCGGCAACGGCGGTTCGAGGAGTGGGGACTTCCCGAGGCCAAACGCGCGGAGTTGGCGGACTACCTCGACACGCACGAGGATTTGGCGGGCGACCCGGCGGACGTAGTCACGATGACCGACGGCGACCGCATCCCCGCCGGCGACGGCGAACTCGAAGTCGTCCACCTGCCCGGCCACGCCGCCGGTCTGGTCGCGTTCGCGTTCGACGCGGACGGCGATGGAAGGCAGAACGGAGGGCGCGAACAGGCGTTCGTCGGCGACGCCATCCTCCCGAAGTACACGCCGAACGTCGGGGGCGCGGACCTCCGCGTCGAGCGACCCCTCGAAACGTACGTCGACAGCCTCCGCACCCTCGTCGACCGGGACCTCTCGCGCGCCCTCCCCGGCCACCGCGACCCCATCGAGGACCCCTCCGCCCGCGCGCGGACCATCCTCGACCACCACCGCGACCGGACTCGGCGCGTCGTGGACGTCCTGGACGAACACGGACCGCTCGACGCGTGGACGGTCAGCGCCCGCCTGTTCGGCGAGTTGGAGAACATCCACATCCTGCACGGTCCCGGCGAGGCGTGGGCGCACCTCGACCATCTCGTCCACGCGGACGTCGTCGAACGGGACGACCGCGCGTACCGACTGGTCGAGTCCGACCCCGACGTCTCGGCGCTGTTCCCCGAGTAACGTCTGATTATGGGCGCCGTCCGGTCGGCCGGGAGGACTATGGAAACGGCCGCCGGCTAGCCGACCATGTCACGACACAGCGAGTGGACGGAGCGACAGGACTCGACGACCGTCGCCGTCGACGGACACGACCTCGACGTCGCCTTCTACGACGAGGGGTCGGGCGACCCCGTCGTGCTCCTGCACGGGATTCCGACGTGGTCGTTCCTCTGGCGCGACGTCGTCCCCGGTCTCGAAGACGAGCGCAGAGTGATCGTTCCCGACATGGTCGGCTACGGCAACTCGTCGATGGCCGACGGCTTCGACCGGTCGATCCGAGCGCAGGAGGAGATGATCGACGGCCTGCTCGACGAACTCGGGGTCGAGACGGTCTCGTTCGTCGGGCACGACCTCGGCGGCGGCGTCGGTCTCCGGTACGCGTCGCACCGACCGGACGCCGTCGACGAACTCGTTCTCTCGAACGCCGTCGCGTACGACTCCTGGCCCATCGAGGCCGTCAACGACATCGGCCTCCCGTCGACGGTCGAGGAGAACGACGTCGAGGACCTACAGGAGATGCTCGACGGTCTGTACCGGAAGACGCTCTTCGACGACGACCCGAGCGAGGAGTTCGTGGAGGGGATGAAATCCCAGTGGCGGTCCGAGCAGGGGGCGGTCTCCCTGAGCCGAAACGCCGTCGCGACGAACACGAACCACACGACCGAACTCGACTACGATGACATCACCGCCGAGACGCTCCTGCTCTGGGGCGCGGACGACGAGTTCCAACCCGTCTCGTACGCCGAACGGTTGCGGGACGACCTGCGCAGCGCCGAGGTACGAGGACTCGACGACGCGAGACACTGGGTGATGCAGGACCGCCCGGACGCCTATCGCGAGGAGTTGCGGTCGTTCCTCCTCGGATAAGACGAAATACTGAAACGCCGTCACCGGGAAGGGGAGTGCATGGAACTGCGGGTCATCAACAAGACGGACGAGGAACTCCGCCTCGAAATCGCGGGCGAGGACCACACCTTCATGAACGTCATCAAGGGCGCCCTGCTGGAGACGCCGGGCGTCGCCGCGGCGACGTACGACATGAACCCCGAGCAGTCGGGCGGTCAGACCGACCCCATCCTCTCGGTGCGGACCGAACCGGGTACGGACCCGCTGGACGCCCTCGGGGACGCCTCCCGGCGCGTGCAGGACCTCTCGGCGGACTTCACGAACGAGTTCGAAGCCGCGCTGTAGTCCGGGTCAGTCCGGCCGATACGTCTTTTCGCCGGCGCGAATCGGCACGTCGAGCCAGTTCTCCGCCGGAACCAACGGACACTCGTAGCGGTCGCTGTAGGCGCAGAACGGGTTGTACGCCGCGTTGAAGTCGAGTACCCACGCGTCGTCCTCCCGGTCGTCCGGGTCCTCCAAGTCGAGATAGCGCCCCGCGCCGTACGTCTCCTCGCCGCTGGTTTCGTCGCGGAACGGCACCCACAGGCGGTTCTCTTCGGGGTCCGAACGGTAGGCGTCGAGCGTCACGTCCGTTCCCGCTATCTCGAACGCGAACGACCCCCAGACGAGGTAGTCGCGTTCGCCCTCGGTCGTCGTCTCGACGGTGATGGTCTCTTTGTCCTCGTACTCGTCCAGTTCGACGACGACGCGGTACGACTCCTCGGGGTCGAAGTACGAGAGACCGTCGAACGTCTCGCGCTGGTCAGCCGGAATCGGCGAGTTCGGGTCGCGGGCGAAGTACTCGTCTTTGTGCTCGCGGCTCGTCAGTAGCGCGTCGCGCCACGCGTCGGTGTCGAAGGAGCTCACAGCCCCAGTACGCGCTCGGAGAACTTGAACGCCGTCGCGTCCCGCGCCGACGCCGCACGACCGGTCGAGGGCGGGCCCGCACGCCCCGCATGCTCCGCGAACTCCTGACCGTCCCGACTCAGAGTCGGACGGGGACGTCGCGTTCGTCGAGATACTCCTTCACGTCGCGGATAGAGTACTCGTCGAAGTGGAAGATGGAGGCTGCGAGGCCGGCGTCGGCGTTCGCCTCGGTGAACACCTCGTACATGTCCTCCGGCCCCCCGCACCCCGAGGAGGCGATGACCGGCGTCGACACCTCGTCGCAGACGGCTTTGGTGAGCGGAATGTCGTAGCCGTCCTTCGTCCCGTCGGCGTCGATGGAGTTGACGAACAGTTCGCCCGCGCCGCGGGACTCTGCCTCCGCGGCCCACTCGACCACGTCGACGTCCGTCCCCTCGCGACCGCCCTTGACGGTGCACTCGAACCAGCAGGACTCGCCGTCCACCTCGACGTAGTGCTCGCCGGCCTCGTCGTAGCGCCGCCGGGCGTCCACCGAGATGACGATGCACTGCGACCCGAACGCCCGCGCGCCCTCGTTCACCAGGTCGGGGTTCCGGAGCGCCGCGGTGTTGATGGACACCTTGTCGGCCCCCGCACGGAGGGTCTCTTTGATGTCCTCGCGGGTGCGGATGCCGCCGCCGACGGTCAGCGGGATGAACACTTCGTCCGCGACGCGCGAGACGGTGTCGAGCATCGTCGCGCGCCCCTCTGCGGAGGCGGTGATGTCGAGGAAGACGAACTCGTCGGCGCCCGCCTCGTTGTACCGCTTGGCCATCTCCACCGGGTCGCCGGTGTGCTTCAGGTCCTCGAAGTTGACGCCGGTGTAGACGGCGGGGTTCCCGTCGTCGTCTAGGTCGACGTCGATACAGGGGATGATACGCTTCGTGAGCATTCCTTGCTACCGAGTTCGCGTATGGGCCGTTTGACGGTTTCGACTGTCGCCGTCCTTGCGCCGAACGCGGCGCCGACGCCACGAACGTTCATATACGGGGACGGGACCAGCGGTCCCGTGTCCTGACCGACGACCCGGCGCGTCCGCGGGTGCGCGACACGCCGCGCCGGGAGCGGAGCGGACCGCGTGTCGCCTGTTCGCCCCCGCGACGACCGAGAGCGCTCGCCCCGCGGCCGTCGGTCGCGCCCGTCTCACGCGAGTCGGTACACCCGCGCCTCCCACGGCCGGAGGCGGAACTCGCCGGCGAGCAGTTCCGAGACCGCCCGCCCGCCGCCGTCGTAGTTCGACAGCGCCAGCGTCGCCTCGTCGGCCTCGACGGGGATTTCGACGGTGGTCTCCCGGCCCGCGAAGTTGAGCGCGACGAACAGTCGCTTCTCGCCCAGCGTTCGCGTGTACGCCCACACCCGTTCGTGGTCCTGCACGAACGGGTGGTAGTCGCCGTAGACCACCACGTCGTTCTCGCCGCGGAACTCGACGAGACGCCGGTAGTACTCGTACACCGACCCCTCGTCGTCGCGTTCGGCCGCGGCGTTCACCTCGGGGTAGTTCGGGTTGACGCCGATCCAGGGTTCCGACTCGGAGAATCCGGCGTGCTCGTCGTCGGACCACTGCATCGGCGTCCGGGCGTTGTCCCGACTGTTGGCACGGAGGGCGTCGCGAACCGCGCCGAACGACGCCACCTCGCCGCTGTCGAGGGCGCTTCGGACGGGGTTGAGCGTCTCCACGTCGCGGAAGTCGTCGAGCGAGTCGAAGGGGTAGTTGGTCATCCCCAACTCCTCGCCCTGGTAGACGTACGGCGTCCCGCGGAGCGTGTGGAGCAGAGTACCGAGCAGTTTCGCCGACTCCCGACGATACTCCCCGTCGTCGCCGAAGCGAGAGACCATCCGCGGTTGGTCGTGGTTGTTCAGGTACAGCGAGTTCCATCCCTCCTCGGCGAAGGCGTCCTGCCAGCGGTCGAAGACGGCCTTCAGGTCGGTGAGGTCCCAATCGCTCGTCTCCCAGATGCGGTCGCCCCGGTCGATGAGCACGTGCTCGAAGTGAAACAGCATCGAGAGGCCGTCGCCGTCCTCGTCGGGCGAGACGTAGCGGCGCGCGTGGTCCAGCGGAAGCGGGTCGCCGATCATCTCGCCGACGGTGAGAAGCCCGCGGTCGAGGACGCGGTCGCGCATCTCGTCGAGGTACTCGTGGACGCGCGGCCCGTTCGCCGCGCGGTCGATGGTCCGAATCCCCGCCTCGGGGTCGGTGTCCGGCAGGCCGTCGGGCTTGGAAATGAGGTTGATGACGTCCATCCGGAAGCCGTCGATGCTCTTCTCTATCCACCAGTTCATCATCTCGAAGACGTCGTCGCGGACGGCCGGGTTCTCCCAGTTCAGGTCCGGTTGCTTGCGGTCGAACAGGTGGAGGTACCACTCGCCGGTGCCCTCGTGGTACTCCCACGCCGGACCGCCGAAGAACGACTCCCAGTCGTTCGGCGGCGCCTCGTCCGCGGGGCCGAGTTCGTACTCGCGGTCCGCCTCGGCGGCGTCGCGCCCCTCGCGCCAGATGTAGTAGTCGCGGTACTCGGCGTCCGTCGATTCGAGCGCGTTCCGAAACCACTCGTGCTCGTCGGAGGTGTGGTTCACCACGAGGTCCATGATGAGACGGATGTCCCGGTCGTGGAGGGCGTCGCGGAGGTCCTCCCAGTCGGCCATCGTGCCGTACTCGGAGTCGATAGCGCGGTAGTCGGCGATGTCGTAGCCGTTGTCGGCCTGCGGCGACTCGTAGACGGGGTTGAGCCACACCACGTCCACCCCCAGGTCGTCGAGGTGGTCGACCCGTTCGGTGATGCCGGGGATGTCGCCGACTCCGTCTCCGTCGGAGTCGTTGAAGCTCCGCGGATAGATCTGGTAGACGACCGCCTCCTTCCACCACCGCCGCTCCTCGCCGTTCGGCAGGCGCTCGGCCGCGCCGTCTCCGCTCGCGTCGTCCATACGCCGTCGTCGTCGGAAGCGTACTTAGCATCCCTGCCCGCCTCGCGATTCGGATGTTCTTTTAGGCGGGAACCCGAACGACCGCGTATGAGCGACGACACCCGCGAGAACCCCGACGACGACTATCGGAACCCGAGCGAAGAGTTCGAGAGCGACCACGACCAGTTCCCCGAGGCGCACCACTCTTCTGACCCCGGCCGCGTCACCGCTCCGATGCAGGAGTTCTCGACCGGAAAGGCGGCGACCGGATTCGTCGTCCTCGTCGTCGGCCTCGCGGTCATCTTCGGACTGCCGTTCCTCCTGTAGGTCCGCTTCCGCCTTCCGGTCGCTTTTGAGTCGAGCGACCGAAACACCGGTGTGAAGTCTATCGTCGTCACCGAGTTCGGTACCAGCGACGTCCTCGAAACGCGCGAGACCGACGTTCCCGAACCCGGTCCGGGTGAGGTCAGAATCGAAGTCGCCGCCGCGGGGCTCAACTTCGCGGACGTGATGCAGCGCCGCGGCCACTACCGCGGCGGTCCGGAACCCCCGTTCGTCCCCGGCATGGAGGCGGCGGGCACCGTCGACGCCGTCGGCGACGACGTCGACCGGGAGGTCGGCGACCGGGTCGTCGCCCTCGCCCCGGAAGCGTACGCTGAGTACGTCGTCGCGCCCGCGGCGTCGCTGTTCGAGGTGCCCGAGTCGATGTCGTTCCCGGAGGCGGCCGGGTTCCCCGTCCAGTTCCTCACCGCCCACAACTGCCTGCACAACTGGGGCGACCTGACCGCTCACGACCGCGTCCTCGTCCACGCAGCGGCGGGCGGCGTCGGGACGGCCGCCGTCCAGTTGGCCGACCACGCCGACGCGGAGTCGTTCGGCACCGCGAGCACCGCGGAGAAACTCGAACTCGCCGCCGACCTCGGTTTAGACCACGGCGTCAACTACGAGGAGGAGGACTTCCGCGAGACGGTCGAGGCCGAGACCGACGGCGAGGGGGTCGACCTCGTGTTGGACGGCGTCAACGGCGAGACGTTCGAGCGAAGCCTCGACGCCCTCGCCTCCTTCGGACGCATCGTCGTCTACGGCGCCGCCTCCGGCGACGTGGCGACGCCGGACACCACCGACCTCCTGTTCGAGAACAAGTCGGTGCTCGGCTTCCACCTCGGCAACGCCATCGAGAAGGACCCCTCGCGCGTCCTCGGCGCGGTCAGCGACCTCCAGCGACTGCTCGCGCAGGGGGAACTCGACGTCGTCGTCGGCGAGACGTTCTCCCTCGAAGACGCCGCCGAGGCGCAGGAGTATCTGGAGAGCAGGCAGAGCGTCGGGAAAGTTGTCCTCGAACCGTAGCGCGAGGGAGGGCTGACTCCCGGAACGGCGCGTCGGCTACCAGACTTTTCATCGGCGGGTCCGAAACCGGAGTGTGCCTACCGCCAAGTTCGAAGTCGCGGATTACGACGTCGCGGTCGAACCGTGGAGCCCCATCAAACGACGAATCGTCCTCCAATCGCCGGCCGGCGGCGACGACGGTGACGACGCTCGAAGTGAGAGCGAGGCGTCCCGCGACGAGGCGACGCTCCTGTTCACGCCCGACCGGACGGAGACCGGAGAGACGGGGGTCGTCACCGGCGTCGACTCCGAGAAGAGTCTCGACGTCTGGGCGTACTTCGACCTCGCGGAGTTTGACGACGTGCTGCGCCTCCTGGAGTCCGAGTCGGAGGCGTACCTCCACTTCGGTCACGCCAGCGGCTCCGCCGACGCGCGCTCGCTGTACTTCGTCTCCGTCGAGACCACCTCGTCCGTCCCCGGCGAGGGCGACGGAGAACTCGGCTCCTCGCTCCCGTTCGGCGCGCAGAACGGCGAGGAGTCGCTGGAGCTATCGGTCGAAGAGGAGGCGATAGAGCGCGTCGAGGGGCGGAGAGAGCGGAACTGAGCTGAACTAAGCTTGAACTAAGTTGGACCGAACTGAACCGAACTGAGCCGGTCAGTCGAGTTCTCTCGCGAGGGCGCCTCTGAGTTCCGAGACGGCCGCCGCGTCGTACTCCACCGTCTCCCCGGCGACGGACAGCGACAGCGTCCCGTCCGTCGTCGCGGCGCCGAGCGTCGTCACGGGAGCGACGCCGTCGAGAGCCTCGCGGACGGCCTCGGCGTCCGTCGTCTCCACGACGGCGCGCCCCGGCGTCTCGTCGAACAGCGTGAGAAGGCTTCCGAGCGTCACGTCCGCGCCCGCCTCGGCGGTGACCATCTCGGCCAGCGAGACGGCGAGGCCGCCGTGGCTCACGTCGTGGACGGCGAGCGTCTCTTCTCTATCCGCCACCTCGGCCAGCGCCGTCAGCACCTCGCTGGCGTTCTCGGGGAGCGCCGGGAACGCGTCCGACCCGCCCATCCGCGCGAGGAACTCCGACCCGCCGAGCGCGCCGCCGGACTCGCCGACGAGGAGGAGTTCGCCCTCGCCCGCGAACGCCGCCGGGGGGGCGTCGTAGCCGGCTTTCGTCCCGACGGCGGCCAGCGTCGGCGTCGGCGGGATGGGTCCCGACACGGAGTCGTTGTACAGCGAGACGTTGCCGCCGACGACGGGCACCGAGAGGTCCCGGCACATGTCGGCGAGGCCGTCGACGATACCTCGGAAGCCGCCGTACACCTCCGGCTTCTCGGGGTTACCGCCGTTGAGGCAGTCCACGGCGGCGAGGGGCGTCGCGCCCTTCGCCGCGAGGTTCGTCGCGTTCTCCAAGGCGACGGCGCGCGCGCCGTCGTAGGGGGCGCACGTCGTCCAGTTCGGGTTGGCGCCCGAGGAGATGGCGAGTCCGGCGCCGGTCTCACGGCTGTCGCCGTTCGACGATTCCGCGGCGCTCCGCGCTGCGCCCGCCTCCCTGATGGCCATCACGGCCGCGTCGTCGCCGGGTCGAACCGCCGTCCGGAGGCCGACCTCGTGGTCGTACTGGCGGTACACCCACCGCTTGGAGGCCGTCGAGGGCGACCCGACGACAGCCTCGAACGCCTCCTCCAACTCGGCGTCCGGTAGGTCGCGGTCGGGTTGCTCCGGTTCGACCGAGTCGAGGTCGTTCATCGGCGCCCCTTCGGCGAGGAACTCGGGGGGCACGTCGACGACCGTCTCGCCGTCCTTCGTGCAGACGTAGTTGCCCTCCGCGACCTCGCCGATGACCGAACAGCCGAGGTCGTACTTCTCGGCTATCTCGGTGACTCGGGGCAGGTTCTCCGCGCGCACCTCGTAGCACATGCGTTCCTGCGATTCCGCGAGGAGAATCTCCAACGCACTCATGTTCGGTTCGCGCTGGTGGACGCGGTCGAGGTCGATGTCGGCACCGAACCCGCCCTTGGCGACGAGTTCGGAGGAGGCGCCGCCGAGGCCTGCCGCACCGAGGTCGCGTGCGGACTCCACGAGGCTCTCGTCGACGAGTTCCTCGTTCGCTTCTATCAGGAGTTTCTCCGAGTAGGGGTCGCCCACCTGCACGGCCGGGCGGTCCTCCGTCTCGGCGTCCTCCGCGAGGTCCTCGCTCGCGAAGGAGGCGCCGCCGAGGCCGTCCCGGCCCGTCGCGTTGCCGACGAGGACGAGTTTGTTCCCCGCGGACTGCGCCTCCGCCGTCACGAGGCGTTCCTCGTCCAGCAATCCGACGCAGGCGACGTTGACGAGCGGATTACCCTCGTAGCCGTCGTGGAACTCGACGCTGCCGGCGACGGTGGGGACGCCGATGGCGTTGCCGTAGTCGGCGATGCCCTCCACGACGCCCTCCAAAAGGTAGCGGGAGTGCTCGCGGTCGAATCCGCCGAAGTAGAGGCTGTCGGCGAGGGCGATGGGGTAGGCACCCATCGACAGCGTGTCGCGGACGATGCCGCCGACGCCCGTCGCCGCGCCGTCGTAGGGGTCGACGTACGAGGGGTGGTTGTGGCTCTCGATGCCCAGCGTGACGTACGTCTCGCCGGCGCTATCGGTCGAGTCGACCTCGTTCCCGTCGGCGTCGTACGTCGGCAGGCGGACGACGGCGGCGTCGTCGCCGGGACCGACGACCACCTGGTCGCCCTCCGAGGAGAACGCCGAGAGGAGGGGGCGCGAGGAGCGGTACGCGCAGTGTTCGCTCCAGAGGTTCTCGAAGAGCACCGTCTCCGCAGGCGTCGGGTCGCGTCCGAGTTCGGCCACGACGAGTTCGCGGTCCGCGTCGGGAAGGCTCATTCACTGGTGTGGTCAGAACGCAGGCTCTAAGACCTTTCTATGTCCACGAACGTGCGTATCGAATCGCCGTCGAATCGCTGCCGGACGATAATCGAATCGCCGTCGAGCCGACGACCGATTCGCGGGTCGGACCGCGCCGCTTTTCTAACCGGGGCGGTTAGTTCTATCCGTGTTATCGGTCGAGTTGCACGCGCATTCGTCGCTGTCCTACGACGGCCGCGACCCGATAGAGCTGCTCCTCGAACAGGCGCAGGCGGTCGGACTGGACGCCCTCGCCGTCACCGACCACGACGAGATAGAGGAGAGCCTGCGCGCCGCCGACATCGCCGAGGAGTACGGCCTCGTCGGCATCCCGGGCATGGAAGTCACCTCGGCGGCGGGGCACGTCCTCGGACTCGGCATCGACGAACTCGTCCCCGCGGGGCTCTCCTTCGACGAGACGCTGACGGAGATACGCGACCAGGGCGGAATCGCCGTCGTCCCGCACCCGTTCCAGTCCTCCCGGCACGGGGTCGCCCCGCACATCACCCGGACGCAACTCGCCGGCGCCGACGCCATCGAGGTGTACAACTCGCGGCTGTTCACCGGCCGCTCGAACCGCAAGGCCGAGAAGTTCGCCACCGCGCGCGACCTGCCGAAGACCGCTGGCAGCGACGCCCACATCAGCGAGATGGTCGGGCAGGCCGTCACGCAGGTCGGCACGGACGACCGCTCGGTCGAGGGCATCCTCGACGCCGTCGTCCGAGGAGAGACGAACGTCATCGGCAACCGGACGCCGTGGCGCATCTCGCTCCGGCAGTTCGGCGGCGGCGTCACCCGCCGCGTGAGACGCGGCGTCGCCGACTTCTTCTGATGCTCCGCGGCGCCGACCCGGAGACGGTTCGCGCCGCCGTCGACTCGGGCGACCCGCTCCCCGGCACCGCTGGGTTCGCTGGCGAACTCGACGGCGCTCTCGTCCGCGACGTCCTCGGCAGACAGCCGCTGTTCTCCGAACGCGGCGCCGCCGACCCGAGTGCGCCCAGCGCGTGGTCGTTCGACCGACGCGACCTCTCGGACCCGATGCGCGTCCCGGCCGGGAGTCGCCGGACCGCCGCGGGGGACGAGGAGCTGTGGACGCTCCCGACGCCGCCGGCCGAGACGAATCGAGCGGCAGCGCTGTCGGCCGTCTCGGACGCCGTCACCGAGTCGGTGCGCGGCGTCGACGACCACGGATTGGCGGTCGCGTTCTCCGGCGGCGTCGACTCCGCCGTCGTCGCCGCGGGCGTCCCCGACGCTCCCTGCTATGTCGCCGGGTTCGAGGGGAGCCACGACGTGGCCGCCGCGCGCGACGCCGCCGCGGCGATGGGCCGGGGGGCAGACCTGCGCGTGGTCGAATTAACTCACGACGACATCCGCGGGGCCGTCCCCGAACTCGTCTCGATACTGGGCCGGATGAACCCGATGGACCTCCAGATAGCGCTGCCGCTCTATCTCGTCGGAAAGCGCGCGGCCGCCGACGGCTTCGACCGACTCGCCGTCGGGCAGGGGGCCGACGAACTGTTCGGCGGGTACGCCAAGGTGGCGAAGGCGCCCGAGGACCCCCGCGTCGAGGCCGACACCGTCCGCGGCGCGGCCGCGGAGATGGTTCGGACGCTCCCCGACCAATTGGAGCGAGACGTGCTCGCTCTGCGCGCGGCGGGCGTCGAACCCGTCGCGCCCCTGCTCCACGACCGGGTCGTGCGCGCGGCGCTCCCCCTTCCGGACGAACTGCTCGTCGCCGACGGCCGCCGGAAGGTGGCGCTCCGGGAGGCGGCGCGCGGACTCGTCCCCGAGTCGGTCGCCTCGGTGGAAAAGAAGGCCGTGCAGTACGGCACGTACGCGTCGAGGGAGTTGGACCGACTCGCCCGGCAGGCGGGGTACAAGCGACGGATGGACGACCACGTCGAGAAGTACGTCCGGTCGCTGGTCGAAGAGGAGAGGTGAGGAGAGTAGGTCAGCCCGCGCGCTCGGCGGCGTCGATGGCCTCTAGAGAGAACTGCACGGTGTCGGGGTCGACGTCGCTCTCTTGTAAGTCCGCAGCGTCGTACCACGCCCACACCTCCGGGTCCGCCTCGTCGTGCCCGTCGGGGTCGATCTCGCGCGAGTCGACCGTCGCGTAGTAGACGTGGTCGACGTGCTGGTGGCCGACGCGGCCGTCCTCGCGGACGTCGATGTCGTACAGCATCTGGCGGCGCGGGTCGGGGAGCGTTTCCCCGGCGGGCGCGGCCACCGGGTCCGTCTCGTCGAGCAACTCGGCGACGAGACCCGTCTCCTCGCGGACCTCCCTGAGTCCCGCCTCGTGCGGGAGTTCGTCCCGGTCGACGTGACCGCCGGGCGGGATGCGGATGCCGAGTCGCTCGTGGCGGTGCAGGGCGACGGCGCCGTCGTTGACGATGTACACCGTCGCGGTGAAGTGTCGCGTCGTCTCCATGGACGCCGGTTCGGGGGCACCGGATTGGGTGTTACGCTCTCCGTCGAGTGCGCTGGACGGAGACGTCGCTCGCGTAAGGGAGAGAGGAAGGAAAGCGGGGCGGAGAGGAGAAGGACCCCGAACGGAGCGGAAGGGTCGCCCGGTTAAGCGACCAGATGCTCTTCGGCTTCGAGCAGTTCGTGATAGCGGTTGCGGATGGTCACTTCCGAGATGTTGGCCACCTCGCTCACCTGACTCTGCGTCACCTTCTCGTTGGCGAGCAGCGAGGCGGCGTAGATGGCGGCGGCTGCGAGGCCGACGGGCGATTTGCCCGAGTGGATGCCCTGCTCTTTGGCCGTCTTCAGAAGCTGTCGGGCGTGCCGCTCGGACTCGTCCGAGAGGTCGAGGTCGGAGGCGAACCGCGGGACGTACTGCTCGGGGTCGGCGGGTTCGATTTCGAGCGAGAGTTCGCGGACGACGTAGCGGTACGTCCGGGATATCTCGTCTTTGCCGACGCGGGAGACGCTGGTTATCTCGTCGAGCGACCGGGGCGTCCCGGCCATCCGCGCGGCCGCGTAGAGCGCCGAGGTGGCGACGCCCTCGATGGAGCGGCCCGGAAGCAGGTCGTCGTCCAGCGCCCGTCGGTAGATGACCGAGGCCGTCTCGCGGACGTTGTCGGGGAGGCCGAGTGCGGAGGCCATGCGGTCGATTTCGCCGAGCGCCTGTTTGAGGTTGCGCTCCTTGGAGTCGCGGGTTCGGAAGCGCTCGTTCCACGTTCGGAGGCGCTGCATCTTCTGACGTTGGTTCGACGACAGGGAGTTGCCGTAGGCGTCCTTGTCCTGCCAGCCGATGTTGGTCGACAGCCCCTTGTCGTGCATCATGTTCGTCGTCGGGGCGCCGACGCGGGACTTCTGGTCGCGTTCGGAGGAGTCGAAGGCGCGCCACTCGGGGCCGTGGTCGACGGCGTCCTCTTCGACGACCAGTCCGCACTCTTCGCACACCGTCTCGCCGTGTTCGCTGTCGTTCACGAGGTTCGTCGAACCGCACTCCGGACAGCGAAGCGTCTCGTCCTCCTCTTGGGTCTCTTCTTCCTCTCCTTCGTTCTCGCGCGCGCGTGCGCTACGCGTACGAAAACTTCGGGTGGTTTCGGTCATTTTGATTGGGTGCAGAGAATGGGTCGGAGGGTTCTCCGTACACTATACTACGCGCGCGTTGGGCATATATCTGATGGCTAGCGAACGACGAAATCGGACCGCGGGGTCGCCGCAGTGGGGTTTCCACCCGCCCGGCGCCCACACCGAAACCCTTACTCTTGACCCCCGGTTCGTGACGAACATGAGCGATACGCCCGTGGACGCCGATGAGGTGCGTCACGTCGCGGAGTTGGCGCGGGTGAACCTCGACGAGGAAGAAGTCGAGGCGTTCGCCGCCCAGTTCGCAGACATCCTCGAGTACTTCGACGCCCTCGACGAGGTTCCGGAGGTTGAGGCCGACCCCGACCTCGTGAACGTCATGCGGACCGACGAGGTGCGCGACGGTCTGAGCCAAGAGGAGGCCCTGCAGAACGCTCCCGAGTCCGAGGACGGTTTCTTCAAGGGCCCGCGGGTGTCGTAGATGGGCGCGAACATCTTCATCACCGAGGAAACGGTCGACGGCGCCGACGACGGCCCCCTCGCGGGAACCACCGTCGCCGTCAAGGACAACATCAGCACCGAGGGCGTCCGCACGACGTGTGGGTCCGCGATGCTCGAAGACTACGTCCCGCCGTACGACGCCACCGTCGTCGAACGCCTGAAGGAGGCCGGCGCGACGGTCGTCGGCAAGACCAACATGGACGAGTTCGGGATGGGCGGCACCACGGAGACGTCCGCGTTCGGCCCGACGAAAAATCCCGTCGACGAGGAGCGAGTCCCCGGCGGGTCCTCGGGTGGGTCGGCCGCCGCCGTCGCCGCCGGCGAGGCGGACGTCGCCCTCGGCACCGACACCGGCGGGTCGGTCCGCAACCCGGCCGCCTTCTGCGGCGTCGTCGGCATCAAACCCACCTACGGGCTGGTCTCCCGGTACGGTCTCGTCGCCTACGCGAACTCCTTGGAGCAGGTCGGCCCCATCGGGTCGACCGTCGAGGACGCCGCCGCCCTCCTCAACGTCGTCTCGGGCGCCGACGACCGCGACGCGACGACGCGGTTCGACGAGTCGATGGACGCTCACCCCGCCGCGGACTCGGACTACGCGGCCGCCGCGGACGGCGACGTGGACGGTCTCACCGTCGGCGTCGTCACGAACCTCCTCGACGGCGCGGACGACCGCGTCGTGGAGACGTTCGAGCGGTCCGTCTCCGACCTCGAATCGCAGGGCGCCGAGGTGGTCGAGGTGAGCCTCGAATCGGTCGAGCACGCCGTGCAGGCGTACTACGTCATCGCCATGTCCGAGGCCTCCTCGAACCTCGCGCGCTACGACGGCGTGCGCTACGGCCTCTCAACGGGGAAAGAGGGCAACTGGAACGAGACGTACGCCGAGACGCGCGAGGAGGGTCTGGGAGAAGAGGTCAAACGCCGCATCCTCCTCGGGACGTACGCCCTCTCGGCCGGCTACCACGACAAGTACTACAAGAAGGCTCAGGACGCCCGCGCGTGGATCAAACAGGACTTCGACGCGGCGTTCGAGGAGGCGGACGTCCTCGCCACCCCGACGATGCCCGTCCTCCCGCCGGAACTCGGCGAGAGCCTCTCGGACCCCCTCCAACTCTACCTGATGGACGCCAACACCGTCCCGGTGAACCTCGCGAACCTCCCCGCCATCTCCGTGCCGGCGGGCGAGGCCGACGGTCTTCCGGTCGGACTCCAACTCGTCGGGCCGAAGTTCGGCGAGGAAACGATGATTCGGGCGGCCTCGGCGGTAGAGGAGTGACGTTCTCGGGGATTTCGTCCGGGGTTTCCGTGCGGGCACTCCGAGAGCACGGAGTGAATCCCCGGAAAGCGTGAGAGCGCCGCGATAAGCGCTGCGGGATTTCTTCCGTTCGATACATCGAGTGTTCCCGAGCGACCGACGCCGTACCGACGGCTCACGGGTGCGGAGCGACGAAAAAACCGGACCGCGAGTCGCCGGGTTACTTGTTCGTCAGCGCTCGCAGCGCCACGCCCGCGAGGATGGTCACGACACCGATGATGGTGGCGATGGGCGGGATGGGGATGAACAGGAACACGACGCCGACGAGTATCACGATGGTCGAGAGCTTCATGCTCCGTCCAACGTACATCAGACGGAAAAACGTGTTCGCCACCGGTTCGTTCCGGAGACTGTGAGCTAGCACGACAGATTCGGCGGGTGGGTCCTTCGACGGACGTCGCCGACCCGGCGGGGGACCCGTTCGTCGGGAATGTTTCCCCCGAGCGCGCGGGTCGGTCGTTTACGGGTCGAACCCCCGAGCTGACGTGTCATCTCGCCCCCGAAAAACTGTTTTACGGCGACGCCACGACCCGACGATATGGACGATTCGTTCGCCGAGACGGTCCCGAGGTGGGCGCTGCGGTTCGCGGCCGGGAGCGCGGTGCTCGCGGTTCTCTCGTTCCTCTTCGGCGGTCCCGGAACGGAACTGCTGACCGGTGCGCTCGCCGCGGCGTGTCTCGCCGTCTCCGGCTACGCGCTCTACGAGTGGCGACGCGGCCGCGAGGGGCCGCCCGGAGGTGGAGGCGGCGACGAGGGACAGGGGCGGACGCGCCGGACGGAGACGACGGCGGAGACGGGCACGAACGGACGCGGCGACGGCGGCGACCTGTAAGTCGTACGTCGTACGCCGTACGTCGGTTCGGCTCCCGTTCTTTTCTCCGCCCGCCGACCGCGTCACCGCCGCCAGTACTCCGGCGTCAGGAACACGAGTACGGGCAGGATTTCGAGGCGGCCGATCCACATCAACCCGATCATGAACAGCTTCGCCGCGTTCGAGAAGCCGAGATAGCTACCCATCGGGCCGGCGACTCCGAACCCCGGACCGACGTTGCCGAGCGTGGACGCCGCGGCGGCCATCGTCTCCAAGAGCGTGAGCGTCTGGCCGTGGCGCACGCCGTCGAGGAACAGGAGTCCGGTGGCGACGAAGAAGATGACCAGGTACAGCAGCGTGAACGCGTAGATGCCGCGGATGGCGCGTTCGTCGAGGGCGCGGCCGGCCAGTCGGACGGGTCGGACCGCCTCGGGGTGGGCCGTCGTGTACAGTTCCCGGCGGACGGATTTGATGATGACGTACCAGCGGACGACCTTTATCGAACCGCCGGTCGACCCGGCTGAGCCGCCGATGAACATCGCGAACAGGAGCAGGTACTTCGCCGGGGTGCTCCACGCGTTGAAGTCGATGCTGGCGTACCCCGTCGTCGTCACGATGGCGACGACTTGGAACGCCGCGTGGCGGAGCGCGGGTTCGACCTGCCCGACGATTATTCCGCTGACCTCGCCGAGGTAGGCCGCGTCGAACGTTCCGTCGGCCGGCACCGAGGCGGTGAAGCCCGCGCCGGTGAACAACAGCGCCGAGAGCAGCGCGGTCAGCGCCGCCATCACGCCGATGTACGAGCGGAACTCCGTGTCCTCGAAGACGCGGCGCGGGTCGCCCGTGAGCGCGTGCCAGAACAGCGCGAAGTTGACGCCGGCGGCGATCATGAACGGGATGATGATCCACTGAGCCGCCGCCGAGAACGCCTCGATACTGCGCGCCTCGGGGGAGAACCCGCCCGTCGGCATCGTCGTCAGCGCGTGGGCGACGGCGTTGTAGAGGGTCATGTTCGGGTCGATACCGAGGAGAAACAGTCCGTACAACAGCGCCGCTTCGAGGACGGTGAAGCCGAGGTACGCACCCCACAGCGCGCGGGCCGTCTCGGCGATGCGGGGCGTGAGTTTCTCGATACCGGGGCCGGGCGCCTCGGCGTCCATCAACTGCGCGCCGCCGACCGACAGTTCCGGCAGGATGGCGACGGCGAGGACGACGATACCCATCCCGCCGAGCCACTGGGTCAGCTGTCGCCACATCATGATCCCGCGGGTGTGCGCGTCGAACGATATCTCCCCGAGAACCGTCGCGCCCGTCGTCGTGAAGCCGCTCATGCTCTCGAAGAGGGCGTTGGCCGGGTTGCCGAGCGTCGAGGCGGGGCGGACCGGGGCGACGGCCGGCGGGATGCCGTGCGCCTCGATGAGGTACGGGACGGCGCCGACGACGGCGACGGTGAGCCACGTCAGCCCGACCATGAGAAAGCCCTCGCGGGCGCGGATGTCCGGGTCGGGGTCCAGTCGCTCCAGTCCCGCGCCGAGGACGACGGTCAGGGGAATCGTGACCGCGAACGGAACCACCGTCTCGCCGTAGTACAGCGCCACGAGGAGCGGAAAACAGAGCGGGACCGCGAGGTACTTGAGGATGCTCCCGACGAGACTGAGGCTGGCCCGGTAGTCGACGCGTAGCTTCATCGGCGAACCGTCTCGATTCTCTCGGGCCGGTGTGTACTAGTTTGCGATACCGTCCGCGGGTTCGTCGTTGGGGCGAACGGTGGACGGCTCACAGTCTGGGGGTCACCTCGCTGGCGACGGCGGCGTCGACGAACAGGACGACGTGGTCGCCCGCCTCGACGACGGTGTCGCCGCGCGGCGTGATGAACTCCCGGTCGCGCGTGATGGCGCCGACGACGACGCCCTCGGGAAGTTGCTGGATGGATTCGCGTATCTCGCGGCCGGCGAGGATGCTCGCGTCGTCGACCTCGATTTCGAGCACCTCGGCCTTGTCCGACTCGATGAGCGCGACGTTCTCCGCGCCGCCCTCGCGGGTGAACCGCGTTATCTCCTCGGCGACCACCTCGCGCGGGTTCACCCCCACGTCGACGCCGACGGCCTCGAACAGGTCGACGTACTCCGTCGCGTCGATGATCGCGACGGTGCGCTCGACGCCGATGCGGGCGGCCAGAAGCGAGACGAGGAGGTTCTTCTCGTCGGACTCCAGAGCGGCGACGACGAGGTCGGCGTCGCCGACGTGCTCGCGTTCGAGGAACTCCGTGTCGGTCGCGTCCGACTCCATAACGACGGTGTCCGGCAGTTTCTCGGCCAGATTCCGCGCCCGTTCGGGGTCGCGTTCGATGAGGCGCGGGCGGAAGCCGCGCTCTTCGAGCAGTCGGGCGACGTGGAATCCGATCTCCGACCCGCCGACGACGACCACCTCCTCGGCGGTTCCCGGCGACTCGTCGGGGGCGACCGTCCGCGCGAACTCCTGGACGCTCTTGGGCGTGCCGATGACGACGACGCGGTCGTTCGGTTGGATGACCGTCTCCCCGCGCGGTATCTCGACGGTGCCGTTGCGCAGGATGGCGGCGAACGTCAGCGCCTCGAAGCGGTCGGCATCGCGGACGGTGACGTTCGAGACGGGGCTGTTCTCGGCCACCTCGAACTCCGCCATCTGCACCCGCCCGCCGGCGAAGGGGTCGACGTCCCGCGCCGCCGGCAGGCCGATGATGCGCACGATGGACTCGGCGGCCAGCAGGTTCGTACACACCATGAAGTCGATGCCGAACGCCTTCTTCGAGCGCTGCCACGTCCGCAGGTACTCGGTATTCTTCACGCGGGCGATGGTGAACGCGTCGCTGATGGCCTTCACCGTCGAACAGACGACGATGTTCGTCTCGTCGTCGTCCGTCGAGGCGATGACCATCCCCGCGTCGTCGACGCCCGCCTCTTCGAGCGTCGAGACGGCCGTGCCGTCGCCGGCGATGGCCAACACGTCGTGCGAGTAGTTCATGTCCTCGACGCGTTCGGCGTCCGAGTCGATGACGACGACCTCGTGCACGTCGGCGAGGTCGGCCGCGATGCTGGATCCGACCTGTCCGGCGCCGACGATAACTACGCGCACGTGTGGCCCCCTCCGAGTAGCATTTCTGTGGAGCGTTGCGACCGAACCGGTATTCTTCTTTCGACATCCGCGCGGAACCGCACCGGCGCGCGCAGAGGGGCGTTCGCTAGTCCTTTCGGCGGTCGACGGTCAACTCGACCGGACGCTGGCGACCTTCGAGGTCCTCGACGATACGCGAGACGACGCGTTCGGCCTCCTTCTCTAGGGCGGGTTTCAGTTTGTCGATGACCCACCCGAACGAGACGAACCGCGGGAGGTTGAGCGTGCTCTCGTCGGCGGAGTCGGCGTCGTAGGACACCTCGAAGACGACGCGACAGGCCGTCTCGGCGTCCTCGGGGGCGTCGTCGGGGAGTTCCGGCAACTCCTCGACGTGCCAGTGCCCGTGCGCGCGGAAGTCCTTGACAATCCGCCAGTCGATTCGGTCCGGCGGGTGGAGTTCCGTCACCTCCGAGACGGCCGTGTAGTTGAGTTTCCACCACGAGAAGCGCATCGCGTACCGCGTCCCCGCCCCGCCGTCCCCCGTCCGACGCGTCACGTCGGTGAGGTGTTCGGAGTAGTGTACGTACCGAGGGAAGTCGGCGAGAAAGTCGTACACCTCCTCGGGCGGCAGGTAGACGACGGTGCTGACGACGATTTCGTCCACGAGTTCGGGGTTCGGAGGCTGCGAACAAAGCCTTGTGGGAAACGCGCGCGTCGGAACCACAACGTTGATAGCTCTGACAACGAACTGTCGGGTCGAGATGGTGGGTGGGACCCTCAGAGACATTCGAGCGCACGTGAGCGGACTGTCCGCGCCGACGGGACCGTACGCCGTGGTCTGTGCGCGCACGGCGCGCGAACCCGTCCCGTTGGCGGGCGAGCGCTTCGACAGCCGCGAGGACGCCGAACGCGCGGCCGACATGGCCGACGAGTACCACTCCGCGCTCCGGCGGTACGACCCGGAGGCGCCGCGGCATCACTTGATTGTCCGCGACGCCGCCGGTCCGCCAACCCCGCGGTCGAACGCCGACTCGGACGTCAGAATGCGCTACACCGCCTTCTGTCACGACGTCTCGGGCGCGGTGTTCGAGGCGCTCTCGGAGACGGGCTTTCGGGCCGCCGAGTCCGCCGCGATGGAGATGTACCTGACGCTGGCGGAAGTGGTCGAAGACCGCGACGACTTCTGTCTCACGATGCTGTGGAGCGCGATGAACGAACTGGACATCGGACTCGACGCCGCCGACCAGCGGACCGTCGTCGACGCCGCGGCCGACCTGCTCGGCGGGACCGGTTCCGAGGGGTGGACCGAACCGACGGTCGAGTCGGCTATAGCGCGGACGCTCGCTCGACTTGCCGAGGCGTCGTTCATCGGCGACTACGACGTGGCGGCGTGCCCCGGCGGCGACGCGTGGGAGGCGACGTTCGCCGACTACGCCCTCGCCGAACGGACCGGTCGGCTTCCGACGCTGCCCATCGCGGTCGACCTCGTGCGACGACTCCCCGACCGCCCCGTCTCGTTCACCGAGGCGACGCCGCTGGCCGACCGCCGGTGGCGCCTCCGCGTCGAGGCGGTCGACTCCTCGGACCCGAGCAGCGACGACCCCGCCGGCCTCGTCAGCCTCGACGCGACCGACGAGGGGCGACTGAACGAGACTGACTACCGGCTCTGAGCAGGCGGCCGGTCTCGGACCCGCCCGAACCGACGGACTCATCCTCGCCAGCGCGGTACCCCGTTTATGGACCGAGACGAACACGCGCACGGCCCGGCGGACGTCCTCGTGGTCGGCGGCGGCGTCGCCGGCCTCACCGCCGCGACGTTCACCGCCCGCGCCGGACTCGACACCCTCGTCGTCAACGGCGGCGAGAGCATCCTGAACCGCAACGCCCACCTGGAGAACGTCCCCGGGTTCCCGGCCGGCGTCAACTCCCGGCTGTTCGGCGACCTGCTCGCAGAACAGGCCGACCGCAACGACGTCCGGCGGCGCGAGGGGCGCGTTGTAACTGTCGAACGCGTCGAGGAGGACGGCCAGACGGGCGTGCGGTTCGTCGCCAGCGTTGAGGCCGACGGGACCGTCGAGACCGTTCGGACGCGGTTCGTCGTCGCCGCCTCGTGGTCGGATGCCGACTACCTCGACGACCTGAACGTGACCACCCGCGAGGCGGGGAGCAAGCGCTACGTCGACGTGGACGAACAGGGACGCGCCTCCGTCGAGGGCGTCTACGCCGCGGGCCGACTCGCCGAGAAGTACCACCAAGCCGTCGTCTCGGCCGGTCACGGCGCGGAAGTCGGTCTGACCGTCGTCCACGACAGCGACGTCTCCTACTACCACGACTGGGTCGCCCCCGAGGGCTACTTCACCGACCGCGGACGCGAGGTGCCGCCGGGGTGCGAGGAGATAGACGCTGAGGAACGGGAGCGCCGCGAGGCCGAATCTCGTGAGGTGATGACCGACTTCTTCGCCGACCCGCACGAGGAACCCCAGCGGACGCACCCGAGTCTGGTCGAGGACGAACGCGGCCGACTGGACGAGTAGGCGCTGTTCGCGGACGGCGCAACCGCAGGCGACTCCTCCCGAATCCGGTCGCTCGATAGCCGGCCGAACGACCGGGGGCTTCCAAACTGTTCACTGCGACCCTCCCGCCGCTCTGTGTCGTACCGAACGCGCATCCCGCGCCGTCGACACCGGACCGTTTTACTCCGCCCGTCTCGAACGCCACGACGATGTTAGATGGCGTGAACGTCGCCCTCGGCGTCTCGGGCAGCATCGCCGCGGTGAAGGTGGTCGAGTTGGCCCACGAACTCCGGCGGCGGGGGGCGTCGGTCCGCGGCGTGATGACCGAGAGCGCGCGGGGCATCGTCCACCCGTGGGCCGTCGAGTTCGCCACCGGGAACGACGTCGTGACCGAGATAACGGGCCGCGTCGAACACGTCGAACTCTGCGGCCGCGATGGGTGGGCGGACGTCCTCCTCCTCGCGCCCGCGACGGCGAACACCGTCGGGAAGATAGCGAGCGCGGTGGACGACACGCCGGTGACGACGTGCGCGACGACGGCCCTCGGCGCGGGCGTGCCCGTCGTCGTCGCCCCCGCGATGCACGAACCGATGTACGACCACCCCGGCGTGCTCGACGCCATCGACCGCGTGGAGTCGTGGGGCGTCCGGTTCGTCGACCCGAGAGTCGAGGAGGGGAAGGCGAAGATAGCCACCGAGGAGGCTATCGTCACGGACGCCGCCCGCGCGACGACCGAGGGGACGCTGACCGGGAAGCGCGTCGTGGTCACCGCGGGCGCCACCTCGGAGCCCATCGACCCCGTGCGCGTGCTGACGAACCGGTCCTCGGGGAAGACCGGCAGAGAGGTCGCACGCGCCTGTTACGTCCGCGGCGCCGACGTGACGCTCGTCCACGACGGCGCCGACGTGCCGTACGCCGAGACGGTCCGCGTCGAGACGGGCGCGGAGATGCTCGACGCCGTCCTCGACGCCGCGGGCAACGCGGACGCCGACGCTCTGGTCTCCGCGGCGGCCATCTCGGATTACACCGTCGACGCCGCGGAGACGAAACTCCGCTCGGGCGAACCCCGGACGCTCGAACTCGAACCGACGCCGAAGCTTATCGACCGCGTGCGGGAGGCCCACCCCGACCTCCCCGTCGTCGGCTTCAAAGCCGAGACGTCCGGCGACGACGACGAGATGGTGACGGCGGCGCGGCGGATTCTCGACCGCGCCGGACTGGCGTTCGTCGTCGCTAACGACGCCTCGGTGATGGGCGAAGACGAGACGCGAGCGCTGTTCGTCCGCGACGACGACGTGACCGAATTTTCGGGGTCGAAAGCCGACCTCGGCGCGCGCGTCGCGGCGGAGTTGGCCGCGGTGTTCGAGTAGGTTCGAATCGACCGGCACAGCGCTCCGAGAGCCTTATACGCCTCGCTCAGGAGGTTTACATGGGAGATGAGAGACGACCGAGACATCGGATTGGACGACGTCTATCCCGACGAATACCGCGGTCCGACCGCCCGGATTCCCAACGTCGACGTGCCGAAGGTCGACGTCCCGACGGCGAACTCGGACTCGATGTCGGACTCGTCCATCACCACGCTGTTCGTCCTTCAGGTCGTCATCTGGAACGCCGTGCTGCTGTGTTTTAGTCTCGGGCTGATGTTGATCTACTTCCGACAGAACGGGGCCGCCGGCGGCCAACTGCTCAGCGTCAGTCTCATACTCGCTCTCTACGGGGTGTATCGGTGGCCGAGAAGCGGCGACGACAGCGACGAGAACGGCGACGACGACCGCGACGATAACGGCGGCTGACCGAGGCAGTCAGGGTCGGGAAGAACTCCGGGGCGTTCCGGTGTCCGGCGTTCCGGTGGAACGGCGCGCCCGGAGTCGACCGGTCCGGGCGCGGTCAGACGAACATCAAGACGAGGACGCTCAGGATGACGAGCGTCACGAGTGCGACGCTCGTACCGATGTCGGCCCGCATCGGAACGTCCTCTCGGTCCGTAGAGCGCGCCACGACCGCGCGGGGGTCTCTCGCCGCGTCGCCGACGCCGTGCGCGACCCGCACCGCCGCCCGGTCGACCGCGGCGTACAGTTCCGTGACGCCGACGACGACCGCGCGCGTTCCGTACAGCGCCGCGGGGTTGTAGAGGCTGTCGACGTCGGGGACGCGACCCACCTTCGACAGCGGTTTCTTGATGAGGACGAACCCGACGAGGCCGATGGCGGCGAGCGCCAGTCCCTCGATGACGTGGTCGACCGTGTACGTGACGTACTCGTGCGAGACGACGGCTTCGGTGGTCACGTCGTAGGGGAGGATGGCGAACAGCGCCGAGTCGACGACGCCGAAGAACACGCAGAGCGCGGCGACGGCGACCATCGCGACCGTCTGTCCGCGGTTGGCGTCGTCGACGCTACCCTCGTACTCGCCGTGGAAGAAGGCGTAGTAGCCGAACTTGATGAACGAGAGGAACGTCCCGACGCCCCCGACGAGCAACAGGAGTTCCAAGGTGTGGAAGTCGCCGACTGCGACGGGTCCGGCCGGGAAGTCGTAGTGGCTCGCCGAGATGATGATCCCCTTGCTGACGAAGCCGTTGAACAGGGGGAAGCCGGCGATGGAGAGGGCGGCGACGGTAAAGCAAACGGCGGTTATCGGCATCTCGCGGCCGAGACCGCCGAGTTTCTTCAGGCTCTCCCTGCCGGTCCGGTAGATGACGACGCCGGCGGTCATGAACAGGAGTCCCTTGTAGAGGATGTGGTTGAACACGTGGGCCATCGCGCCGGCCTGACCGAGCGCGCTACCGATGCCGACGCCGGCGACCATGTAGCCGACCTGCGACTGGATGTGATAGGAGAGCAGCCGCCGCATGTCGTTCTGGAACAGCGCGTAGGTCGCCCCGAAGACGGCCATGATGCCGCCCATGTAGGCGATGGCGACGTTGCCGTCCGGGAACGCCCGGTACATCCCGTAGACGCCCGTCTTCGTCGTGAACACGCAGAGGAAGACGCTCGCGGCGACGTGCGGCCGCGGGTAGGTGTCGGGCAACCAGGCGTGGAGGCCGACGAACCCGACGTTGACGCCGATGCCGACGGCCGCGAGCACGGGCGCGACGGGGCCCGCCATTCCGCCGGCCGTGGCGGTGAACAGGAACGAGCCGACCTCGGCGTAGTGCCACGCGACGGCGCCCAGCAGGAGCGTCCCGCCGATACCGTGCAGGAGGGCGTACCGGTAGCCGGCGCGCACCGCCCGGCCGCCGTAGTGCCACACGAGGAGCGTGCTCGTGACGGCCATCAGCTCCCAGAAGAAGATGAGCGACAGCCAGTCGCCGCCGAAGACGGCGCCGAGACTCGTCCCGACGTACGAGAGGGCGAAGGCGGTCTGAAGCGCCGACGCCTCGGAGTACCACGAGTAGAGGACGCCCACCGCGCCGATGAACCCGAATATCAGCCCCATCAGCGTCGAGAAGGGGTCGACGTTGTACAGCACCGCGTCGAAGCCGAACAGCTGTACGGGGAGATGCTGCCCCTCGGGGGTCAGCCAGACGTACGGGACGACGACGGCCGTCGCGAGGATGCCGAGGACGTGACCCGCGCGTCGGCCGACGAGCGGAAGCAGCACCGCCGCCAGCAGCACGGGCACGAACGGCGGAACGAGCGGGACGAGGGAGTCGACCATCAGACCGCCACCCCCGTTACGCCCTCGACGACCAGTCTCACGATTCGCAGGAAGACGGCGGCGTCAGGGACGACGCCGAGAACTATCGACCCCGTCATCGCGAACAGGATCGGACCCAGCATGAACCACGTCGACTCGTCGCCGTTCCAGCGGCGGTGCTCCCAGGCGGGGCTGGCGTCGTGACCGTGCTCGGTGCGGATGTGCGCGGCCGCCTGGATTCGGTCCATCGTCCCCTGTCCCTCGTGGTCGGAGGCGTACCCGTGGTCGTCGCTCTCGACGTCCGCGGCCGCGGAGGTGCCGCCGCCGTTGGTCGCGTCCTCGTCGTCAGCGGGGGCGTTCCCGCCGTCGGTGGCCGCGTCGGGGTCCGAGCCGGATTTCGACGCGCCGAACCGGCCGCCGAGCACGTGCTCGACGACGGGTTTCTCGTCGCTGTCGGCCGGCGCCTCGAAGAAGGCGGCGTAGACCACCGGCCAGAAGTACGCGATGTTGAGCACGCCCGAGACGAGCAGCGCGGCCGTGAACACGATATCGCCCGCCTGAATCGTCCCGATGAGCAGGAAGTACTTGCTGACGAACCCCGCGACGAGGGGAATCCCGGCCATCCCGAGCGCCGCCACGCCGAAGGCGGTCATCGTCAGGGGCATTCGCTTTCCGATGCCGGCCATGTTGCTGATGTCGTCGGTGTGCGTCTCGACGTGAATTGCCCCCGCACAGAGGAACAGGGTGAGCTTCATGAACGCGTGCGCGGGGATGTGCAGGAGGCCGCCGACGAGCGACAGCGGGTTGAGGACGGCCAGCCCGAGGACGATGTAGGATAGCTGACTCACCGTCGAGAACGCCAGCCGCCGCTTGAGGTTGTCCTGCCGGAGCGCGATGATGCTGGAGACAACCAGGGTGATCGCCGCCACGGAGGCCAACAGCACGCCGAGACCGAGGTCGGAGAGCAGTCCGGGACCGTACACGTCGAGCACGATTCGGGCGATGCCGAACACGCCGGACTTGACGACGGCGACCGCGTGCAGGAGTCCCGAGACGGGCGTCGGCGCGACCATCGCGTCGGGGAGCCACGAGTGAAGCGGCATGAGCGCGGCCTTCACCCCGAAGCCGGCGGCCAACAGCGCGAACGCGGCCCGCGCGAACACGGGGTCGGCGGCTCCCAGTCCGGCGATACCGCCGGGAGTGAACGCCGTCGTCCCCGTCGTCCAGAACACCAGCACCGTCCCGGCGAGGACAGCGACCCCGCCGCCGAACGTGTACGCGAGGTACTTGCGCCCGGCGGCGCGGGCCTCCGCCGTCTCGTCGTGCGCGACGAGCGGGTAGGTCGCCACCGTGAGCAGTTCGTAGAAGACGAACAGCACGATGAGGTTCGCCGAGAAGGCGATTCCGATGGCCGCCGAGAGGCTCCCCGCGAACGCCGCGAAGTAGCGCGTCTGGTTGTGCTCGGACAGTCCGCGCATGTATCCGACGCTGTAGAAACTCGTCACGAGCCACAGCAAACTCGCCAGCAGACCGAACAGGATGCCGAGCGGGTCGGCCCTGAGCGCGAACTGCACTCCCGGCAGGAATGTCCCGAGGTTCGTCACGTACACCGTCCCCCCGAGGACGCCCGGGACCATGCTCCCGACGACGCCGAGTTTCGTCACGGCGGCGAGGAAGGTCCAGCCCTCCCGGAGGTTCGGGCGCCCGGCCGAAGCGAGAATCGGGACGATGGCGACGGCCGAAACGAGCACTGCGACGATCGGTCTGAGTGAGGCGACTTCTGTCATGCGAGGAGACGCGCGATGGTTGGTTCAAGAAGCTGTCCGTACTCGAACGCGGCGACGCCGAGGACGACCGCGAGGACGGCGGCGAGCACCACCGTCGCTCGCATGCCGGTCGAGACGGGGGGGCGTCCGGCGTCGTCTCCCTCCCCGTCGGTGACCAGCGTCTCGTCGGACGCCGTCTCGGCTCTCGCGTCGGCGTCGGGCGACTCGCGGAAGTATATCCGCTCGAGCACGCGCGCGAAGTACGCCAGCGTCAGCAGCGTACTCAGGAGGAGGACCGCGACGAGCGGCCACGCCCGTGCCTCGACGGCGCCCAGGGCGATGTACCACTTGCCGACGAACCCGACCGCCGGCGGGACGCCGACCATCGCGAGCGCGAGGACCCCGAACGCGGTCGAGCCGACCGGGAAGCGTTCGGCGAGCCCCCGGTAGTCGTCGACCGTCCGAGCGTCGGTTTCGTCAGCGATGAGTCCGCTCGTCAGGAACAGTCCGCCTTTCATCACCGCGTGGCCGACGAGGTGGATCATCGCGCCCGTCAGCGCGGTCCCGTTGGCCACCGCGACGGCGCCGACGATGAGTCCGAACTGGGAGACCGAGGAGTAGGCGAGCATGCGCTTTATCTCGCGCTGCGTGACCGCGAGGACGCTCCCGGCGACGATGCTCACGACGGCGGCGGCGACGAGGACGGTCTGCGCGAACGGGTTGGCGGCCAGGAACTCCACGGTGAAGACCGTGAAGACGATCCGAATCAGGGCGTATGCCGCGATGGTCGAGACGAGCGCCGAGATGAGGGCGCTCACCGAGTCCGGCGCGCCGGCGTAGGCGGCCGGCTGCCAGGTGTGGATCGGGAACACCGCGATTTTGACGAACAGACCGACGACGAGGAGGCCGAACGACGCCCGGACCAGCGGCGACCCGTAGCCCACCGCCGCGAGTTGCGCCGAGAGGTCGGCCATGTTGAGCGTCCCCGTCGCGACGTACGCGAACCCGATTCCGAGCAGGAACAGCGACGCGCCGACCGTCCCGACGAGGAGATACTTGAGCGCGGCGCGGGCCGAGCGCCCGCCCTCGCCGCTGGCGACCAGCGCGTAGGCGGCCAGCCCCGTAATCTCCAAGAAGACGTACATGTTGAACACGTCGGCGGTGATGCTCATCCCCGACAGTCCGGCGAGAAGCAGCAGGTACGTCGCGTAGAACGCGTTCGACCGCGGCCCCGCGACTCGCGCGTACCCGAGGACGCCGAGGGCGACGACGGCCACGAGCACGACCATCGTCGCGGACAGACCGTCGATGACGAGTTCGATGCCGAACGGCGCGGAGAACCCACCGACGACGTACTGGACCGGCTGTCCGCCGAACGCGCGAACCGCGAGGACGGCGGCCATGGCGGTCTGGAGGAGAGCCGTACAGACGGCGATGGGCCACCCGCTCCGGGAGCGGACGAGGCCCGCGAGCAGCGCCACGACCGAACCGAGAAGCGGCACCGCGACGAGGAACGGCGGGAGGTCATTCATCGGAGGTCACCTTCCGGATGGCGTCCTCGTTCAGGGTGCCGTACTCCTCGTAGATGCGAACGATCAGTCCGAGGGCGACGGCGGTGAGGCTCACGCCGACGACGATGGCGGTCAGTATCAGCACGTGCGGCAGCGGACTGACGTAGGGCTCCGGGGCCGTCAGGAGCGGGGGACTCGCCCCGTCGACGAACGCGGTCACGATGAAGAACAGGAAGATGCCCGTCTGGAAGACGTTCATCCCGATCACCTTCTTCACCAGGTTCGCGTTCCCGATCATCATGTAGGCGCCGAGACCCAACAGCAGGAACGACACGAGGTAGTAGATCCGAGAGACCAGAAAGTCGATCACTGTGTATCACTCCAGTTGTTTCGTAGTCCGGAGGCGATGACGAAAAAGAGGCCGGTTACGATCCCGGAGACGACGAGACCGATGGCCAGTTCGACGAACTCGATTCCGTACTTCGTGGCGTGGTAGAAGCCGTACGCACTGTACTCTAAGAACCCGCCGCCGAGCAGCACCGAACCCATCCCGGTCAAGAGGAACGCGAGGACGCCGAGGCAGATCATCACGATGGGAAGCTTCGGTCCGATCCAGTCGCGGGTCGCCTCGATTCCGAACGCGATACCCAGCATGATGACGACGGTCCCGACGATGACGCCCCCCTGGAAGCCGCCGCCGGAGGAGTCCGCCCCGTGGAACATCACGAACAGTCCGAGCGTGAAGACGAACGGCATGATCACGCGGACGGTCGTCATGATGAGCGGACTCTCGACGTACGGTGATTGCCGCTCGGTCGACTCGGTCTCGGGCGTCTCGGTGTCCGTGCTCATTCGAATACCTCCTTTTTGAGGACGACGAGGAGGCTGACCCCCGCCGCGTAGACGACGGCGGCCTCCCCCATCGTGTCGAACCCGCGGTACGCCGCGAGGACGGCCGTCACGGCGTTCTGCACTTCGGTCACCTCGTAGGCGTTCTCCAGGTAGTACCTCGTCACGTCGTCGGTCACGACCGCCGTGTCGGCGGCGCCCACCGGCGGAAGCGCGACCAGCGTCGTCGAGAGGACGGCGACGAGGGCGATTGCGACCGCCGCCGCGCGGTAATCAATGCGCTCTATGGTGCGCTCGTCGGTCGGACGGGTCGTCTTCGCGATTGTCAACAGGAACAGTATCGTCATCACGCCGGCGCCGACCGCCGCTTCCGTGAGCCCGACGTCGGGCGCGCGGAGGTACACCCAGACGATGGCGATGCCCAGGCTGTACGCGCTGAACGCGATGATCGCACTGAGCACGTCCCGGAGGAACGCCGTCGCGAAGGCGCAACTCACGACGAACACGAGCAGGGCGACCTCTATCGCTTCGATCACTGCTCACCCCCCTCCGCGTCCTCGGTCCACGGGTCGATACCCTGCTCGGCCGCCGCCCGAACGATGGCGTGTGCGGCGGTCGGATTCGTGATGAACATGAACAACAACAGGAGCGCCGTCTTGACCGTCGACAGGCCGCCGTCGAACGCTATCGTCACGGCCGCGAGCGTCAGGACGGCCCCGAGCGTCTCGCTCTTCGAGGTGCTGTGCGCCCGCGTGTAGAGGTCGGGGAGGCGGACGAGTCCGACGACGGCGACGATGGCGAAGAAGACGCCGCCGGCGAGCAGCGCGACGACCGCGATCTCTCGCGGGGTCATCAGAGTACCCCTCCCCGCTCGACGGTGAACTTCGAGATGGCGATGCTCAACAGGAAGTTCAACAGCGCGTACACGAGAGCGATGTCCAGCGCTCCCGGTTCGCCGATGGCGGCCGCCAACAGCGCGATGACGATCACCACGTTCGACCCGACGACGTTGACCGCGATGACGCGGTCGGGCATGGTGGGTCCCCGGACGATCCGAAAGACGCCGACCAGCGAGGTGAGAACGAACACGGCGGCGGCGGTCAACAACACGTCCTCGACGAACGTCATTGCTCTTCGTCCTCCGCTCGTTGGCGTTCGAGGGGCGTCTGGATGCGCGCGGCCGCCCGTCCGTAGAAGACGAACCGGACCGCCCGTTCGAGGGCGCCGGAGAACAGGTCGTCGCGCGAGTCGCCGGTGAGCGTGTGCACCGTGAAGTGCTGCCGCGAGACGTCGACCGTCAGCGTCCCGGGGGTGAGCGTGATGCTGTTGGCGAGCGTCGTGACGGGCAACGCGGACCAGACGGCCGCGTCGAACTCGACCACCTCGGGGTCGATCGGCAGGTCGGGGTGAAGCACGACGTACGCGATGGTCACGTTCGCCTTCGCGATCTCCCACAGCAGGTACGGCACGTACAGGGCGAACCGACCGGCCTGCTTTGCGGTCCGAACCGGCTCCAGCGGCGTGGTGAGAGAGATTCCCCACAGCGCCACGGAGACGATGGCCGCGGTGATCGCTCCCGTGACGAGTTCGAACACGGCGAACGAGCCGGCGAGCAACAGATAGAAGCCGTAGGAGACGACGAACAGGCTGAGAAACTGCGCGATCGTTCCGCGCTGCACCAAGAGCGGATTGCGCCGCTCCCGCCCGACCGGCGCCTCCTCCACCTCGATTCCGCCCCGGCGAACCTCGTTCTCCAGCGGCGGGAGCAGCGGCGCCGTCCCGAGGGGGTTGAATCCGGGGTCGAACACGACGGTGTCGAGGTCGTTCTTCCGGGCGTACTGCACGAGTACGTCCGCGTAATCACCGGGGCTGAACAGATACTGTCGGGTGCCGATGGTCGCCGTCTCGAAAGCCACCGCCTCCTCGTCGTCGCCGCGGTCCTCCTCGGCCCAGACGCTCACCCGTTCGAGGAGCGACCGGCCGGTCTGCGTCTCCTCGGTCTCCGAACCGGCCGTGACCCGTTCGGAGAGCGGATAGACGAAGTGGACCGACGCCTGCGAACCGGTTTCTTCGGCGCGTTCGATGGCTCGACGGACGGCGAACTCGACCGTACTCCGGAGCGTCCCCGACTCCGAGACCGGAACGAGTAGTCGAGAGCTGGTCAACGAAACCACCTCATCGGCGAGAAATTCTGGTTCGAACGGGAACGAGATCGATAGTCCTTGAAACCAACATCTAACGTGAATTCTTCGACCGAGGCCGTTAAGCGTTTCTTTTCCCCGGGCCCCTTGTCGCGGGTTCGACCGCCAGAGCGGCTGTGAGGACGGTTGCGAGGCGGGGAGCGAAGGGCGCGCGGGGCTCGGTCGGCCCGCACGGTCGCGACCGGGCGACTCTCGGGTCTCGCTCCGCCGAGCGGGGTTCGCCCGGCCGGGGGAGTCGACCCGTCCGCCGACGGCCCGTCGTCCGACCGCGGTCGTCGTTCGATTCGCCGGGGGACGGCGCGCCGTGGAATCGGTGTCGCGAGCATGTTCAGAACGTGAGGCGTTCGAGGAGTCGGCGCGCGAACCGGGGTCGACCCGACCGGCGCGGATAGACGGTAATCGTCGTGCATCCCGGCGTCGGGATGACCGGACGCTCGTCGAGCAGCGCGTTCCGGAGCCGCTCGTCGGTCCCTCGACGCACCACCAGGTCCGGCGCCGACGGGCGTCCGCCGTCGGCCCTGATCGACTCCGCGCGAACCGGCGCCGAGAGCATCCGGGAAAGCTCCGACTGGTAGTCCTCGATCGTGCGCTCGTACTGGTCGGAGTCCTTCCGGTCGGCGGGGTACCACAGCGAGACGCCGCTCCCGTTCGCCGCGGCGAGGGCCTCCGTGACGTTCACCGCCAGCGGGAGGTACGGACCCCCGTCCCCGGAGAGGGCGATGCGCTCCGGCGCGTCGTACCCGAGGTTGTCCACGAGGAGCACCTCGCAGGGGGCGTGGCGGACGACCCAGTCGATAGGGTCGCCGAGCAGCCGAGACCGGAGCCGAAGCGGTTCGTGCTCGGCCACGACGGTGTCCACCCCGCGGCTCTCCGCGAAGTTGACGACCGCGTGCTTCGTGTCGTGGCTCACTATCTCGTCGGCCTCGACGTCGACGCCCAACTCCGCCGAGAGCCCCTCCATCCGCGTCTCGAAGGAGAGGTCGTCGGACGACTGCACCGCCACGTCCTCGGTGAGCGGAGCCTGGTCGGGAACCTCCTCGAAGCGGACGACGACCACGCGGCCGTCGTCGGGTCGGACCAGGTCCGCGGCGATGGCGACCAGCGACCGCTCGCGACTCTCGTCGAGGTTCTTCGTCAGCGCGACGAGGACCTCGCGGGCGGAGTCGTCGATTCCCGTCTCGGTCTCCGCGAGCACGTCTCTGCCGACGCGCCGGCGGACCGCGTCCGTCGCCGCCCCTTCGCGGTTCACCCGCGGCCGGACGTAGAGGAGGTACCAGCCGACGCTGCCGACTGTGATGACGGCCGCCCCGACGAGGGCGACCGTCCCCATCTGCGTCAAGAGGAGGGCCCCGGTGACGGCGCCGAACACCTGCATCCACGGGTACAGCGGCGACGTGAACTCGGGTTCGTACTCGGCGCTTCCCTCGCGGAAGGCGACGACGGCGAGGTTGATGAGGCCGAACACGAGTATCTGGAAGGCGCTGGCGAGTTTCGCGATGTCGAGGATGGGGACGAACGCGATGAGCACCAACAGTACCGCGCCGGTGAGCGTGATGGAGGTCACCGGCGTTCCGAACCGCTCGCTCACCGTCGAGAGCGAGGGCGGCGCGAGTTTGTCCCGGCTCATGGCGAACGGATACCGCGAGGAGGAGAGGATGCCCGCGTTCGCCGTCGAGATGAGCGCGAGGATGGCCGCGAGGATGACCGCGACGACGCCGGCCTGACCGAGCGTCGCCTCCGCGGCGACCGCGACCGGCGTCAGCGACCCGGCGACGCTGCCCGGCGTCGTCACTCCGACGAGCACCGCCACGATACCGACGTACAGGACCGTCGTGAACGCGAGCGACCCGAGTATCCCGATGGGGATGTTCCGACCGGGGTCCTCGACCTCCTCGGCGACGCTCGCGACCTTGGTGACGCCGGCGTACGAGACGAACACCAGGCCGGTGGCGGCGAGGAGGCCGCCGACGCCGGCGTCGAAGAAACCGGCGTAGTTGGCCGACTGGACGCCGGGGGCGCTCCCGGCGGCGAACCAGCCGAGGGCTGCGAGCATGACGACGACGATGGCGACCTGGAGCCGCCCCGTCTGCTTGGCGCCGACCACGTTGATGAGTATCAGCACCGCCGCCAACCCCAGCGCGACCGGTTTCAGCGGGAGGTCGAACAGCAAGAGCAGGTACGGAACGCCGCCGACCAGCGCGAGCGCCCCCTTGAACGAGAGGGAGAACCACGTCCCGACGCCGGCGATGGTGCCGAGCAGCGGACCCATCCCCCGCTCGATGTAGATGTACGTTCCGCCGGCTTCGGGCATCGCGGTCGCCATCTCGGACTTCGAGAGGGCGGCCGGCACGACGAGCAGGCCCGCGAGCGCGTACGCGAGTATCACCATCGGCCCCGCGATTTCGAGCGCGAGGGCCGGGAGGATGAAGATGCCGCTGCCGATCATCGCCCCGATGCTGATCGCGAGGACGGACGGGAGGCCGAGGTCGCGTTCCAGTTCCTTCACACGACCTCACCCACCGCGTCGGACAGCGTCGTCGTCACGCAGAACGACTCGTGACCCGCGTCCGTGAAGAGCGAGCGCCGTTCGGGGTCGTTGACGAACGCGATGACCCGCGGACCGTCGAACCGGGCCCGGACGAGTTGTGCGATGAGCAGGTTCCGGCGGTCCGACCGCGTCGCGACGACGACCGTCGAGTCGCTCTCCACTCCGGACTCCGAGAGGACGTCGACCACCGCCGGGTCCCCGGTCACGCCGGGGATGTCTCGGGATTCGTAGGACTCGTCGACGATGACGACCCGGTGGCCGCCGTCCCGCAACCGCTCGGCGATGGCGGTGCCGACGTGGGCGCCGCCGAGAACGTAGTGGGTGGCCTGGGCAGTCTCCTCTGCGCCGTCGAATGGCTGGGTTGTCTCTGTTCCGGTCATGGGGGATAGATCGTGTGTTCGTCGAATCAATCTCGTTCTCTCTCGTCGACGGGAGGCAATAAATTAGCGGGTTATTTTGACGGGTCGACGATTGATACGTCATAGATGTCGGTTACCGTCATAATATGTGCGGCGACGCTCGCGCCTCGCGGGTGAACGACGGACCGGGCAACAGAACAAGACTATACCGTTCGAGCGCGCCACCATCCACCATCGATGAAAGACGGCGAACTGGACTCCGTCGACCGGCACATCTTATACTACCTCCAGCAGGACGCGAGGGCGACGTCCTCCACGGACATCGCGGAGCAACTCGGCCTGTCGTCGAGCACCGTCCGAACGCGACTCAACAAGCTGGAAGACAGCGGAATTATCCGCGGCTACCACGTCGACATCGACTACGACCTCGCCGGGTACCCGCTGTACACTAAGATCATCTGCACGGCGCCCGTTCCGGACCGGGACGCGCTCGCGAACGGGGCGAGGGACATCCGGGGCGTGACGGCCGTCCGCGAGATTATGACCGGGGAGCGCAACGTCTACGTGAACGCCATCGGGCGGAACCACGACGACCTCAACCGAATCAGCAAGGAACTGGACGCGCTGGGGCTCAAAATCGCCGACGAACAGCTGATCCGCGACGAGTTCATCTGCCCGTACCAAGGATTCTTAGACGAGGACGAGGAGGCGGGACTGTCCGACGCGGACGACGACGCCTGACTCGGACCCGATTCCGTCGGAACCGGCCGCCGTCGCGTCCGACGGCGCCGCACCGACGGCGCCGCACCGACAGCTCGCTCGACGAACTATTCCTATCTCGCAAACATTTCTCCTAAGATTTATACATTCATAGAAAAATCAAGGCATCGTGAATATTCCAGGCGTGGATTCGGGGGATGGGAGACTCCCGCGTCGGGACGAGGGAGAAGGCGTATGATACGTGACCCCGCCCAGATGAAGAGCGCGAACTGGCCCGGTCCGAACCGCGACGTAACGATGCGGACGTTGCGTCGGGCGGCCGACGAACCGTTGGACCTCGTCGCCGTCTACGGCGCGACGTCGTTCGACCTGTTTCACGTGAGCGACGCGCTCTCGGCGTCGTACGGCGACCGACCGTCGCTCACCGCGACCATCTCGAAGTTGGCCGAGGAGATGCGCGAGGAGTTCGTCCGATACGGCCTGTTCGCAGGTCTGCGCCCGACCCAGAAGCGCGTGGAGTACAAATCGGGGATGCTCGACGGCCGGAAACTGCTTCAGGTGTACTGTGGCGGCCGCGGGATGGTTCTCCTGGTCCATCCCGGCGAACGCGAAGAACCACTCGTCCGCGCCGCGATGGAACTGCTCGGCATCTGAGCGACCGCGTGAGGCGGTGGCACGAACCGTGCGGACGGCTCGTACGCGGGGAACGAACCGCCAGCTTTTATTCCCGAACCGATGAACCGGCGACATGGACCAGTTGCGGCGGTCGCTCCTCGAAGCGCCGATTATCGAGAAAGGGGACTACGAGTACTTCGTCCACCCCATCAGCGACGGGGTGCCGATGCTCGAACCCGGCCTCCTCCGCGAGATAGTCATCCGGATCATCCGGAAGGCCGACCTCGAAGACGTCGACAAGATCGTCACCCCGGCGGCGATGGGCATCCACATCTCGACCGCCGTCTCGCTGATGACCGACATTCCCCTCGTCGTCATCCGCAAGCGCCAGTACGGTCTCGACGGCGAGGTGTCTTTGAGCCAGCAGACCGGTTACTCGGAGAACGACATGTACATCAACGACGTGTCGGCGGGCGACCGCGTCCTCGTCCTCGACGACGTACTCTCGACGGGCGGGACGATGTGCGCCGTGCTCGACGCCCTGAAGTCGACGGGCGCGGACGTCGTCGACACCGTCGCCGTCATCAAGAAGGCCGGCCCGAACGAACTCGACGACACCGACCACCACGTCAAGACGCTCATCAACGTCGCCGTCGAGGACGGCGAAGTGGTCATCGTCGACGAGGACGGCGACGACTGACCGCCCCGGTTGACGCCCCGTTTCGCCGAACCAGTCGTAAACAGTAAACCGTGATATATTCTGCCCGACGAACCTTCCGTTCGTCTACTCTGTAGGATATCCTCGACCACCCGTCCAACAACGTTAGAAATCACCGAACGAGTTCCTACCGAATCGCTCCGGAAGAGTGATAACGCGCTGTCTATTTTTTCCAGACTGTGTCACGGATGCACGAACGAGGCGGCGACGGCGAGCGAAACGGAATCAACCGTCGGAGCTGGCTCAAAGCGCTAGGTGTGGCAGGCGTGACCGGACTAGCCGGCTGTAGCGGCGACGACGGGAACGCGAGCACGGGGACGGAGTCGGCGACCGCGACCGACGGCTCCGAACTCGGGACCGCGGAGGGGACGAACACCGCGATGGACGAACTCCCCGACGTCAGCGGCACGTACCGAACGGACATCTCGGGGTCGCTGGCGACGCTGAACCCGCTGTACAACAACGAACAGGGCGCGGCGGACGTCGTCTCCTACGCGCTCGATTTGGGCTACGGCTTCCGGCCCGGCACGGAGTACTTCCCCCAACTGTACGACCTGACGACCGACGGCGGCGACGTGTGGGTCGCCAGCGTCCGCGAGGGACTGCAGTTCGGCGGCGACTACGGCGAGGTGACCGCCGAGGACTTCGTCTATCAGATCACGGAACTCCACCAGAGCGACTGGGCCGCGACGGCCGACGCCTCCTCGTGGCCGAGCGAGGTGAACGTCGAGCAGACCGGCACCTACGAGTTCCAGATCGAACTTCCGAACCCGAACCCACTGTACCCCGAGACGTACGACCCTCTCCTCTACCCGGTTCCCAAGGCCCTCCTCGAACCGTTCGTCGGCGAGCAGGACGCCCAAGGATTGGAGAACAACCCGGAACTCACCGAACTCCAATTCGTCGAGGGGGGGAACCTCGGCGCGTACTCGCTCGACCAGTGGAACCGGTCGAGCAATATCACGTTCACCCGAAACGAGAACTACTACCTCAGGGAGGCCGAAGACGTGCCGGACCGCTTCGGCAACGCCCCCTACTTCGAGGAACTCGAAGTGCAGGTCACCCAGGAGCAGGCGGCCCGCCTGGGTGCGCTCGAAGCGGGACAGACCGACAGCGTCGCGGTGCCGCCGAACCGCGTCACCGAGTTCGACGGGATGGACGGCGTCGACGTCTACCAGATTCCCCAGCCGTTCAACGAAGTCTGCGTCTACAACATGCGCGACAACGGCTGGAATGCGGGTCCCGGCAACCTCTTCCAGAAGAAGAAGTTCCGACAGGGACTCGGCTGTGCGGTCAACAAGCAGGCGCTCGTTCAGGGCGTGTTCCGCGACTACGCGCAGGTGCAGTACACCTGGCAGCCCCAGTGGTCGCAGTGGTACCCCGACGAGAGCGAAATCATGCAGTTCGGGACGGGCGACCTCTACGGTCCGGAGGCGACGCGAAGCCGGATTCGAGAGGCCATCTCCGACACCGACTACAGCTACGGCAACGACGGGCAACTGCTCACCCCGAGCGGCGACCAGGTCGAACTGAGCCTGTACCACAGCGCCGGGCAGAACACCGAGCGCAACATGGCCCAGTACATCGCACAGGAGTTCGGCGACAACGCCGGGATTCAGGTGAACGTGCAGGCCATCGACGGCACCCAGTTCACCAACAACTACTGGCAGCAGCAGGTCCCCGACGACCCGGACCAGTACGAGTGGTCCAACGGGCCGTACAACGCCGGCCCCCGCGAGGTGACGAGCGCGAACCCGTGGGACATGAGCGTCGTGTTCGGTCTCAACACCTATCCGCTGAACCCGACGACGGCGAGCGTGTTCTTCTCGCGCGACTCCTCGTACAACCCGTACGGCTACTACCCCTCGTGGAACGCCGAGGAACTGTTCCAGCGGGCGAACAGCGCGGCCAGCGAGGAGGAACTCCAGCCCATCTTCACGGAGATATTCAAGAACGTCGCCGAGGACCAGCCGATGGGGATGCTCGCGTTCCCCGCCGACACCGTCGGCTACTCCGCCGGCATCGTCGGCCCCGCGGAGAACTTCTTCAGCGGGTGGGACTTCCCGACGTGGTACCGCAACGAGTAAACTCGCTCCGCGCCCGGTAGACGCATCGCAGACGACCGCCCTTTCAGACAACTTACAGAGACAACAACATGGGACTCGGATGGTACATCGCTCGTCGGGTCGCGTGGTCGTTCGTCGTCACGTTCATCATCGTCTCGGTGACGTGGGGACTGCTCACCGCCGCGCCGAACCCCGAAGTACAGCAGGCGGCCCAACAGGCCGCGCTCGCGGGCGACAACCCCGCAGAGGCACAGGATAGGGTCCGACAGCTCCGCGGACTGGACAGACCGCTGCACGAACAGTACATCGGCTACATGACCAACATCTACACGCTGAACTGGGGGTGGTCCGACTCTAGGGCACAACCGGTGACGGAGGCGGTGACCGAAGCGCTGTACTACACCGTCCAGTACTCCGTGCCGTGGACGCTGCTCGTCGTCACGCTGGGACCGCTGGTCGGACTCTACTCGTCGGCCAACCAGTACTCCTGGAAGGACCACCTCGCGACGGGGTTCGCCTTCTTCGGCTACGCGATACCGAACTTCTTCTTCGGTATCATCCTCCTCCTCATCTTCGGGGTGGAGTTGGGCTGGATTCCCATCACGTACAACACGGGCGTGCCGGTGTTCAGCGTCGAGAACGCGATTCAGCTCGCGATACCGGTGTTCGTGTTGGTGACAGGGTCCATCGGAGGCATCATGCGCGTCTCGCGCAACGAGTCCTCGGAGTTCATGAACGCCGACTTCGTGAAGACGGCGCGCGCGAAGGGCGTCTCGACGTTCCGCATCTACGCGCGACACGTCCTCAGACCGACGATGGTCCCCCTCTCGACGACGATGGTCGCGCAGTTGCTGGCGCTGTTCACGGGGTCGTCGATACTCGTCGAGGTGGTGTTTTCGATACCCGGTCTCGGGCGACTCCTCTACCGCGCCATCGTCGCCCAGGACACGAGCGTCGTGCTCGGCACGTCGCTGTTTTTCGTGTTCGTCGCGACCATCGGCAACCTCCTGCAGGACCTCGTGTACACCGTACTGGACCCGCGAATCAGCTTCGACGATAGATAATGGCCACGCAAGACTCACCGCGGTTCGACACGGTCGACTGGGACGAGATAACGAGCGAGAGCGGACGGGAGGTGACGAAGAGCCTCGTCGCCCTCGCCGCGATACTCGCGGGACTCGCCGCGCTATTTATCTACGACTACGTCGCCGTCCCCGACCGCACGGCAACGTTCGCCGCCGTCGGCTGGGGCTACGACGTGACGCGGCTCGATTGGCTGCTCGCGCTGTCGCTGCTGTTTGTCGGGTTCTACGGCATCCTTCCCCTGTACCGGAACAAGCGGATGACGCGCTACTACTGGGCGGAGTTCAAGAAGAACCGCCCGGCGGTCGTCAGCCTCGCCTTCCTCGCCGCCGTCTTCGTCGGCGGCATCCTCGGACCGCTCCTTATCAGTCCGCCCGAGTCGGAACTGCTCCGGCAGTTCCAGCCGCCCGTGTTCATGGAGATTCAGCGGAACTACGTCATCGAGTGCGTCGGCGAGGCCGCCGGCGGCGTCTGTCAGGGGACGTGGCAGCACCCGCTCGGAACCACCCCCGACGGGCGCGACATCTTCGCGATGATCGTGTACGGGATGCAGGTATCGATGAAAGTCGGACTCATCGCGACGCTGATGGCCGTCGTCATCGGCGCGAGCGTCGGTACTGTCAGCGCGTACGCCGGCGGGATGGTCGACGAGGTGCTGATGCGCTACGTCGACGTCCAGCAGTCGTTCCCGACGCTCGTGCTCTACCTGCTCATCATCTACACGTGGGGCGGCGACCTGTTCACGATGGTCATCCTGTTTGGCCTGTTCTCGTGGGAGGGGACCGCGCGCTACGTGCGGAGTAACGCGCTCGCGAAGACCCAAGAGGAGTACATGAAGGCGAGTCGTCTCAGCGGCGCCGGAACGTACCGCACCATCCGACGACACCTCGTCCCGAACACCGCGAGCAGCATCATCACCGACGCGACGCTGCTGATTCCGGCGTTCCTCCTCGCGGAGGCGCAGTTGTCGTTCCTCGGACTGGGCGATACGAGCGTCGCGTCGTGGGGCCAACTCATCAGCATCGGACGGGACCACCTCTCGTACGCGCCGTGGATCACGCTGGCGCCGGGACTCGTCCTCTTTTTGACCATCCTCGCGTTCAACTTCCTCGGCGACGCGCTGTTGGACGCGCTGAACCCCGAGGCGCGCGCGGAGGCGGAGTCGTGAACATGAATCCGAATACAGCCACGAACACGAACGCAAATGCGAACGCGCGCACGGACAGACCGCTGCTCTCGGTCGAGGGCCTGCGGACGACGTTCGACACCGACGCCGGCCTCCTCACCGCCGTCGACGGCGTCGACTTCGACGTCCGCCGGGGCGAGACGGTCTGCATCGTCGGCGAGTCGGGAAGCGGGAAGACCGTCGCCAGCGAGTCGGTGACGCGGCTGATTCCCTCGCCGCCGGGAACCGTCGAGGGGTCGATTCGGTTCGGCGAGATAGAGACCGTCCGCGAGTTCGCCGAGCGGTTCCCGAAGCGGGTGGTCGACGCCGCCGACCCGACCGGTCGCGGCGAGGCCGACCCCGCCCCCAACGACGACCGGTTCGTCGTCGTCGAGGAGCGGACGAACGGCGAGATAACCCGCGGCTACGTGGACCTCGCGCGCGCGCCGGAATCGGCGCTGCGGCGCGTCCGAGGGGCTGACATCAGCCACGTGTTTCAGAACCCGCAGGACGCGCTCAACCACTGCTACACGGTGGGCTGGCAGATCGTCGAGGCGATTCAGGTCCACGAGGACGTCGGGAAGAAGGCGGCCAGAGAGCGGGCGGTCGACCTCCTAGAGCGAGTCGGCATCGCCAACGCCGCGGCGCGGTTCGACGACTACCCGCACGAGTTCTCCGGCGGGCAGAAACAGCGCGTGATGATCGCGATGGCGCTGGCCACGAACCCGGACCTGCTCGTCGCCGACGAACCGACGACGGCGCTGGACGTGACCGTTCAGAGCCAGATTCTGGACCTCGTCGCCGACCTCCAGCAGGAGTACGGCATGGGCATCCTGTTCATCACGCACGACCTCGGCGTCGTCGCGGAGATAGCCGACCGGGTCGTCGTCATGTACGCCGGGAAGGTGATGGAGCGCGGCGACGTCTACGAGATATTCGAGACCCCCTCGCACCCGTACACGCGCGCGCTCATCGACTGTCTCCCCGGCGGGGGCCGAGCCGCCGGCGGCATCGAGGGGACGCTTCCGAACCCGGTCGACCCGCCCGACGGCTGTCGGTTCGCCCCCCGCTGTCCGCACGCGGTCGAGGAGTGCACCGTCGGCGAGCAGCCGCCCGAACACGTCCTCTCGGAGAGTCACCGCGTCTCCTGTGTGTACTACGGCGAGGGGTTCGACGAGTCGGCCATCGTCGGGTCGACCGACGACGAACCGACGGCGACCGGGAGGACCGCCGATGACTGACCGACCGCTCCTCTCGGTCCGGAACCTGGAGAAGCACTACCCCATCACCGAGGGTATCCTCTCCCGGCAGGTCGGCGCCGCGCGGGCCGTCGACGGCATCAGCTTCGACATCGCGCGCGGGGAGACGCTCGGCCTCGTCGGCGAGTCCGGGTGCGGGAAGTCGACCGCGGCGTCGTCCATCGTCCGGTTGGAGGAGCCGACGGGGGGACAGGTGCTGTTCGACGGCGGCCGCGGCGAGGGTCCGCGGGACGTCACGCAGTTCGACGAAGCGGAACTGAAGGCGTTCCGCCGGGACGCGCAGATGATCTTCCAAGACCCCTCCTCCAGCCTCGACCCGCGGATGACGGTCGGAAGCTCCGTCGCCGAGTCGCTCGCGGTCCACGGGATGACGGACAGAGCGCGGCGCCGCGAAATAGTCGAGAACCTCCTCGAAGACGTCGGCCTCTCGGCGGGCGACTACGACCGCTACCCCCACGAGTTCTCCGGCGGGCAGAAACAGCGCATCGGCCTCGCCCGAGCGCTCGTGCTCAACCCGGAACTGGTCATCGCCGACGAACCGGTGAGCGCACTCGACGTCTCCGTCCGCGCGGAGATACTCTCGCTCGTCGACCGCCTGCAGGAGCGCTACGGGCTGTCGATGCTGTTCATCAGCCACGACATGTCCGTCGTCAGAGACGTCTGCGACCGGGTCGCCGTCATGTACCTCGGCAAAATCGTCGAAATCGGGGAGACCGAGGAGGTGTTCTCGAACCCGCAGCACCCCTACACCGAGGCGCTGCTCTCGGCGATTCCGACGCCGGACCCGAGACAGCGACGGAAGGGAATCGACCTGACGGGGAAGGTGCCGAGTCCCGTCGACCCGCCGTCGGGGTGTCGGTTCCACACGCGCTGTCACCGCGTGATTCAGTCCGACGAGTACGACCTCGAACAGTCCCACTGGCGCTCGCTCCTGAACTTCCGCGACGAGGTGGTCGCCGGCGCCGTCGACGTCGAGGCGGTCCGCGAGTCCGTCGACGCGGACCGAGACAACGGGGGCGACGAAACGGCGCCGGACGCGGCCGTCGAACGGGAGATTCGGGACGACTTCGGCCTCCCCGACCGACTGTCGGACGACGCGGCCGAGCGACGCCTCGGGGACGCGTTCGACCTGCTGGTGAACGGAGCGGAGGCGGAAGCCGGGGAAGCGCTCGCGTCGGCGTTCGTCACCCCGTGCGAGGAGTCGACACCCGAGTTCACCGACCACGGGGACGGTCACCGCTCTGCGTGCTTTCTCACCGCCCGCGACGAACGCGCGCTGGAACGGCCGGCGAACGTCGAGCGGTAGCGCGAAGGGGAACGGGGGTTCCGGTGCCGGGTCGCTTTTTCCTCGCGCGTCCGTACGGGGAGACACCATGTCAGATACGACAGCGCTGTTCATCGTCAGCGAGGCGGGCTACTGGGGCGAAGAGTGCACCGAGCCGTTGACCACGCTCTCGGACGCCGGCGTCGACGTCACCGTGGCGACGCCGACGGGCGAGAAACCGGTCGTCGACGAGCGCTCGGTCGACCCCGACGAAGTCGGCGAGGAGACGTCCGAGGCAGTGTTGGAGGTCCACGAGAACGACGAACGACTGGCGAACCCCGAACCGATAGCGACGGTGGACGCGACGGACTACGACGTCGTCGTGTTCCCCGGCGGGCACGGCACCGCGTGGGACATCAACCAGGACCGCCACGCCCGGCAGGCGCTCCTGAGCGCCGTCGGCGGCGACGACGGGAAGGCGCTCGTCGTCTGCCACGCCGTCGGCCTGCTCGGCTTCACGCGCGAGGCGGACGGCGGCTTCCTCGTCGAGGACCGCGAGGTCACCGGCTTCCCCAACGAGTGGGAGGAGGGCATCGTCGACGAGAACGACCTGATGCCCGACGGCCGGAAACTCCCCTACTGGGTCGAAGACGAGGTGAAGGCCGCCGGCGGCGTCTGGGACGCCGAACTCGATAAGGACGCGAGCGTCACCGTCGACGGCGACCTCGTGACCGCGCGCGGTCCCGGTTCCTCGCACGCCGCGGCCGAGACGCTGCTCGACGAACTCGGTATCGAGGCGTAGCGCACGGAGACAGTTCGCACGGCCAATCTTTTTGCGGTCGCGGCGGGACCGGAGCGACGTGAGACTCGCGGACCTCGAACTCGAACCCGGCGCCGCGTACGAAGCCGCCGAACTGCGCGAGGCGTTCGACCGGCGGATGACCGGGCGCGGCATCGAAATCTGCTACGACGACGACGACAGACGTCAGCGGTATCTGCGCCTGTTCTCGACCGATGCCGGACCGTACGAGGACGACGTGACCGGCGGTCAGTTCACGTACGTCGGCGAGGGACAGAACGGAGACCAGACGCTCACGGGCGGCAACCGCTACCTGGCGAACGCCGCGGAGTCGCCGCTTCCGATATTCTTCTTCCACCGCGGGGAGGGTGAGTCGGCGTGGGAGTACCAGGGACAGGTCGACGTCTTGGCCTGCGACGAAGTCGAATACGGGGGTCGGACGGTCTACCAGTTCACCCTCCAACGGCGCAGCGAGAAACGAGAGGGAATCGACCGCGAAGAGGCGGCGTCGGACCTCGACGCGCCGGAACGAGTCGAGACGACCCGCACCCGAATCGTCCGGAACACGCCGTTGGCGACGGCGTTGAAGCGCCGGTACGATTTCGCGTGCCAAGTGTGCGGAGAGACGCGACGGCGGGGGGCCGGCGAGGACGACGGGTACGCCGAGGCTCACCACGTCAGACCGCTCGGCCGGCCGCACGACGGACCCGACGCCGAGTCGAACCTCCTCGTCCTCTGTCCGAACCACCACGCCGACTTCGACTACGGCACCGTCGCCGTCGACCCCGAATCCTACCGCATCGCGCACGCCTACGACGCCGCCGTCGACGGTGAGACGCTGTTCGTCCGCGGGGACCACGCCCTCGACGCGCGGTTTCTCGACTACCACAACCGCGAGGTAGCCGACTTCTGACTCGTCACTCGATTTTGAACACGGCCTCCTCGATGCGCTCCGAGCGGCAGTCCGGGCACCGCGAGGGGTAGTTCACCGGGTCGTCGAACGCCGAGAAGCCGCACTCGCGGCACTCCGGCGGCGCGACGAGGAACCGCTCGTCGCCCGCCGACTCGACCGACTGGGCGACGTGTCTCAGGTGGTGATACGCCGACGACTGGGAGACGCCCACCGTCTCCGATAGTTCGCTCGCCGTTTGCGGTCCCTCCCGCAGGGCGTCGGCGATTCGCTGCCGCGTCGTCGCGTCCGAGTCCGACTCCGACATGTCCTCGGGTAGGCACCGAGCGGTGGTTAGTCCTTCCGTCCGCTTTCCGATTCGACCCGTCGCAGTGGTTCGAAATTAGTATCACGAAATGGGCAGGATGGGAAAAGAACTTGACAGAGCGGTAAGTCCATTCGAGCATGAAGGCAGTCGTCCTTGCAGGAGGGTACGCGACGCGAATGTGGCCCATCACGAAACACCGCCCCAAGATGTTTCTACCGGTGGGCGAAGAGACGGTGATAGACGTCATCTTCGAGGATCTAGAGGAGGACGACCGTGTCTCGGAGGTGTTCGTCAGCACGAACGAGCGCTTCGAGGAGGTGTTCGAAGAGTACCTCGCGGACTCGCCGTTCGAGAAACCGACGCTCTCCGTCGAGGAGACGGTCGAGGAGGACGAGAAGTTCGGCGTCGTCGGTGCGCTCGAACAACTCATCGACCGCGAGAACGTCGAGGAGGACCTCGTCGTCATCGCCGGCGACAACCTGCTGTCGTTCGACGTGAGCGAGTTCGTCGACTTCTTCGAGGAGAAGAACACCCCCTCTATCGCCGCCTACGACGTGGGGTCGAAGGAGCGGGCTAAATCCTACGGCCTCGTCGAACTGGAGGGCGACCGAGTGGTCAACTTCCAGGAGAAACCCGAGGAACCGAACAGCACGCTCGTCTCTATCGCCTGCTACGCGTTCCCGGCGGAGACGCTGCCGAAGTTCGACGAGTACCTCACCGGCGGCAACAACCCCGACGAACCGGGCTGGTTCATCCAGTGGCTCCAGGGTAAGGGCGACGTACACGCGTTCACGTTCGACGGCGCCTGGTTCGACATCGGGACGCCCGAGAGCTACCTCGACGCGGTGTCGTGGTATCTCGGCGGCGAGAACTTCGTCCACGAGACGGCGAGCGTCGAGAACAGCGACCTCGGCGAGAACGTCCACGTCATGGCCAACAGCGTCGTCGAGGACTCGACGCTGGAGAAGACGGTCATCTTCAAGGACTCCATCATCCGGAACGCGGACATCCGAAACACCATCGTCGACGAGGACACCCACATCGAGAACCTCGACCTCTCGAACGCCCTCATCGGCGCGCACTCGCACCTCGAATAACAACGGGAAGCGGGACGGCGACGACGCCGACCCGCCTCGCCTGCGACTACGCTTCGTCTTCGTTCTCGTTTTTACCCGCACCCGCTCGCTCGCCGAGTCGCGCGTCCGTCACGTCGATGCGGCCGCGCGTCCCCTCCCAGACCGTCTCGTACTCCAGTTCAATGGGGCGGGACATGTGCGGGGCGTCCGTGACGAACGTCTCGAACTCGCCGCCTTCGCCGAGGGGGTGGACGCCGTAGCGCTCCTGCAGTTCGACCAGTTCGTCCAGCGCCTCCCGGTCGAGCGTTCGGCCGAGCCACGACTCGTCGAGACCGTGCGCCGCGACCTGCACGATTGTGATCTCGAACCCGGCGTCGAGCATCGCCTCGCCGAGTTCGCGGGGGTTCTCCCGCCAGAGCGGCGCGAACAGGTCGATGTCGAGGCGGTCGCACATCGCCTGGATGCGGTTCGTCTGGAACTCGCTCTCGATGGCGCCGGCGGTGACGCCCGCGAGGTTGAGGTCCGAAGAGAGGTCCCGAAGCGCCGCTTCGAGCGGTTCGAGTTCGGCGTCGCCCTGTTCGCCCGAGTCCGTCGCGTCCGTCGCTCCGAGGTCCTCGGGCGTCACCTCCACGAGGTCGATGCCGACGCTCTCGGCCGCCAGCGACGCGAGATGCGTCGCCGGGACGTGGTACATGTAGGACTCGGAGTCCTCGCCGGGGTGGACGGTCAGCAGTCGGGTGACGTTCAATCCCGCCTCCAGCGCGCGGTAGAGCGCCCACGAGGAGTCCTTGCCGCCGGAGAAGAGGCCGACCCAGTCGCCGGATTCGGTCATTGGGGGCGGTAGAGCGGAGGCTCGTATACCTCCTCCGGTTCCGCGGGGGCCGTCGGGGGGTCGCGGCGCCGGATTACATGTAGCCGAGGTCGCGCAGGCGACCCATCAGGTCCTCTTTGTCCTGCGCGCGGCCCTCCCGCTCCTTGCTCGCGCCGAGGTCCTGCACCCACGCCGGGCGGTCGTCGGACTTCGCCGACCCCGACTCGGTGCCGAGCGAGCGGAACCCCTCGAAGTACTTCGGCGAGACGGGGACGTCCGCCGCCTCGATTCCCTCGGGGAAGTCCTCGACGTTCTCGGGGGCGTGACCCGTCGGGTAGCCGTGGGTCGCGTCGGGGACGATGTAGTTCCAGAACGCCGCCCAGACGTCGGCCTCCTCGAACTGGAGGATGGAGTGGACGCGGTCGTGCGGCGGGTACTTCTCGGAGTCGTGCCGCGGCGAGAAGAACGTCTCGTCGGCGCGGGACTCCTGTTCGTCCCAGCGGACGCCGGAGAAGATACCGTCGAACTCGTGTTCCGATATCACGTCGTTCAGCGCCACCGTCTTCAGCAGGTGGTTCCCCTCGAATGAGTCGGCGTCGAGGGTGAGGGTCTCCCCCTCGTACTCCAGGCGTTCGAGTTCGCGGCGGTTCGTCTCCGAGAGGTCCGCGAGGGGTATCTCGTCGCCGGGGGCGGCCCCGAGGCGGACGAAGTCCTCGTTCTTGGCGACCACGAGGTCGAGGTCCCACGCATCGGTCCAGCGCTCGACGAACGCGACGGTTTCGGGGAAGTGCTCGAAGTGGTCGATGAACACGACGGGCGGGACGTCGACGCCCATCTCGGCCGCGACTTCGCGGACGACGTAGAGAACGACGGTGGAGTCCTTCCCGCCGGTCCACATGACGGCGGGTCGCTCGTACTGTTCGAGGGCTTCGCGCGTCACCTCGACGGCCTTGCCCATCTTGTCTTCGAGCGTCGGGTAGTCGTCGGCGCTCTCGCCGCAGCCGGCGTCGTAGTCGAGCGTCACGTACGAGGGGAAAGAGGGAGTCATCGGTGTGACCTATCGCGCGGCGAGGATATCTAGCTTTGCGTGGTCATTCGTTCGCACGACTCGTACGCGTCGCTCGAGACCGAACGCTCGAAAAATGAACGTCCGCCTCGTTCACCGGGCGGACGCGCGCGTTCGCGTGCGTCCCGACTTCACATGTAGCCGAGGTCGCGCAGGCGTTCCATCAGGTCCTCTTTGTCCTGGGCGCGGCCCGCGCGCTCGGTCGTGTTCTCCATGTCCTGCAGCCACGCCGGTTCCTCGGTGGTCTTGTCGGTGGACACCTCGCTGCCCAGCGAGCGGAAGCCGGCGAAGTACTTCGGCGAGACGGGGATGTCGTCCTGCGTCAGGTCGTTCGGCAGGTCGTCGGCCGACTGCGGAACGTAGCCGTCGTCGGGGTAGCCCTCGACGGTGTCCGGAACGACGAAGTTCCAGAACGCGTCCCAGACGGACGCCTCGTCGAACTGGAGGATGGGTTGAATGCGGTCGTGCGGCGGGTAGATGTCGGGGTCGTGCCGCGGCGAGAAGAACGTCTCGTCGGCGCGGGCTTCCTGTTCGTCCCAGCGGACGCCGGAGATGACGCCGTCGACGTCGTACTCTTCGAGGGCGTCGTTCAGCGCCACCGTCTTCAGGAGGTGGTTGCCGACGTAGGTGTCGAGCAGGAACGGGAACGTGTCGTCCTCGTACTCCAGCAGGTTGCGGATGTGGTGCTGGTTGTGCTCGGAGAGTTCGTCGACGGGGATGTCGTCGCCGGGTTCGAGGCCGTGTTCGTCGACGTAGGCGCCGACGTCCTCGTTGCGGGCGTAGATGACCTCGAGGTCCCACTCGTCGGCCCACTTGTCGACGAAGTCGTGAATCTCGTCGAAGTGCTGGTAGTGGTCGATGAAGACGGCCGGCGGTACCTCGTAGCCGTGCTTCTCTGCGACCTCCTTGATGAAGTACAGACAGAGCGTGGAGTCTTTTCCGCCCGTCCACATCACGACGGGGTTCTCGTACTGTTCGAGGCCGTCCTTCGTGACCTCGATTGCTTTCTCTATTTTGTCCTGGATGGACGGATAGTCGTCGGGGTTCTCTCCTTCGCCGTCCGTGTAGTCGACGTCGAGGTAGTCGGGGAAGCCTTCCGGCATACAGTAATTACATCTAATTACAGCCCTAAAGCGTCTTTCATCCTGGTCAGGCCGTGCGAACGACTTCCGTGCGGCGATAGCAGTTTCCGACGCGCGTGCGACCCGCAGCGTGCGGGAGTCGGTCGCGGCTCACTCCGAACGGGGCCGGCCGCGCAAGGAGAACCGCATCGTCGCGGCCGTGACAGCCCAGAGCGCGCCGACGACTCCCGTTCCGAGCGCGAGCGTCACGTCGAGTGGCGACACCCACGGCGGGAGGACGTACAGAAGACCGTGGAGGACGCGGGGCGAAACGACGGAGACGAGCGAGTAGCGGACGTACTCGACCGCGGGCCCGGCCGCTCCGGCCAGTCGAGCGCCGACCGACTCTCCGTCACCCAAGGCGGCGTTCACCGGGGGCGTCGCGGCGAGCGACGGACCCACCGCCGCGCCCCGCATCGAGGTATTCCCGTCCCGGACGAGCGAACTCGGCCGCCGGGACCGGAGGTTAAGTTGCGCCGCGCTGCTCCCGCCGGCGCTCTCGTCGCCCGTGCCGAGAAGCTCCACGTCGTAACTCCCGGTGGGGAACCGCTTCGACCACGCGATAGCGCCGTTCGGTCGGACGCTCAGGAGGCGTTCGCCGTGCGAGTCGGCGACGAGCGTCCGGCCGGAGGGAAGGCGGTCCGCGTCCCGCGGCCACTGGAGGGTCGTGTCCCGCCACGTCCAACTCCGCGTCCACGACCCGTCCGTCCGTTGAAACTCGACGAGGCGGTTGTTCTCCGAGTCGGCGACGACGACGGCCGGGCCGCCCCGCGACTCGGGGATGTAGTCGGGGTTGTGCGCCTCGAAGAGGACGCCGTGCTTACCGTCGGCGCCGAGCGTCCAGTTGGACTGCACCCCCTCGCCGGGTTCGATGAACACGACTTGGTCCTGGTTCCGGAGGTTCACCATGACGCGGCCGTCCGGGAGCATCTCCACGTCGTTGACGTGCGTCCAGTCGGCGGGGTAGCTCCCGCCGCTCTCGGGGGCGAACGCCTCCGAGGCGCGCCACTGCCAGACGGTTTCGCCCGTCGTGACGTTCACCATGTACACCCGGTCGGGGTAGCTGATGTCGGCGACGAGGAACGTCGAGTCGTTCACCCGGTCGACGTCGTGTATCTGCGTCGACCCGTTGCGCCGGTGGACGCGTTCGTACACCCGGGTCACCTCGCCGGTGGTGAGGTTCACCCGCTCGATGACGTTCCGCAGGCAGGCCTCGCCCGCGCAGGCGTCGACGGCGGCCACGTCGGAGGCGACGTACGTCACCGTTCGGTCCGTTCCGGGCGTCGGGTCGACGTCGTGGTACAGCGTCAGCGAGTCGTTCCGGTAGACGACCCGTCCGTCGGCGTCGTAGGCGACGATCTGACCCGGACCCACGCCGTCGACGGTGGCGACGACGCGAGGGGCGCCGACGCCGGTGTCGGCGGCGGCGCCGGTAGGTTCGTTCACGGCCGCGCCCCCGGCGGCGTCGACGGGGTCGTACGTCAGGAACGAGACGCCGGCGGACAGCAGCGTGAGAGCGATGAGAGCAAGCACGGCGAGGCGAAGTCCCCGACGCGCCGACGTGCGACTCGGGAGGCGGCGTCGCTCGTCGGTCATCCGGTCCTCGTCTCCGTCTCCGCTCTGCTCCCCGAGTCGGCGCGCGAGCGCCCCCCGTTCACCCGTTCGTCGCCCCCGCGCATCCCACCGAAAAAGTGCGAGACTATCGTCTCGCGACGGTCGTCGTCCACCATCCGGGTGTCGAGATAGGCCGGCGGCGGAAATCTCTGTCGACTCTCGGAGTCGCAGGCACCGTTACTTCGGAGCGAACGCCGCTGCGAGGAGAACAGACGTCGGGACTGCGTCAGACGGGGTCGTTAGCTGATGAACTTGTTGTCGCGCCAGTTGACGCCGCCGCCGCCCGACCCGCCCTTCGAGGGGTTCTCGACGACTTCGATGGTCGCCGGGCGCTCCTCGCCCTCGACGATGCGCGTGGCGTCGAGTTCACCGTCGTACTCGGTGATGGCGGTGAGCGTCCCCTTTTCGGCGATCATCGCGAGTTCGCGGAGCACGAGGAACATCGGGTACTGGAGGGCGGTGTTCTGGAGAACCGTCTCCCGGTCGCCTTTGAAACACGCGAACTCGACGAGTTCGGAGGGAATCTCCTCTTCCTCCTCGCCCCACCGCGGGGCGCCCGCGCGAGGTGGTTCCTCCTCGTACACCCGATTTTCGGTGACGCTCGCTTTGAGTTGCGCCGTCGGGGTGTACTTGCTGAGGTTGTCGTCGGCCGCGACGGCCTTGAGTATGAGCGTGTTGTTCCGGCGGGTGACTTCCACGTCCTCGACCTCCGGCGGGAGGTCGGGGTCGTTCTCGAAGAACTCCATGACGTCTTCGAGTGGCAGTTCGAGCGTTGAGTGGAGTCGGAATACGCGGCCTGACATTGTTGGAGCAGTATCGGTTAGTGCTGGCGCGCGGCGGCGCGACGTCGATACCTGTGTTACTGTACGGCCTGCGAACTTATTAGGCCTACTCTTTGATTCGGTCGCGCGAAGCGAAATACAACTCCCGTGGGCGGATTAGGCCGAGACGGTCTCGCCGAGTTCGCCGCGCTCGTCGAGTTCCGAGAGGATGTCGCTCCCCCCGACGAACTCCCCTTCGACGTACGCCTGCGGGATGGTCTCCCAGCCGCTGTGTTCGTTCAGGGCGGCGCGGTAGGCGTCGAGGGCGGGGAGGACGTCCACCGTCTCGAACTCCTCGCGGTGCTTGCCGAGGAGTTCGACCGCGCGGGCGGAGTAGCCGCACTGCGGCATCAGACGGTTGCCCTTCATGAACAGCACCACCTCGTTCGACTCGATGAGGTCGTCGACGCGCTCTCGGATCTCCTCGTCGGACAGATCGCTGCCGGGTTGGAACGTCATGCGCGAAGATAGGTGACGGCGCGTCAAATGGGTTGCGTCGTCGGCGCCCCGAATCGGCGGCGCTCGGGGCGCCGGAAGGGAGCGACTACTCCCGGCCGACGCCGACCACGTCGATGAGCGAGTAGACGGGCACGTCGTCTATCTCTTCGAGACCCTGTTTGTCCACGATGACGACGCAGGCGACGGGACGGCCGCCCTCCTCGCGGATGGCGTCGATGGTCTCTTTCATCGTCGTCCCCGAGGTGACGGTGTCGTCGACGACGTAGCACTGGCGGTCGCGTATCTCCGAGAAGTTCCGCGAGAACGACCCGCCCAGGTCGTCCATGTCCCCTTCCTCCCACTGGTGCTTCGCGGGCGCGTACGTCCCGAGGTCGGTGTCGAGTTCCTGCGCGACGACGGTCGCCAGCGGCACCCCCGCCTTCTCGATACCGATGGTGAGGTCGACCTCGTCGCCTTCCCCCTCCAACAGGTCTGACATCGCGCGCGCGACGTACCCCATGCGTTTCGAGTCCCGGCCGATGGCGCTCCAGTCGACGTGGATGTCCTGCGGACCGCTCGTCTCGGTCGCGGTCGCCGCCCGCTCTGGGCTCGACGCGCCGCTGCGGTCGACGAGCCAACTGGCCGTCTCCCGCGAGACGTTCAGTTCGTCCGCGATTTCCCCCTTCGACAACCCGCGGTCCGCGAGCTCTGCCGCGCTCTCGATGAGATCATCGACGTTCTTCATACGTACCGAATTGAACGGCAGTTTTTATAGTGGTATCGTCGTCGTCGAACGCTGACGCGAACTCGTCGAGGCCGTAGACGTTCGTGACTAAGGCGTCCGTGAACCACGGCGGGAGTTCCGCCAGCGTGTCGACGGCCGACTCGAAGTGGCGCACGTGCGAGTTGACGCTCCCGACGAGCGCCTTGTTCTGCATGACGAGTTCGTTGTGCAGCGACCCGCCGTCCACCTCGAACTCCCACGGGCCGGGGACGCCGAGGAGCGCCGCGACGCCGTTCGGCGCGAGGGCGTGGACGCTCTCGAAGGCGTGTTTCGCGTAGCCCGTCGCCTCGAAGACGAAGTCCATCGGCTCGAACGCCTCCGACATCCGGTCGGCGGGCGTCTCGCGGGAGTCGACGTACGTCGCTCCGAGTTCCTCGATGATGTCAATGGTCGGGTCGGGTCGGTCCCGGCGGCCGAGACAGTACAGGCGCTCGTACCCGAGTTTGTCGCGCAGGAGCGCCAGCGTCAACAGTCCGAGGCTCCCGTTGCCGAGGACGGCCCCGGCCTCGGGTTCCCACGTGAAACTCGACCGGGAGGCGTAGGCGAGTTCGACCGCCTTCTCGGCGATGGATACCGGTTCGACGAGAAAGCCGAGGTCCGCGAGCGACGCCGGAACCTCCACGAGAAACTCCTCCTCGCTCACGAAGTACTCCGCCATGAAGCCGTGCGCGCCGAGGATGCCGCGTTCGTGGTACATCCCCTCGGGCGCCATGTCGGGTTCGCCGCGCTCGAAGTACTCGTTCTCGCCGTTCGGCGGCCGCCGGACCGTCGGAACGACCACGTCGCCCGCCTCGAACCGGGTGCCGTTCGGGTCCTCGACGACGCCGACGGCCTCGTGGCCGAGGACGAGGTGGTCTTCGCCCTCCGGGACCCCGCCGTGCCCGCCCGCGATGACCTCGTGGTCGGTGCCGTCCACGCCGACGAAGAGGGTGCGAACGAGGGCTTGACCCGCCGACGGCGTCGGACGCGGTTTGTCCACGAGCGCCGGACGGTTCTCGCCCTGCTTCACTGCGATAGCTCTCATGTGCAGTCGCTACGACCCCAGTCACCAAAAGATTTATTCTATGATGAGTAAAGGAAGATGCACGGTGAGGGCCGCGCCGCGCCAGCCCGCGGCGTCACTCACGAACTCCAGCCCGAGTCGGCGCTCACCGGACGTGTCGCATCTCCGTCTTCCCTCCTCTCCGGTTCTGTCGAAGTCTTCGGGTGCTGACAGCACTGGCACGCTGAATAGAGAGGATGTACTCATCACTGAGGATTCGTTTATTCCGTCCGACCCACACTGAACTAACTGCTGAGTGAGACTGCGTGTTGAGCGGTTGTTTCTGACCCGACTATGCCATAGAAGCCTCACATCAGTTATTCGGAAGACGCGAACTCGCTCTACTGGACAGTGAGCGTTTTGGTAGACCGGCCGCTTTCGAGGAGTGCAGATATCGAACCAAGATATAACCTACCCGATTCCTATCTGTCTCTTCAGCATCGTCGAAACACCGCTCGCTGTGACGGGGGTGATCGATTATACTCATCAGTTACTGCTATTATCGAACCCCAACACTCCGTCGCTGGCGTGTCTCTCCTCGTCTGTTCGGCAAGCGTACATTCGCCCACTTGCCTCGGTTCTTGATGAAACTACCTCGCTCGGTACGGCGACACTTCAATCCGTTTCAGTCACAGCGCGAACGGATTCGTTCGGATCGACCGGAACATCAAGCGTCCGACGGAGAAGGTTCCCGCCGGTATCAACGGCGTGGCCTGACATACTATCTCCTTCTCCCAGGACATCTTTCGGCGTGACCAGCGTCCGCGAACGAGTCCTCCGGTTCTCGACGTTCTGAGCGATAGTCGCGACAGTTAGCCTTCCGTATTTGAACGGCGCTTACTAACAACCCCGGCGCTCACTGGTCTACCTCTCTAATCTGAGGATATCCACCAGACGGAAGTCGGGTCGACCATCCGCGTATCCACGGCGAATCACTCACTCTGGATACCCCCGCTGGTGGACACTGGTCTGTGGCCCCCGATCCCAACCGGTCAGCTATCGACCAGACTACGTCGCCTCCCCAGAGGCGACGTTCATCCTACGATAACAGTCAGTCTGCCGTCGTTTACGTCTCTTCCGACGACGCGCATCTCACTGCAACAGCGATGGACGGAGGATTCATATGTGCGGCCTGTTAACATTCACTGTGGAGATTGTGTGCCAGCAGTGTAGCTGGTCAGTGAGTGATTCGGGTGATCTGACGCCCTGTGAGTTCAACAGGCGGTCGATAGAGCACTTCGTGGAGACGGGGCATTCGGTCTGTAGTACCGACCACCATCCCAGAGAAAGAGGCTATTAGCTCCGACTGTCCGGTTATCTATCTCCAACGAGGAGGTATCGCAGTAGACTGTAAGCTACGCTCGTTCGGGGTGTGCGCGACCGCAGTATGCGCACTCGTAGACTCTGTGGGGCTTTCTGGCGCATTTCTCGTTCTCCGGCTTCACGTTGTCGCGCCGTATCGCCGTCGTAATCGTCAGCGATATCTCGTGCTCGCGTTCCCCTCCGCAGTTCGAGCAGTGTCTGAGTACCATTCCATCCCGTTCCGGCCATCCAGATGTTGTCTTTGACATTGTTATACGAGGTTACTGCTAAGCGGTTGATTACCAGAAGCGATCGTCAAGCGGGACGCGAACGCCACACGCTGGATACGGAGCATCAGTCATCCGCCGCCTCTGGAGCACGGATCGACCGACCGGGCTCGTCACCCAACACGGCCTCTATCTTTCCGTCACCGGTGTACCGGACGCTCTCGGTTCGGTCATCGACGTCGATAACGCCGTAGTTGGCCAGCATCGGAAGATGGCGGTGGTACAGGTCGATGGCGACGGTCTCTCTGTCCGGTGCCGTCGGCTGTCCCTCCCGCTGGGTCACGTAGTCGACGAGGTCGTCGAACGATGCGGTATCGCCGTCGTTGTTCCGAAAGTAGCCGAGGATGTGCCGTCGACGTTCGTCTGCGAGGCACCGGAACACCGAATCGGAGGTGAGCTCTTCTATCCGCATCGTTCATCTGTGGTTCACCTGTCCGATTCAACTGTCTGCCTGACATATCCTTCTCCGTCTCTTCCTACCGGATATGGAAAGCCGCTTTAAGTAGAACTGGTCTCACGACTCGTCGACCGGCTCGAAATTCTCAGCGACGAGACCAATCAGCGATTTTCGGAGGACCGTTTCGGCTCCGCGCCGGACGCGCTCGGAGGTGGCTTGTCTACTGATGCCCAACTGGTCGGCGATCTCGTCGAGTTTCGTCTCTCGGGGGACGGAGAAGTAGCCCTCTTGGACAGCCATCGTCAGCGCCTCGCGCTGTTCGGGCGTGAGGCCGAAGCCGTACTCCGTCCGGGAGGCTTCGTCGGGGGCGTACACGCGGTCGATGTGAACGGGGTAGTTGTGGGCCTGATAGAACTGATGAAACCGCGTCAAGTCGGCGTGGCTCCGGAAGCGAACGGTGAACGACCACTCGGAATCGCCGTGGGCGTCCATGATCGCCCCGTCGTGTTCGCTGAGACCGTTCAGAAACGTTTCCTTGTCCGTGTCCCACTCGACGTAATAGAGGACGCTCTCGCCGAGTCGCGTGACGGCCTCGAGATGTTCGACTACGGCGCTGTCTCGAAGGTGCTGTTCGAACTGGTCGAACGCTTTGCCCGTCGCCCACAGGAAAGGGATGCGGGATTCTTTGAGAGGAACGAGGCGTTCGAGTTGGACTCGGACGCTCGGGTCCCCGCTCGTGGACCGTCCGAACGGAAACGAATCCGAGGGGAGCGTGAACTCAAGTACGACGCTCATCGGGGCTTCTCCTCCAAGCGGTGAATGGGTGGACGGACGAGCTGTCCGACGACCGGGGTGTACTGTCGGTTCTATGAGTTGGATACGCGGGTACTGTCATGCGTGACTGATGCTGTTGCGGAACAAGCGTTCTGAATGATATGTTCCGCGTGACTCCCACGCGAGGTGAACGAGGAGACTGCCTCCTCAACCGGGTATCCCGGTTCAAATGGCCCCTTCATCTTGGGGGGCGCGAACACAGAGTGCGCAGCCGTAGTTCCGTTACTCAGATATTCGTAACAGAGCCGGATAACGGTTTGGCAGAGTCACTTGCATGACCGAACCAAGTTGCCGTACGTCCCACGTCTCGAACGACTTGCGGCCCTTCCTGTTTTGAGCGATTCGGTTCTCTCAGACAGGTGCCGAGCCTGTGACCGACTCGCGCGCTGTATCCACCACCCTCCGATGAACTATCAGTAGCCGAGTATTCTACGGGGACCGTCTCCCCGTCCTCCGAATCCGGCGTGGACCCGAGCCCAGACCTACAGTTCGTCCACGAGTTCCTCGCCGAGTCCGACGTACGTCGTCGGCGACAGCGCCCGCAACTCCTCGCGGACGGACTCCTCGACGTCGAGTTCGTCGAACAGGTCGCGGAAGTCCTCCAACGTCACGTCGCGTCCGCGCGTGAGTTCCTTCACCCGCTCGTACGCCTCGGTGTCGCCCTCGCGCCGGAGGATGGTCTGGACCGCCTCGCCGATGAGTTCGGGGTGGGCTTCCAGTTCTTCGCGCATGACTCGCTCGTTCGGCACCACCTTCCGGAGACCGGCGGCCGTCTTCCCGTAGCCGATGAGACAGTGGGCGAACGCCGACCCGATATTCCGCTTGACCGTCGAGTCCGAGAGGTCCCGCTGGAGGCGGGAGTTCGTCACGTAGTCCGCGAGAAACGAGAGGTCGGAGTTGGCCTTCGAGAGGTTTCCTTCGCTGTTTTCGAAGTCGATGGGGTTCACCTTGTGCGGCATCGTCGACGACCCCGTCTCGCCCTCGGTGGTCTCCTGTCCGAGGTAGCGCTGGGAGACGTACAGCCACACGTCGCGGTCCAGGTCGAGGAGGACGTTGTCGACGCCGCGGAGGGCGTCGAACAGGGTCGAGAGGTCGTCGCAGGGGTTCACCTGCGTCGTCAGCGCGGTGTGTTCGAGGCCGAGGCCCTCGACGAACTCGCGGGAGAACGCCCGCCAGTCCACCTCGGGGTAGGCGGCGACGTGCGCCGCGTACGTTCCCGACGCGCCGGCGAGTTTACCCGACAGTTCCCCCGCCGCCTCCTTGACGCGCCCGAGTTGCGTCCCGAGTCGGGCAGCGTAGACGGCCATCTCTTTCCCGAACGTGGTCGGCGTCGCGGGCTGACCGTGCGTCCGCGCGAGCATCGGCGTCGCGCGGTACTCTCGGGCGAGGGCCGCGAGTTCGTCTCTGACGTCTTCGACGGCCGGAACGAGCACGTCCTCGACGGCCGGCTTGGCGAGCAGTCGCTGCGCGAGGTTGTTCACGTCCTCGCTCGTGAGTCCGAAGTGAATCCACGGGTGGACCCGCTCGTCCGTCTCCGTCCGGATGAAGTACTCGACGGCCTTCACGTCGTGATTCGTCGCGGCGTACCCCGCCGCGCCCTCGGTTTCGAGGCGCTTCACGAGGCGGGCGTCCTCGCCGTCGAACTCCTCGGGGAGCGCCAGAACCGACTCGCGCTCCGACTCGGAGAGCGACAGCGGCGTCGCGTCGAGGTCCGAGAGCGCCAGCAGGTACTTGGCCTCGACGCGGACGCGGGCGCGCATGAGGGCGGCCTCGCTGGCGTACGGAACGAGCGGTTCGGTTCGACCGGCGTATCGGCCGTCCAAGGGCGACACGGCGGCGAGCGGGTCCGAGCGGGAGAGGTCGTCCATGCGCGAGGATGCCGCCGGGTGACGCAAAAGCGTGTCGATGGACTATCCCACTCTCGTGCATACATTCCGGGTGCCCGCGCGCTCATATCCCGTTTTATATGCTCGAACGTGCATATCGGGCGGGCGAGGACCGCAACTGTTTTTCTCCCGGCCCGAGGCACTCTTCACATGACCAAGATTGCCGGTCTGGCGAGCAATCGCGGGCGGAACCTCCTGCACATCGACGAGCGAGCGCCCGGCGGGGCGGAACTCGCCGTCGTCCTCGCGAACGAGGAGGGCGCCCCCGTCCTCGACGCCGCCTCCGAACGCGGGATTCCCACGGAGGTCGTCGAACGCGACGCCGAGGAGTCACGCGAATCCCACGAGCGCCGCGTCCTCGAGTGTCTCTCGGGGTACGACTTCGACCTCGTCTGCCTCGACGGCTACATGCGCATCCTCACCGAGACGTTCGTCGAGGGGACGCCGACGGCGCTCAACGTCCACCCCTCGCTGCTCCCGTCGTTCCCCGGCATGGACGCCCACGAACAGGTGCTCGACGCCGGCGTCCGCACCACCGGCTGTACGGTCCACGTCGTCACCGAGGACGTCGACGCCGGCCCTATCGTCACCCAGGAGGCCGTCCCCGTCTACGAGGACGACGACGAGGACTCCCTCAAAGGGCGCGTCCTCCGCGAGGGCGAGTTCGCGGCGTACCCGCGTGCGGTCCGCTGGTTCGCCGAGGGACGCGTCGACGTCGAGGACGGGACGGTGACCGTCGACGGCGACCGCGGCGGCGACTTCCCCGAACGCCGCCTCGTCTCCGACGACAAGGCCGCCGAACTCCGCTACGGCGAGAACCCCCACCAGGACGCCGCCGTCTACGCCGACGACGCCTGCGAGGAGGCCTCCGTCGTCCGCGCCGCGCAACTGAACGAGGGGGCGAAAGCGCTGTCGTACAACAACTACAACGACGCCGACGGCGCGCTCAACCTCATCAAGGAGTTCGACGAACCCGCCGCGGCGGTCATCAAACACGCCAACCCCGCCGGCTGTGCCGCCGCCGACTCGCTGGCGGAGGCGTACGCCGACGCCCTCTCGACGGACGCGATGAGCGCCTTCGGCGGCATCGTCGCCCTGAACCGCGAGTGCGACGCCGAGACGGCGGAACTGATCGTCGACTCGTTCAAGGAGGTCGTCGTCGCGCCGGGGTACACCGACGCCGCCCTCGACGTGCTGACCGGAAAGGAGAACCTCCGCGTGCTGGACGTGGGCGAGTTGGGCGAGCGCACGGACCGACTCACCGAGAAACCGCTCGTCGGCGGCCGACTCGTGCAGGAACGCGACCTCTGGGCCCCGACCGTCGACGATTTGGAGGTCGTCACCGAGACCGAACCCACCGACGAGCAACTGGAGACGATGCTGTTCGCGTGGAAGGTGCTCAAACACGTGAAGTCCAACGGCATCCTGTTCGCCGACGGGACGGAAACCGTCGGTATCGGGATGGGACAGGTCTCCCGCGTCGACGCCGTCCGCCTCGCCGCCATGAAGGCCGAGGAACACGCCGAGGGCAAGGGTCCCGAGGGGACCGTGATGGCCTCGGACGCCTTCTTCCCGTTCCCGGACGGTATCGAGGAGGCCGCAGACGCCGGCGTCGAGGCCGTCATTCAGCCCGGCGGCTCCGTGAACGACGAGGACGTCATCGCCGCCGCGGACGAACGCGGCATCGCGATGGCGTTCACCGGCCGGCGGTCGTTCAGACACGACTGAACGTAGTGGTGGAGTGTCCGAATCTCGAAAGACGAGGCCGGCGAGTCTTTCGGTCGTTCAGACGCGACTGAGCGGTCGCTCGCGCCCTCCGACCTCTTCGAGTTCGCCCCGACGAGACGCCGCTCTCACTCCCCGCCGATGCTCACGACGAGGATGGGCCGGTCGGTGTTCTCGACGACGCGTTCGGTGACGCTGCCGAGACTCGCAAGCTTGTCCCGACCGGTGCGCCCGTGGGTCCCCATCACCACGAGGTCGACGTCCGCCTCCTCGGCGTAGTCGAGGATGCACTTGTAGGGGACGCCGTCGCGGACGGCGGTGACGCACTCCGCGCCCGCCTCGCGGACCGTCTCGGCCACGTCGTCGACGGCGGCCTCGGCGTCGTCGTGCAGCGATTCCTGCAACTCGTCCTTCTGGTCGTCGCTCGCCGCGAGGTAGAGTCGCCGGTCGACCACCGAGAGGGCGTGGACCGTCGCCCCCGAGAGGGAGGCGACCTCCAACGCGTGGTCGAGTGCCTTCTCCGTCCCCTCGCTGCCGTCCGTCGGAACCAGAATCGAGTCGTACATCGAGGGGGACTTAGTCCCCCTCGATAATGAATATCCGTCCGCAAGTCCCCGCAGAAGTGGGCCGGTTCGACACTCCTAAGCGAGACGCTCGTGACCTTCGCGTATGCAGTACCACGAGGCGGTGCGCTTCCTCTTCGACCTCCGCCGGTTTCAGGTCAAACCGGGGACGGCGTCGGTTCGGGCGCTCCTCGCCGAGTTCGACGACCCCCACGAGGACGTGACGTTCGTGCAGGTGGCGGGGTCGAACGGCAAAGGGAGCACGGCCCGGATGACCGAGTCGGTCCTCCGGGAGGCCGGACTGAGCGCGGGCCTCTACACGTCGCCGCACTTCGAGACGCTCCGCGAGCGAATCCACGTCGACGGGCGGAAGATACCCGAGGCCGCGGTCTGCGAGTTCGTCGACCGCGCGAAGCCGTGGCTCCTCGAACGGGCCGCCGACGGCGACCCCCTCACGTTCTTCGAGGTGATGACGGCGCTGTCGGTCTGGTACTTCGCGGAGGCCGACGTGGACGTGGCGGTGCTCGAAGTCGGCATGGGCGGGGAACTGGACGCCACGAGCGTCGTCGACCCCGTCGCCGCCGCGGTGACGAACGTCTCGCTCGAACACACCGCCGTCCTCGGCGACACGGTAGAGGAGATAGCCGAGACGAAGGCCGCCGTCGCCCCCGCGGGCCGACCGCTCGTGACCGGAACGACGGGCGCGGCGCTCTCGACCGTCCGCGAACGGGCGGGAGACGTCGTCACCGTCGCCGCGGAGGGGGCGAACGGAACCGCGTCGGACGGTGCGGACGTGACCGTCCGCTCGGAGGGCCGTGTGAACCACCAGGAGTCCGCCGTCAGCGTCGCAGGCGACGGTTGGCGCGTCGACGGGCGGGTTCCGCTGCTCGGCGCGTACCAGGCGGAGAACGCGGGCATCGCCTGCGTGCTCGCCCGGCAGGTCGCCGACGAACTCGGGACCGAACTCGACGCCGCGACGCTCGAACGCGGTCTGCGGACCGCCCACTGGCCCGGTCGGTTCGAGGTGATGGAGACGGACCCCTACGTCGTCCTCGACGGCGCGCACAACCCCGGCGCCTGCGAGTCCGTCGCCACAATCTTCGACGACTTCGACGCCGAGGACCTGCATCTCGTCTTCGGTGCGATGCACGACAAGGACCACCGCGAGATGGTCGAGGCCCTCCCCGACCCGGACACCGTCGTCACCTGCCGGCCGAACAACCCCCGCTCGGAGGACCCGGAGGTGCTCGCCCGCGTGTTCGAGGACGCCGGCGTCGGGGACGTGACCGTCGGGAGCGACGTGGCCTCGGCGCTCGCGTCGGCCCGCGAACGCGCCGACCCGGGCGACTGCGTGCTCGCTCTCGGGTCGCTCTTCCTCGTCGCCGAGGCGCGCGCGACGTGGACGCGCGTCGTCACGTCGCCGACGGTCCGCGACCGCTCGGACGCCGGGCGACTGCTCGAACGCGCGCATGTCGACACCGCGGAGGTCGCCGAGGCGCGCGAGGACGTCGTCCACCGCACCGTCGCCCTGCCCCTCCAGCGCCGTCAGGCGCGCGCCGTTGAGACGGCGATGGTGGAAACCGGGGGTAACTGCACCGTCTCGGCGGACGTCGGCGACGGCGAACTCGCCGAGGTGGTGTTGACGGGGACGCTCTCGGAGTTCGCGGAACTGACCGACCGACTCGCGGACGCGCCGTACGGGTTGCCCGACGTCGCCGCGGACGTACGGGCGCGGGTCGGCCTCGACGCGGCGGGGAGCGACGGCGCGACCGACTCCGATTACCCGTGGAACGACGGCACCGCCGTGATGGGTATTCTGAACGTCACGCCCGATAGCTTCCACGACGGCGGGGAGTTCTACGACACGACCGCCGCCCTCGAACGCGCCGAGGCGATGGTCGAGGCGGGAGCGGACATCGTCGACATCGGGGGGGAATCCACCCGCCCCGGCGCGGAGGAGGTGCCCGTCGACGAGGAGATTCGCCGCATCGTCCCCGTCATCGAGGCGTTGGCCGACGTGGACGCTCTGCTCTCCGTGGACACGCGGAAGGCGGCCGTCGGCGAGGCGGCCCTCGACGCGGGCGCCGACATCCTCAACGACGTGACCGGCCTCGAAGACCCGGAGATGCGCTTTCTCGCCGCCGAACGCGACGTGCCGGTCATCGTCATGCACAGCATCGACGCCCCCGTCGTGCCCGGCAAGGACGTCGACTACGACGACGTGGTCGACGACGTCATCGACGAACTCGGAGAGCGCATCCTCTTAGCCGAGAAGGCGGGCGTCCCGCGCGAGAACGTCATCGTCGACCCCGGTATCGGCTTCGGCAAATCGAAGACGGAGAACTTCGAGATACTCGATAGATTAGAGGAGTTCGACGCCCTCGGCTGTCCGCTCCTGTTCGGCCACTCGCACAAGTCGATGTTCGAACTCGTGGGCAGGGAGGCGGGCGACAACCCCGTCGCCACCGCTGCGGCGTCGGCCCTCGCGGCGGACCGCGGCGCCGACATCGTCCGCGTCCACGACGTGCCGGAGAACGTCACCGCCGTGAACGTCGCCTTAGCGACGCGGAACCCCGAGCGGTTCGAAGAGTAGGTTCCGACGCGGGCGACGAGGCCGGGGTTCCGAGACGCCGACGTCGACTTTCGACACTCGACAGTCGCCCGTCCGACCGCCGCGGGCGGGACTGGAAGGGGCCCGGCGTCCGGACGAACCCCGGCGTTCACGAGAGCAAAGCTCTCGTGAGCCAACCAGAACGCTCCGCGTTCTGGTGACGAAGCAAGGACCGCAGGAGCGAACGGAGCGACGAGGACCGCAGCGAGTCGCGGGAGTTCGGACGGCGGGGGCTTCCGAGTTGTTCACCGCGGTACCTCTGTCATCTTCGCATCCGCTGAGGACGCACGAGCGCCGAACCGTTTTCTCGCCGCGACCCCTAGACGAGAGCCGTGTGCACCCTGACCATCGCGTGGCAGGCGTTCGACGCGGCGCCCGTCGTCGTCGCGGCCAACCGCGACGAGGCGCTGGACCGACCCTCCAAACCGCCGGGCGTCGTCGACGGCGACCCGGCGTTCGTCGCCCCGCGCGACAGCGACGCGGGCGGGACGTGGGTCGGCTACAACGACCGCGGCGTCTTCGTCGGTATCACCAACCGCTGGGTCGACGTCGAGGGCGGCGGCGAACGCTCCCGCGGCCAACTCGTCGTCGACGTCCTCCGCGCCGAGAGCGCCGCCGACGCCCGCGAGACGGTCGAATCCGCCGTCGAGGAAGACGTCTACGACGGCTTCAACCTCGTCGTCGCCGACGCCGACGACGCGTTCGTCTTCGAGTGGGACGGGTCGTTGGTGACGACGCGACTCGACCCGGGCGTCCACGTCGTCGTCAACGTCGGCTACGACGGGGACTTCTTCGAACCGGCTCGGCGACCCGAAGCGGGTCGGGAGCAGGCCGACAACGCCCGGCGCGTCCGCGAGGCCCTCGAACCGCGGACGGCGCCGAGACCGGAGTCCCCCGAAGAGTGGCGCGACCGGGCGGCGTCGGTGCTCGGCGACCACGAGTACGGCGTCTGCGTCCACGACCCGGAGGGTCGCTACGGCACCCGCTCCTCGTCGCTCATCACGCTGTGGGCCGACGGCGGCGCGGAGTACGCGTTCGCGCCCGGACCGCCCTGCGAGACGCCCTACGAACGGGTCGAAAGTCAGGTTTAAACGGGTCGCGGGCGACCCCTCGTACATGAGCGCAGGCGAGGCCGAGGCCGACCTCTCGGAGGACGAACGCGCGGGACTCGAACTCATCCGGGAGAGCGGCGGCATCCATCAGAGCGACTTCTGGAAGGAACTGGACATCACCTCCCGGAAGGGGAGCCGAATCGCCGAGCACCTGTTCGAACTCGACCTCATCGAACGCGAGGACACGGTGTACAACGGGCACAACACCTACTACCTCGAACCCACCGCCCGGGACCTCGACTTCGCGATGCTGATGGCCGGCGACATGCTGTCGCCGTTCATCGGCGAGGAGGAGGTCAACTCCAACAGCAACGCGTTCTCGCAGTGGCTGATGAATCTCGCGTACGAGGAGTACTGAGGCGGCGCCGACTCGCCCGGCCGTGTTCTCGACGTTCCGAACCGCTTTCGAGTCCGGAGTCGCATCGCTCGGTGGGTAGACCGGGTTCGGGTTCGGGTCCGACTCGGCGACTCGGACGGCGGCGTCGGCGGGAGGATACGACCGACTCCGCGCGTCGGTTACACGAAACCCGAGAAAGGGAGCCCGAGACCGCGGGACGCGACGGGTCGTCGCTACGCGATGCGTCGAAGTCGAAGGCGTCGGAGGGCCGTCACTCGGCCGTCTCGTCGCCGCCTTCGTCCTCGTCCTCGCTGGGTTCGAGGTCGTTTTCGGCGATGTACTCCGAAATCTCGTCGTTCGTCAGTTCGACGAACGCCTCCGTCTCCCCGGAGACGGTGCCGACGTCGACGCCGCCGGCGTCGAGTTCGTCGTCGTTCGTCGAGGCGATGGCGCGGAGGGCGAGGCCGATGCCCTCGTCGAGGGTGAGGTCCTCGCGGTAGTTCTCCTCGAGGTAGTCCTGAAGGTCGCCGCGGTCGGCGCCGATGGAGACGGCCTTCCACTCGTAGGGCGTCCCCGAGGGGTCCGTCTCGTACAGGCGCGGCGTGCCGTTCTCGATGCCGCCGATGAGGAGTGCGACCCCGAACGGGCGGGCGCCGCCGACCTGCGTGTACTGCTGGATGTGGTCGGTGATGGTCTTCGTCAGCGTCTCGATGCCGATGGGTTCGCCGTAGCGGAGGCGATTGACCTGCGCCTGCCGCCGGGCGAAGTCGATGAGTTGGCGCGCGTCGGCGACGTGGCCGGCCGAGGCGATGCCGATGTGGTCGTCGGCTTTGTGGATCTTCTCGACGCTCGTCGGTTCCATGAGCGGCGAGCGCGACCGCTTGTCCGCGGCGAGAACGACGCCCTCGGAGGTGCGGACGCCGATGCTCGCCGTGCCTCGTTTGACTGCTTCACGCGCGTACTCTACTTGGTAGAGACGACCGTCGGGCGAGAAGATGGTAATCCCGCGGTCGTATGCCTGCTGTTGGGCTTGTCCCTGCATAAGTTATCACTCGAAATCGAGTTGCGTCGCGCCGACGAAGCCGCCCGCCCCGCGAACGTCGACCCGTGAACCACGGACGACGGCGGACCGCGACTCGTTCTCGAACGCGACGTCTCTCTGTTCCGAGTTTCCGGCCCGGCGTCCTAAATACCTTTCTTCACAGGCGCGCACCGTCCCGGAGATGCCGGCGACTCGCACGCCGACGGGCGAACCGTTCACCTCCGAGATGCAGGCCAGCGCCGCCCGCGCCCGCCCCTCCGTTCCGCGGTAGGCCCGAACCACCGTCTCGCCGTCGCCGTCGGCGAACGAGAAGGAGAGCACGGTCAGGTCGGCGGCGGCGCTCCCGGCGTCGCCGTAGAGGTTCTGCGCGGCGTACCACAGTTCGCGCTGGAAGTCCCCCCTGTCGATGCTGGCGTCGGGCCACGACTCCACCTCGACGGCGAGGTAGCGCCACCGCGGTTGGAGGTGCTTCGGGAGGTGTTTCATCTCATTCCTCGACGGGGACGCGGTCGCCCGCGTCGCCGAATCGCTCGGCCACGAGGACGCCGACCTGGTCGTGGACCCGTTCGACGGCGGTGAGGACGAACCCCTCGTCGGTGAGGGCGTCCGCGAGTTCTCCCACCGTCGCCGGGTCGTCGACCTCGGGGCTGTAGAAGGGCTCTTCGGGGTTCGGTTCGCCGAAGAACATCACGTCGCCGAGGACGAACCGGTCGGGGTCGAGGTCCGCGATGACCGCGATGGCCTCGCGTTTCTCCTCGTCGGAGAGGTGGTGCATCGCGAAGTTCGTGGTGACGATATCGACGTCGCCGTCGTAGTTCGGGTCGCGGAACCGTCCCTCGCCGAACTCGACGTTCTCGATGCCCATCTCCTCGGCCTTCTCTCTGGCCCGTTCGAGCATCCCCTCGCTGATGTCGCGGCCGACGACGCGTTTGGCGTTCGGCGCGAGGGCCAAGGCGATAGCCCCCGTCCCCGTCCCCAGGTCCAAGACGACGTCCTCGGCGGTCGGCGCGGCGTGTTCGATTACGAGATTCGCGCAGGCGCGGTACTCTTCGGAGTCCTGCGACTCGTCGTAGTCGTCGGCGATGGCGGAGAAACGGTCGGCGTGTTCCTCAATCGTCTTTCTCATATCGACCACGTTCGACGCCCGGGGCTATGAACGACTCGGACAGTCGCTCGCGGTTGCGGGCGGCGATTCGCCCCCACTCGGCCAACCCCTCGCGGACCCACTCGGCGCCGAGTCCGATTTCCTCGCCTACAGCCGCGAGTTCCCGCGGGGCGCGGAGTTCGAGGTGCGACCGGGCGTTCGCGCTGACGACGTACGGCGCGTCGTAGTGGTCGAGGATGCGCTTCAGTTTCCGCAGGTCGTCGAGGTGTTGGACGCGGTGCCCGCCGGTCGCCCGGAGGGCGGGTCCGAGGTCGAACTCGACGCGGACGCCGTTCCGTTTCGCGGCCTTCGCCAGCACGTGGTTGACGTCACCGTCGCCCGCGAACGGTCGGGAGAGCACGTCCACACGGTCCTGTTCGACGGCGAAGCGGTTCAACCGGTCGGTCCCGCCGCGGACGAGCACGACGGTTCGGTCCGGCCGGAAGTTCCCCACCGCGCCGCTGGCCTGTTCGGGGCCGTCGGCGACGATTTCGACCGCGTCGACCACGTCGCAGTCGGCCCCCTCCAGACACCCGTAGTCCGGTCGGACGTCGTCGGCGCGGACGACCACGCCGTCGTACCCCTGCTTCGCGGCCGTCGCCGCGAACCGCGCCGCGGTACTGTCGCCGTCGGGGTGGGCGTGGACCGCCTCGTACATACCCGACCCGACTCCGCCGACGGGTATGGCAGTTACGCTTCGGAAGGAGAGACTGCTACTCGGTACCGACGAGTTCGGCCGCCGCGTCGGTCACCGCCTCGGCGGCGCGCCGGACGTCCGCGACGCGCACGTACTCGCGGTCGGCGTGGGCCACCGCGCCCTCGTCGTCGGCGAGGACGCCGGGACCGAAGACGACGACGGGCGCCGGCGCGAAGTACGACGCCTCCGTCGCCGCCGCGAACGGCCGGATGGCTCCAGACCCGCCCGCGCGTTCGGACGCCGCGGCGAGCGTCGAAACCAGTTCGTGGCCCTCGTCGGTGGCGAACGCCTCCAAGAAGGGCGTCGAACGCTCGGTGAGGGCGAACTCGACGCCCACCTCGTCGGGGACGACGTCTCTCAGCGTCGATTCGAGCGACTCGCGGAACCCCTCGGCCGTCTCCGGCGGGACGCTCCGCCGGTCGAGGACCAGGCGGCACGCCGCGGGAACCTGATTGGTCGAGTCGCCGCCGTCGACCACCGTCGGCGTCAGCGTCGCGCCGCCCAACTGCGGGTGTTCCTCGCGGCCGTCGTCGAACGAGCGAATCGCCGCGAGTGCCTGCTCTAAGGCGAACACCGCGTTGACCCCGGAGTCGGGTTCGGCGGCGTGGGAGGCGACGCCCGAGAGCGTCAGCGTGCCCTGAAACCGCCCTTTGGCGGCGGTGCAGACGTCGAGCCCCGTGGGTTCGCCGACGAGGTACATGTCGGCTCCCAAATCGAGCGCCGCCGCACCCGTCGACAGCACCTCCTCGTCGGGCGTGACTGCGAGCGTCACGCGGGCGTTCGGAGCGGGGTCGACGGCGAAAAACGCTGCGAGGAGGGCTGCGAGCGGTCCCTTCGCGTCGCAGGAACCGCGGCCGCGGATTCGCTCGCCGTCCCGTTCGAACGGGACGTGCGGCGAGACGGTGTCGACGTGCGTGTTGAAGACGAGGTGCGTCTCGGGGTCGGGAGCGCCCTTCGAGGCGAGGGTGTTGCCCGCGTCGTCCACCGTCGCTTCGACGCCGTTCGATTCGAGCGTCTCGACGAGGAACGCGCGCATCTCTCCCACGTCCTCGTTCGAGGCGATGGGAACCGCGTCCTCCAGAAAGGCTATCGGGTCGAAGTCGTCGGTCGCGTCGGCCGTCGCTCCGTCGGTGTCCGCGTCGGCGATCGAATCGAACCCGACCATCTACCGCGAGCGGACGGCCACGTCGAGTTCGGTCTCGAACTCGTAGGCGGCGGGGCCGGCCAGCGTCGCCGGTCCGACGTCCGGGACGGTGATTTCGAGGTCGCCGCCCGGCGGCGAGACGATGACGGAGTCGTCGCCCTCGACGCGGCCGAGGCGCTTGGCCGCGGCGACGACGGCGACGGCGCCCGTGCCGCACGACCGCGTCTCGCCTTCGACGCCGCGCTCGAAGGTTCGCTGTCGGAACGTTCCGTCGTCGTTCTGCGAGGCGACGGTGACGTTCGCCCCCTGTGGGAAGGCGTCCGCGTGGCGGACGGCGGGCGCGACGGCGTCGAGATCTACCTCTGAAACGTCGTCGACGAACGCCACGGCGTGCGGGACGCCGGTGTTGACGGCGGTGACCGTCAGGCCCTCGATTTCGGCTTCGACCAGTTCCTCGTCGGCGGCGAGGGGGACGTCGCGGGGGTGAAAGGAGGGGACGCCCATTTCGATGGTTACCCGGTCGCCGTCGACGGTGGCGCGTCGGGTGCCGGCGGGCGTGTCTATCATCAGTTCGTCGCTGCCGGTGCGTTCGGCCGCCCACGCGGCGGCGCAACGCGCGCCGTTGCCGCACATCGCTGCGACGGAGCCGTCCGGTTGGACCAAGGTCATCACGACGCGCGGCGGGGAGTATCGGCCTTCGAGGGCGAGAAAGAGGACGCCGTCCGCGCCGCGTCGGCCCGCGCCGTCGTCGCCGTCGTCGGAGCCGATGTCGACGTCGGCGTCGACGTCGACGTCCACTCCTTCGACGCCGGACTCCCGGCTACAGTGCGTCTTCGCGAACGCCGGTCGGTCGGGGACCGACTCCTCGGCGTCGACGACGATGAAGTCGTTTCCGGTTCCGTGATACTTTGCGACTGGGATTCGCTCTTCGAGTACGCTCATTGTTCTAGCTCCGTGAGGTCAGTCAGGGTCTCGCGCCGTCGCACGAGGCGGGCCTTCCCGCCGTCGAGCGCGACTTCGGCCGGTCTCGGCCGCGAATTGTAGGTGCTCGCCATCTCGTATCCGTAGGCCCCCGCGTTTCCGACGGCGAGATACGCTCCCCGTCGGGGGTTCGCAAGGGACCTGTTCTCACACAGGACGTCGGCGGACTCACAGATAGGGCCCGCGACCGTGGCAGATATCGCCTCATCGTTGTCGTCAGATGATATGTTTCGGATCTCGTGGTAGGCGTCGTACATCGCCGGGCGGAGTAAGGTGGTCATCCCGGCGTCGACGCCGACGACGGTGGCGTCGGCCGCCTGCTTGACGGTGTTGACCCGCGCGAGGAGGACGCCGGCGTCCGCGACGACGTACCGGCCGGGTTCGACCGCGAGCGTCCCCGACACGTCGCCGAGTGCCTCGCGCGTCGCGTCGGCCACGCTCTCCAAGTCGAGGGGCGGTTCCTCCTCTCGGTACGGAACGCCGAATCCGCCGCCCACGTCGACGAACTCCAGGGGACCGACGCGCGATTCCACCTCGCGGGCGAGATTACCCATCCGCTCGACGAGTTCGCGGTGGTTCGAGAGGTCCTCGCCCGAGATGCCGCTCCCGGCGTGGGCGTGCAGGCCGACGAGTTCGAACTCGCCGGCGACGGACTCGGCGAGGTCGGCCACCTCGTCGTACGGGACGCCGAACTTCGCGTTCGCGCCCGTGCGGACCTTCTCGTGGTGACCCGCGCCGACGCCCGGATTCGCGCGAATGCAGAGGCGGCCGTCGAACCCGCGTTCGCGCAGGCGGTCGACGGTGTCGGCGGCGCCGACGGTGACGGTCAGCTCCGGGTGGTCGCGCCAGCGGTCGACGACGTGGTCCAAATCGCGGGCGGGCGGGTTCACCGCCGTGTACTGTATCTCGGCCCCCTCGTAGCCGGCGGCGAGGGCGCGTTCGACCTCGCCCGCGGAGGCGCACTCGGCCGCGAGGCCGGACTCGCGGACCGCTTCGAGCACCGCACGGCCCGTGTGGGCCTTCACCGCGTAACGAACCTCCGCGTCGGGGAACGCCTCGCGGAGGCGCGCGCAGTTCTGCCGAACGCGGTCGCGGTCCATCACGTACAGGGGCGTGCCGTACTCCTCGGCGAGGGCGACGAGTCCGTCGGCGTCCCACGCAGAGAGGCGCCGGACCGGCGGGTTCTCGGCGTCCGCCGTCCGGCCCGCGGTCCTGCCCGCGGTCCTGCCCGCGTCGCCCCCTTCGGCCGTCATTCCCGAAGCGCCTCCTCGCGCCGGGTGCTGTCGAGGGTGTCCTCCTCGATGTCGAGTGCGACGACGGCGGGCTTGTACGCGCCGCCCTCGAAGAGGTCGTGGTCGCCGAGTGAGGATTCGACGTAGCGCGTGAACGCGCGTCGGTCGGAGGGGAGATGGCCGTACAGCACCTCCTCTTCCACCAAGTCGTACACGGGGATGCGCGGCGACAACAGCGTGTTCTCGCCGACGACGGTGTTCTCGCCGACGTGGAACCCTGAGGTGACGCGACACCCCGCGCCGAGGGAGACGCCGTCCTCGACGATGACGGGGGCGTCCTCGACGGGTTCGAGCACGCCGCCGATCAGCGTGTTCGCGCCGAGTTTGACGTTCTTGCCGAGTTGCGCGCAGGAGCCGACGGTGTCGCAGGAGTCGACGAGGGTGCCGTCGTCGACGTGCGCGCCGACGTTGACGAACGAGGGCGACATCATGATGCAGTCGGAGCCGAGGTACGCGCCCCGGCGGATGGTCGTCCCGTCCGGCGTGTTCCGCGTCCCGCGCTGGCCGAGGTCGGTCGTCTGGCGCAGGGGGAGCACGTCGTAGTACCGCACGCCGCCGTACTCGCGGGCGGTCGTCTCCCGGAGGCCGAAGTTCAGCAGAATGCCGCGCTTGACCCACTCGTTGACCGTCCAGCCGTCCGGGCCGGACCCGCCCACGGGTTCGGCCGCGCGCTCCTCGCCCTGTTCGAGGGCGACGAGGAACGCGTCGAGCGTCGCCAGCGTCTCGGAGCCGGCGGTGTCCGCGGAGAGTTCGTCGTCTTGGTATCGCTGCCACAGGTCGTCGATTTCGGTCTGGATGCTCATGCGTCGAGTACCTCCTCGAAGTCGTATCGACCGGCCTCCCGGCCGGAGAGCCACACCGCGGCGTCGAGGGCGCCCGCGGCGAAGACGCCGCGCGAACCGGCGCGGTGCGTCAGGCTCAGCGTCTGGTGGTCGTCTGCGAGGAGCACCTCGTGTTCCCCGGTCACGCCCCCGGCGCGGCGGGCGTGGACGCCGATTTCGCCCTCGCTCCGGGGCTGGTCGCCCTCGCGGCCGTACACGCGTTCGGCGTCGCCGCGCGCGTCGTCGATGTCGTCCAAGAGCGTGTTCGCGGTGCCGGAGGGGGCGTCGCGCTTGCCGTTGTGGTGCGTCTCCGTCACCTCGATGTCGTAGCCGGGGAGGGCGTCGACGGCCTCCCCGACGGCCCGCCGGAGGGCGGCGATGCCGCGCGAGAAGTTCGTCGCGTGCAGGAGGGGGACCGACTCGGCGGCGTCGTCCAGGGCCGCTTGGCCGTCCTCGTCGAAGCCGGTGGTGCCGACGACGACGGCGACGCCCATCTCGGCGCAGGCGGTTGCGTAGTCGACGCTCGACTCGGGGCCGGTGAAGTCGACCAACACGTCGGGTTCGGTCTCGCCGAGGTGGCCGGACAGGTCGCCGGTCTCGCGCACGTCGACGCCCGCCACCGAGTCCGTCGGGGTCCGGTTGACGGCGAGGACCACCTCGACGTCGTCGCGGTTCCCGGCGACGTCGAGCAGTTCCCGTCCCATCCGGCCCGCGGCGCCCGTGACGGCGACGCGGACCGGTTCGCTATCCCCGCTCATCTACGCGCCCTCCGCGGTTTCGAGTCCCAGCGACGCCGCGCGGCTCTCTTCGAGGTCCGCGAGGATGGCCTCCAACTCCGCGCGCGGTTCCGCCGAGAGGTCCGTGAGGGGCGAGCGGAGTCCGCCCGACCCGTAGCCGCGAATCTCCATGGCGGCCTTCACCGGGATGGGGTTCGTCTCGGCGAACAGTTGACGGTTGAGCGGGCCGAGTTCGTGGTGGAGTTCGCGGGCGCGGGCGTAGTCGTCCGCGGCGGCCGCCTCGACCATCGCGACGGTCCGTTCGGGTTCGACGTTGGCGGTGACCGAGATGGTGCCGTCCCCGCCGACGGACATGACGGGGAGGGTGAGCGCGTCGTCGCCCGACAGCACCGAGAACTCCTCCTCGCGCGTCCGCTCGACGACCTCGGAAATCTGCCCGAGGTCGCCGCTGGCGGCCTTGTAGCCCGCGATGTTTTCGTGGCCGGCGAGCAGTTCGACGGTCGCCGGTTCGATGTTGCGCCCGGTGCGGGAGGGAACGTTGTAGACGATTTGGGGCACGTCGACGGCGTCGGCGATGGTGCGGTAGTGCTCGACGAACCCCGCTTGCTCGGGCTTGTTGTAGTACGGCGAGATGAGCAGCAGGCCGTCGGCGCCGACGTCGACGGAGCGCCGCGAGAGTTCGAGCGCCTCGCGGGTGGAGTTCGAGCCGGCACCCGCGATGATGGGCACGTCGACGGCCTCGACCACCGTCTCCACCACCTCGACGTGTTCGTCGTGGGTGAGCGTCGCGCTCTCCCCCGTGGAGCCGACGGGAACCAGTCCGTCCACGCCGGCGCGTTCGAGTCGTTCGGCGTTCTCGGCGAGCGTCTCGTGGTCGATGCGTTCGTCCGGGGCGAACGGCGTCGTCATCGCCGGGAACACCCCTGTCAGGTCGAAGTCTGTCATGTGCTGTGTGTCGTGTCTGCGAGTCGGTCGGTCACCTGCGCGCCGCGCCGGCCGGGGGTCGCCAGAGACGGGGTCGCCACTCCCGCCGAAGGCGTCAGGGCGCGCGTTTTTTCGGGTGCAAAAGAGCGCCACGCGTCGCTACCGGCCGGCGAGCGGCGGACGGGAACGGCGTGGTGTGCGTCACGTTCGACGGACGGCGCTACGCGAGCATATAGCTTACGTCGCTCGCAAGAACCGCCGTTCGCACGGGTCGGAGCGGGTCGGAATCCGTCGGCGGTTCCGACGCCTCGCGAGGGCGCGTCCGGGCGCGAACGGGCGCAGACACCCCCATTCATAAGGGACCACGACCGGGATTGTACTATGACCGATATCCACCCGGAACAACGCGTCGCCGTGTTAGCGGACGCACAGAACCTCTATCACTCCGCGCAGAGTCTCTACTCGCGAAACATCGACTACTCGTCGCTCTTGGACAAGAGCGTCGCCGGCCGGAGTCTGACCCGCGCCATCGCCTACGTCGTCCGCGCGGACTCGCCGGACGAGGAGACGTTCTTCGAGGCTCTCGTCGACATCGGCTTCGAGACGAAGATACGCGACATCAAGACGTTCGGCGACGGGTCGAAGAAGGCCGACTGGGACGTGGGGATGAGCCTCGACGCCGTGACGCTGGCAAACCACGTCGACACCGTCGTCCTCTGCACCGGCGACGGCGACTTCTCCCGCCTCTGCTCGCACCTCCGCCACGAGGGCGTGCGCGTGGAGGTCATCGCGTTCGAGGAGTCGACGGCCGACGAACTCGTCGAGGCGGCGGACAACTTCATCAACATGTCCGACCGACAGGACACGTTCCTGCTGTAGACGGGGTCAGAACCGGTCGTTCGACCGGTCGTCAGAGTGGTCATCGGTGCGGTCCTCCCCGAACCGGTCGTCGGCGCGGTCCCCGGCATCGTCCGCATCCGTCGCCCACCCGTCGTCCGTTTCGTTCGCTCTCTCAGTATTCCACCCGTCGTCGGCCGTCGCGTCGAGTTCGTCGGCGCCGACCGCGCCCGGCGCATCCGTCGTCGAGCCGGGGTCTTCGGGTCCGAGCGGCGGGACGTGGTCCTCGTAGAACGCCGTCGCGTACGTCTGCCGGAAGGTGAACACGAGCATCATCGACGCCAGCGAGATGAGGGCGATGAGGAGAATCTCCGCCGTGGAGAACTGGAACATCTCCATCCCCGTCGGCATCCCGCCGGGCCCGAAGCCAGGAGTGGCGCCGCCCTGCTGCATCTCCTGCATCTGACTCAGCGTCTGTATCTGCTGGTAGTAGATGGGACCGGCGGTGACGAGGGAGACGGCGGCGGTGACGAGGAACGTGAGGACGGTGTAGCCGAGCGTGCTGAGGAGGTTCTCGCGGACGAGTCGGAGGCTCACGCGGAAGCTGTCGATGGCGTCCGCGTCGTCAAGGGCGACGGCGACGGGGAAGAACTGGATGAAAAACTGGAGGACGAGCGCCCCGAGAAAGAACAGGAGGAGGGCGAGACCGGCCAGGAGGGGCACGCCGGCGACGAACCCGATGGCGGCGACGATGAGCGCGACGATGCCGGCGGCGATGGCGTACGCGATGTAGACACCTATCTGGACGAACTTGGCGATGAGCAGGGGGACGTACCGGTCCTTCCCGACGCGGGTGAGCGTCGACAGCGACGTGTCGCCGCCGGCCGTCGCCTCCGCGGCCATGCCGATGATGCCGGCGATGAGAAACGGCGTGACGAAGAACGTGAGCAGTTGGAGCGCCGACCCGGCGAGTTGCATCCCGGCCAGCGGCAGCACCGACTGCGGGAGCACGACCACGGCGTAGGCGAGGCCGGCGAGGAACAACACGGGACTGCTCGCGAGCGACCCGAACGCGGTTCGAAGCGACTGGAGAGCGGACATGCCCGGCGATTCGGAATACACCTTGTTAAAATCACATGTCTCCCGCGTCGGCGCCGTCGCTCGATTGGCTGGGGAACGACTCGCCTCGGAAGTCCGTGCTCGGGCGGTCCGCGCTCAGGCGGCCCGGCCGTCGATGCCGCCGAGGAGGCGGACGACGGCGAGGCCGAACGCGCAGACGGCGATTCCGACGAGGAGCGCCGAGACGCGGCCGTCGATGCCCGTCTCCAAGAAGAGGGCGCTGCTGGCCAACAGCAGCGAGGTTCCGAGCGCGACTTGCCGTACGTCCGTCGACATACTCGTCTCGGAGTACCGTCCGTTACTTATCCCTTTCCTCGTGAGCCGAGCGTGGTAGCAGTTCGCAACCGACCGCCGCGGACCGCGAGTGACTTCACGGACCGACCGAAAGGGGCGGGCATGAGCGACGACACCGACGGAAGTGGCGACGGTGGGGGCGGCGACGCGACGCTGTCAGACCTCCGGACCGTCGCCGACTACCAGTTCGGCGCAGGCGCGGGGCGGGCGCTGTTCCCCGACGACGACCTGACGGTCAAGCGGTCGACCAGCGGCCGGCCGCGACAGGTGCTCGGCGACGAGAGCCGCGTCGTCTCCTACGGGACGGACGGACGATTCACCCTCGGCGTCGAGGGCGGACGGCGCCTCGTTGAGCGGTTCCCGGCGCCGGCGAACCGCGTCGCCGTCGGCGACGAGAGCGAACCGTTCGTCCGCGACGGCAAGAACGCCTTCGCGAAGTTCGTCACGGGCGTCGACCCGGCGATTCGACCCGGCGACGAGGTGGCCGTCGTCTCCCCCGACGGCGACGTCCTCGGCGTCGGCCGCGCGGAACTCTCCGCCGACGCGATGGACGATTTCGAGTCCGGGATGGCCGTGTTCGTCCGGCACGGGGCGGGCGAGAGATAGCGCTGTCCGCAGTTGTCGATGGTCCGACGGTCGGAGGTCGCTCCGACGACGAGACCGAATAGAGGGGTGGCGTTGGAATCGGACACCGAGCGGTCTCGGAGCGACGACCCGCGTCTACCGAGTCCGGCCGACTACGGCGCGCACAGCTATCACCGAGAGGAGGCTCTCCGGGAGGGACTGCTTGTCTCCCCTTTAGAGAGTCGACACTTGGCGAAGATAGCGACGACGTGTCCGCCTATTGCGTCGATTAGGGTCCCCGCGAAGCCGAGTCGTGCCGCTGTTGTTACGTTCCGAGTGAAGTTTCCCCTTCTTTCCCGTGTAGCGGCGACTTCGACGTCAGAGACTACCATGACATCAATGAACGCCTCTGCCGTCGATACTGTGACGGTGTACAACCTCCTCAAGATGCCGCGCCGACGGCAGGTCCTCCACGTCCTGCTGCAGTGTGAGACACCAGTGAGCCTGGATACGGTAGCGAAGCGAGTCGAGGAACAAGAACATCTGCATCCCTCCGAGATGCCCCGGTTTCCCGAGATGCAGATTGCGAGAACGCTCCATCACTCGCACCTTCCCCGACTCGACGAGGCGGGCGTAATCGACTACGATGCGACCGAACAGGAGGTCGTATCGTTCAACAGCGAGCGGTTCGATGCGCTCCTCGCGTCCGGGAACCGGGTACTGGCCTCTCTTCGAGATGACCGGTTCGACACTGAACGATAAACCGCTATCGCGAGTGTCGGCCGCCGAAAGGTAACTTCGGAGCGGAGCGCGCGTTCAGAGCGGCTACGTCGAGCCGTCTTCCGAACGAGGAACCTCGAAACGAACCGCCGTCAGAGTCCCAGCGCCGTCAACAGCGGCACGCCCGAGAGCAGCGCACCCACCAGATAGCCGCCGATGGTGCCGCCGTTCAGGAGGGGGAGGCCGGCGTGAGCGCGTCCCTTCAGTACCAGCCACAGCAGCGCGAACAGGCCGACGAACGTTCCGATCATCGCCGTCAACGCGGGCAGCGTCAGCGCCGGGAGGAACCCGACGCCGAGCGACGGCGCCAGCGACCGCGGCAGGAAGAAGGCGCCGCTGGCGACCATCACGGTCGGCATCACGGCGTCGCCGAGACCGATGAAGAACGCGTCGCGCACGTCGTCGTCGGTCAGGTCCTCGTCGATGTCGGTGCCGGCGTCGCGGCCGCCGTCGGGGTTCGGGTCGGCGTCTCGGTCGGCCGTCGCGTCCGCTCCCTCGTGGACGTCGTTCGCGTCGCCGAAGTCGTCGTCGAGAAGCGAGTACGACAGCGTCGTCGGGATGACCAACACGACGGGGATGCGGAGGTCCATCACGCCCTCCGCGAGGTCCAGCATGTGCTTCGTGCCGTAGACGCTGACGGCGTCGTAGACGGCGAGGGCGACGAGGAGGACGACGGCGGGGAGGAGTCCGAAGCTGATGCCGAACAGGGCGGCCGCGCCGGCGCCCATGAGGACGCCCGCGGCGTCGATGACGTACCACTCGGGGTAGGCGACCAGGGCGGCGGAGACGCCGACCGCGGCGGCGACGGCGACGAGTCCGGGGAGGAACACCGAGAAGACGTACCACGAGAGCATCCCGCTGGTGACGACAACGAGCGCGCGGACCGCCCAGTCGAAGTCGTACTTGAACGCCGCGAGCATCACGCCGGTGGCGACGAGGATGGCGGCGAGGTAGGCGAGGCTGTTCGTCGGGTCCGTCGGGTCCTCGACGGTCTGGTAGCCCGCGTCGTAGAACGTGGGGACGAGCGCCAGCGCCCCCAACTGAACGAGGAGGAAGACGAGCGCGGCGAGACCGACCGCGAAGGCGACGCGTTTGCGCATGTCCGCCCGTTTCGCGTCGGGGGCTATGGGGATTGTGTTCTGTTCCGTCCCGCCTGCTGCGTCACCGCGCGTACAGTTTCGTTCCGACGAGCGTCGCGGGCGCGGCGCGGTCGCCGGTCGCCACGGCCACGTACGGCCGCTCGACCGGTCCGAACACGTCGACGACGCGGCCGACGGAGGAGAGCGACTCGTCGACGACTTCCCGGCCGATGTCGGGGTGTTCCGCGCCCTCGCAGCGCGCGATGGCGAGGTTCTGCGCCGTCCGTGAGACGGTGCCGACTCGTTGCATCGGTGTCAGTCCCGCAGGATGCCGACGTATGCGGCGACGGCCTGCACGAGGTCGTTCTTCGTCGAGTCCTCGGCGCCCTTGACGACGACGCGGCCGCGCGTCTCCCACTCTCTGGGGTGTCGCACGTCGCGTTCGATGACGGCGTCGTAGCCGATCTGCTGGACCGCCTCGGCTATCTCGTCTATCGTCGGTTCCACGACGGCGTCCTCGAGCGGCACGCGCCGGCCCGCGGACCGCGACTTCTCGGCGTCGAGGTAGCGGGGCCAGATGACGTTCTCCACAGCCATGGTCGAACGACCGCGACGCGCCCGTAATACGGTTGTGGTCCGCGATTCTCGTTCGATTCTGGTTTCGGTTCCCCGGACGCGGGCGTCGGCTTCGCTCGCCTCCGGCGGACGAACTCGCGGTGGAACGGAGCGAGCGGGGGCAAAGCGTCGTTACCGACGCGCCGCCAGCAGCGCCGCGCCGACGAGAGCGACGAGACCGGCGAGGACGCCGAACCCGGGCGAGTCCGCACCCGTCTCGGTTCCGGCTCCGGTTTCCGTCTCCGACTCCGGCGGCGTGTCGTCGACGACCACGGTGGTCGTCGTTTCGTCCGTCGTCGTCTCACCGGTCGCCGTCCCGTTCTCCGCCCCCATCTGCCGGTACTCCGCGTACGCGTCGGGGTGGACCGCCTGCATGATGGCCTCGGCGGCGTCGACGGAGCGCGGCGCGGGCTGTTGGAGGTAGTTCGTGTTCACGCGGATCACGTTGCCCTCCTGCAGCGCCGTCGTGCTGTTCCACGCCTCGTTCGACGGAACGGGCGACTCCTCGGGCGCGACGACGTACTCGGGGTTCATCGCCACGACCGTCTCGTCGTTTATCTGCGCGAAGCCGCTGATGTTCGCCTCCGCCGCGCCGTTGCGCAGGCCGCCGGTGGTCATCACGTCGCCGATGAACGTGTTCGACCCGGAGGTGTAGCCGTAGAAGTAGTTGAGACCGACCGGTTTCTCCTTGTCTTCGAGGACCGCGCGCATCTGGCTGACGGACTCGCGGACGTCGTCGGCCACCTCGCGGCCGGCCTCGCAGTTACCGGTGAGGCGGCCGATTTGCTCGGTCTTGTTCGCGACGTACGCGAGGGAAGTGCCCTCCCCGAACACGAACACGGGGACTCCCTGCGCGCGGAGTTGGTCGACGCGGTCCTTCGAGGCGCCGTAGGAGGAACTCGGGACGAGGACGAGGTCGGGGTTCGCCGCGAGCACTTTCTCGACGTTCGCGCCGTTGGCCCCCGAGACGTTCGCCTTCTCGGAGGCGCCGTCGAGGTAGGCGGCGTACTGGGAGACGCCGACGACTTCGTCGCGGGCGCCTATCTCCCACATCGTCTGCGCGGCGCTGGGGTTCAGCGTCACGATGCGGCCGGGGTCCGATTCGAGCGTCACTTCGGTGCCCGTCGCGTCCGTCGCCGAGTACGGGAACGAGCAGGCTTCGGCCTGTGTGGTCGTCGTCTGCTGTTCGACCGCGCTCGGGCCGACCGCCGCGGCGCCGGAGACGGGCGCGACGGCGGCGACGAGAAGGAGCGTTACGAGCGTAAGTGTTCTGAGTCGCATCTACTCCGGCGTGCGCCCTATCGCAACAAGTATTTACCTAAACCAACTGCGATTGCATATCGAATGACCGTCCGAACGCGAACCCTCGCGTGGTGCGGGGCGCTGTGCGTCCTCCTCGTCGCCGTCGTCCTCGCCAGCGCCGGCGTCGGACCCGTCTCCATCCCGCCGACGACGGTGGCGAAGGCCGTCGCCGCCGAACTGTTCCCCTCGCTCGGGTACGCCGTCGAGCGGACGGCGCGCATCATCGTGGTGGACGTCCGCCTGCCCCGCATCCTGCTCGCGGCGCTCGTCGGGTTCGCGCTCGCCACCGCGGGCGTCGTGATGCAGGGGTTCTTCCGCAACCCGATGGCCGACCCCTCCATCATCGGCATCTCCTCGGGGGCGGCCGTCGGCGCCGTCGCCAGCATCGTCTTCCCGTTCGTCCTTCCGTTCGGCCTCCAACTGCAGGGCGCGGCGTTCGTCACCTCCGTTCTCACCGGCTTCGGCGTCTACCTCCTCGCCACGCGCGACGGACACACGCCGACAGCGACGCTGTTGCTCGCGGGCGTCGCCGTCCAGACGTTCCTCGGCGCCGTTATCTCGTTTATGATGCTCAAGAGCGGATGGAGCCTCCAGCGCGTCGTCTTCTGGCTGATGGGGCATCTGAGCGGGACGACGTGGCGCGAGGTGAACGTCGTCGCCGCCGTCCTCCCGCCCCTCTTTCTCCTGCTCCTGTTCTACACCTCCGACATGAACGTCCTCCTCCTCGGCGAGGCGGACGCCCACAGCCTCGGCATCGAAGTCGAACGGACGAAGCGAATCCTGCTCGCGGTGTCGAGCGTCGTCACCGCGTCGGCCGTCGCCGTCTCCGGCGTCATCGGCTTCGTCGGTCTCATCGTCCCGCACGCGATGCGCCTGCTCGTCGGCCCGGACCACCGAATCCTCCTGCCGACCAGCGCCCTCGCCGGCGCGTCGTTCCTCGTCGCCACCGACACGCTCGCCCGCTCCGGCGCCGCGGAGGTACCCGTCGGCATCGTCACCGCCGCCATCGGCGCCCCGTTCTTCCTCTACCTGCTCCGCACGCGGGAGGTGCACCGGTTGTGAGCGACCGAGAGCCGCTGATTCGGACGACGGACCTCTCGGTCGAACTCGGCGGGGAGACGATTCTGGACGGCGTGAACCTGACCGTCGACCGAGGAACGTTCGTCGGCCTCATCGGGCCGAACGGCGCGGGGAAGACGACCCTGTTGAAGGCCGTCAACGGGTCGCTCGCACCCTCCCGCGGGCGCGTCGAAATCGACGGTGAGAACGTCCACGCGCTCTCCTCGAAGGCGACGAGTCGCCTCGTCGCCACCGTCCCGCAGAACACCTCGCTCACCTTCGATTTCGACGTGCGCCAGACCGTCCGCATGGGGCGGACGCCCCACCGGTCCCGACTCGGGGGGTGGCGCGGCGGCGACGAATCGGCGGTCGAGCACGCCCTCGAACGCACGCGGACGACCGAGTTCGCCGACCGGACGGTGAGCGACCTCTCGGGCGGCGAGCGCCAACGGGTGCTCATCGCCCGTGCGCTGGCGCAGGAGACCCCCCTGCTGCTCCTCGACGAACCGACGGCCAGCCTCGACATCAACCACCAGGTCAGAACGCTCGAACTGGTTCGGGAACTGGTCGGCGAGGGGAAGACGGCCGTCGCCGCCATCCACGACCTGAACCTCGCCGCGCACTACTGCGACGAACTCGTCCTGCTGTCCGGCGGCCGCGTCGTCGCCACCGGCCCGCCGGAGTCGGTGCTCACCGAGGACCACCTGGAGGACGCCTTCGACGCCAACGCCGTCGTCGCGCGCCACCCCGTCACGGGGTCGGTGTACGTCACCGCCCTGCCGGACCGGCGAGTCGGCGCCGGCGGGGAGTCGCGCGGCCGCGTCCACGTCGTCGGCGGGGGCGGCGCCGCCGCGCGCCACCTCTATCTCCTCTCGGCGGCGGGCTACGAGGTGTCCGTCGGCGCGTTGAACGAGGGGGACACGGACACCGAGACGGCGCGGAGTCTGGGGTTGGAGACGGTCACCGTCGACCCGTTCTCCCCCGTCGGCGACGAGGCGGCGGCGGCGGTGGCCGAACGCGTCGCCGCCGCGGACTGCGTCGTCGTCGCGGACGTGGAGGTGGGGTCGGGTAACCTCGCGAACCTCCGCGCCGCGGCGGACGCGGAGCACCTCGTCCTCGTCGAGGAACGGCCGTTCGCCGAGCGTAACTACGCCGGCGAGGCGGGCGGGGAGGCGTACCGCGCGCTCCGCGAACGCGGCGTCGTCGTCTCCTCGAAAGAGGTGCTCGCCGCCGTCTCGGACCGACTCGACGGAGACGGACGGGGCGGGGGCGACGGGGGACGGAACGACGGCGAGAGGCGAGCGGACCGCAGTGAAGCCGGCACCTCGGTGGACACGCATTTTTGACGTGAGAGCGGAGCGGGCGGGGCGCCGCGACCGGTGACGCACCCCTCGGTATCTCCGAACGCGCGCTCACCGGTCCGCTCGGTCCCTCGCCGACGCCGGTCGCCCGCCCGTCCGGAACCTCAATGTTCTTTCGACAGAGATGATTAGCGGGAATAATGTCCTGTCGATGCCGACGCATTTTTGTGCGCGCGGCCGTTACGCAAGTACGAGCGAGGGTCGGGTCTCCCGTTCTTCCCGACCTGCGACCTACCAATGAGTGACTCCGTCACCGAACGCGCCCGTCAGCGCGTCCCGACCGACTCCCAGGAGCGTCGAACGGAGAACGCACGCGACGAGACGGAGGACGAACGCGAGCGACCCGACGAGGAGACGCTTCGCTGTCCGGAGTGCGGTTCGACCGACCTCGCCACCGACGAGGGACGCGGCGAGACGGTGTGTGAGGACTGCGGCCTCGTCGTCGACGAGGACGCGGTCGACCGCGGCCCAGAGTGGCGCGCGTTCGACTCGAAGGAGAAGGACGAGAAGTCCCGCGTCGGCGCCCCGACGACGAACATGATGCACGACAAGGGGCTGTCGACCAACATCGGCTGGCAGGACAAGGACGCCTACGGCAACTCCCTGTCGTCGAACCAGCGACAGAAGATGCAGCGCCTCCGAACGTGGAACGAGCGCTTTAGAACCCGCGACTCCAAGGAGCGCAACCTCAAGCAGGCGCTCGGCGAAATCGACCGCATGGCCTCGGCGCTCGGCCTCCCCGACAACGTCCGCGAGACGTCGTCGGTCATCTACCGCCGTGCGCTCGAAGACAGCCTGCTGCCCGGCCGCTCCATCGAGGGCATCGCGACGGCCTCGCTGCACGCGGCCGCCCGGATGGCGCAGGTACCCCGGTCGCTCGACGAGGTGGCCCGCGTCTCCCGCGTCGACGAGGACGAGTTCGAGCGAGCCTACCGCTACATCGTCCGCGAACTCTCGCTGGAGATCAAGCCCGCCGACCCGACGCAGTACCTCCCGCGGTTCGCCTCGGACGTGGAGGTGCCGAAGGAGACGGAGCGCACCGCGCGCGAACTGCTGGAGAACGCCAAGCGCGAAAACGTCCACTCGGGCAAATCGCCCGTCGGCCTCGCGGCCGCCGCGCTCTACGCCGCCGCGCAGTTGACGAACGAAGACGTGACCCAACATCAGGTCAGCGAGGTCACGGACATCTCGGAAGTCACCATCCGCAACCGGTATCAGGAACTGCTCGAAGCGTGGGACGCGACGCCGTTCGTCGGCGGCGGCGAGTCCGGCGCGGAAGCCTGAACCGGGACGTCAATCGGTCGGTGATGCGCCGCGTTCTCTCTTTTCTCGCTTCGACGAATCGACGCCGGACGCGACCGCTTTTTTGGTGACTCGCCGTCGACTCCGTAGCATGACCGACGTCTCCCGCGAGGGCGTCGTCCTCTGCGGGGGGTACTCCACCCGCTTCGGCGACGGCGACAAGGCGCTCGCCGACCTCGCCGGGACGCCCCTCGTCCGCCGCGTCGCGGACCGCCTCGCGACGGTCTGCGACCGACTGGTTCTGAACTGCCGGGAGGAGCAGGTCGAGGGCCTCCGCACCGCCGTCGAGGGCTGTGACGTCCCCGTCGCCGTCGCCACGGACCCCGTTCCGGACCGCGGGCCGGCGGCCGGCATCGCCGCGGGTCTCTCGGCCGTCGACTCGGCGTACGCCGCCGTCGTCGCCTGCGACATGCCGTTCGTCGACCCCGCGTTCGTCGCGTATCTCTTCTCGCGCGCGGACGGACACGACGCCGCGGTGCCCCGGCCGGGCGAGTGGTACCAGACGACGCAGGCGGTCTACCGGGCCGACGCGATGGCCGCGGCGTGCGAACGCGCCCTGAACCGCGGGGAGGCACGCGTCGTCGCCGCCCTCGACGAACTGGACGACTGGGTGACGGTGACCGAAGAGGAGGTGCGCGCGCACGCGGCGCCGGAGACGTTCGAGAATCTGAACACCAAGGCGGAGGTGCGCGAGGCGGCGCGGCGGTTCGAGTCGTCCTGACGGAGTCTCCCGACCGCTCAGTCGCGTGTCACCACGTCGACGACCGGGTCGTCGTGGATGAGTCGCGTTACCAAGACACGCGGGACCGACGGCGCCCGTTCGAGCACCCGTTCCGCTATCTCCCGCGCCGTCTCGACTGTCTCGTCCGTGTCGGCCATGTTCACGACCGGGACGGCGTCGGCGCCGTCGGGAATATTCTTCAGTCCGCCGTCGGGGTGCGCGAGGACGTCCGCGACGTGTTTCGGGCGGATGTCGTTCCCCGCGGCGAGGTCGGTGAGTTCGGCGACGCGCTTGGGTCGGTGGACCGCCTCCTCGGTGAGGGGGTGGCCGACGACGCGGACGGATGCGAGGGGGGTGACGACCGTCGCGGCGCTCGGAATCGGCGGTTCGCCCTCCTTCGGCGCCTTGAGTAGCCGCGTCCGCGCGCCGTCGCCCTTCACCAGCAGGGGGGTCGCGCCCGATTCGGCGAGGTCGTCGACGACGGCCGGGTCGTAGCCGAGGTACCGGTCGCTCCGGTCGCCGTCGCGGGCGAGGCCGAGCGGTCGTTCCGTCGCCTCCCGCGCGGCCGAGACGGGGTCGTCGGTGAGGACGGTTCGCTCGACCTTCCCGCCGAACTTCGGCGTCTTGACCGTCGCGGTGACGACGGCGTCGGGTAGGTCGTCGGCGAGGGAGTAGACGAGCGTCTTCTTCCCGCCCGCGCCGACGGCGACGACCACGGAGTCGCCGCCGACGTCGAGGGCCTCGGAGAGAGTTGGCATAGTCGGGCTGACGAGTGGCGCCGGTTTCAACGCCACGGCCCACCCGTTCGTTTTCGGGTCGCGCGAACCAAGCCGGGTTGGCCCCGCCGAGAGACCGCGAAGCGTCACGCTTACTCGCCCGCACGGTCAGCATCCGATATGAACGTCCCCTGCGTCCGCGTCCCGACGAGCGAGGGGGAGGCGACGCGGCGCGCCCTCGCGGAACGCGACCTCGTGGACCAGTCCCACGAGATCACCGTCCGCGAGGGGTCGCTGTACATCCCCGTGACCGACGCCGCTGCCGCCCGCGCGGAGTTCGACGTGGTCGAGTTCGACGCGGCGGCCCGCGAGACGCAGACGATGCCCGCCGACATCCTCGGCTTCGACCCGACCTACGAGCGACTCGGCGACGTGGTCATCCTCGACGAGGACGACCCCGACCGCGCCCGGAGCATCGCCGACGCCGTCGCCGACTCGGCCCTCCGCGCCCGAACGGTCGTCAACCGCGCCTCGAAGGTGAAAGGGGAACTCCGCGTCCGCGAGTGGGACGTGTTAGTCGGAGGGAGCACGGAGACGGTCCACCGCGAGTACGGCTGTGAGTTCCTCCTCGACATCGCGCAGGTGTACTTCTCCCCCCGACTGGCGACCGAACGCCACCGCGTGGTCGAGCAGGTCCGCGAGGACGAACGCGCCTTCGACATGTTCGCCGGCGTCGGCCCGTTCGCCGTTCCGATGGCCAAACGCGGCGCCGAGGTGGTCGGCTGCGACCTGAACGCCGCCGCCGTCGACTACCTCCGCGAGAACGCCCGCCGCAACGACGTCGAAGAGCGCCTGACCGCCGTCGAAGGCGACGTGCGGGAGGTGGCCGGCGACTACGAGGGCTGGGCCGACCGACTCGTGATGAACCTCCCGCACAGCGCCGGGGAGTTCCTCGACGCCGCCGTCCGACTGGCCGGCGAGGAGTGCGTCCTGCACTACTACGACATCCAGCACGAGGACGACCCGTTCGGTCCCGGAATCGAGGCCATCAGAGCGGCCGCGGAACCGGCGTACGACGTACAGGTCGACACCGAACGCGTCGTGCGGTCGTACGCGCCCCACGAGTACAACGTGTGTCTCGACGTGACGCTCACCGCGCGCTGATTCGGAAGCCTTTTCTTCGTCATGCGAATACGGTAGGATGCGTTCGACAGCACCCCGCGCCGGTGTAGCTCAGCTGGCAGAGCGATTCCTTCGTAAGGAATAGGCCGAGGGTTCAAATCCCTCCACCGGCTTGCGCTTCGCGCATACCGCTAATTCCTACACAGTACCTCTGTACCATAAGTATTCGGTCGATTATCGGTCCAATTTGTTGCGCTCTGACTGCGTAGTTTGCCGGTAAGTCGCTCGTTCAATTGGTTGCGGTGACCGACGTAACCCTATACTGTACACAGATTCTCTCAATTTGAGCGGCGTAGCTGTTCAGTCGCAGAATTCAGACCGAGAGAGACGAGAAGTGAATCTCGTTACTGAAGAACCTTCATTGTCTCCCATACACAATTCAGCCTAAGATGGATGGCGGCTTTGACCCATACGATGTAATGCGTTTTGAACGAGATTTTTCTGGGCTTGTTGAAGGTATTGAAGAAAGAGATGAACTCGAAGGATTGCACGAGATGGTAGACTGGCTTGAAACAATCCGAAACCGAATCAACCATTATTTCAAAACTGGCCAAATGGAGTTTGATTCTGTAGTCAGAGATTTTGTCATACTGGGAAGGGCGATTCAAGAGACAATTGATATTCCAATCGTTACTCCGAGCGGCGAGCCGGTGGACGAATCATTCTCTGATATTTTCGGTGAAAGGATAATTCAAGAAGAAAATATTTGGGAAACTGTCTATGAGCTTCAGACAGCGTCTTTCCTCAAAAATCGAGGTCTTGAGCCAGAGTTGATACATGAAGGCGAAGATAGTGGTCCCGATATTTCTCTGGGTTTTGAGGGAACTTCCATTAGTATCGAATGTAAGCGCCGCCGTCCATCAGACGCAATTGAATCCAACTTCGGGAAACAAATCTCCGACAGAATTAACGAGGGCATTGACGTTGGAGAGGACAGCTTCTTTGTAAGGCTATCCGGAGAGCGTCCACTTACCGAAGAGATTGTTAAACCTCTTGCAGAAAGCGCCATACAGATTGTCCAAAAACAAGGTTCCCGGACTACTTTTGAAGTAGAGGGAGCGAAGTATACTGTTGAGCTGGTAGATTATTTCACGGGAGAGAAAGAGATTGCACTCTCAATTGACGAACTTGAGCAGATTATGCAGTTTATCAGTCCGAACAGTATAAAACAGCTGTTGGTTCCGTTTGATTACGACCGTCTCAGTAAAGGGATGGAATACACACATATGATAAAACCATCCGCTACAAAGTCAACAATCAAAAAAGCACACGTAATTGACTACGATTTTCCAACTATCTCCAAAGACCACTTCAGTAAAGTCATGAATATTATTGAAGAGGGCAGGAGCGACTTATCCGGTCACTCACCGAGCGTCCTTTTTGTACGGCTCCCCGCTGACGAGGTTGACTCTATGGGTTCATACATGATTGAAGACCATCGTGGAAACGAAGTTTCTCAACTGGAGAGGCTGGAACAACGAGTTCATGGCCAGCTGAAGCAATCAAAGAGTCTTAACGCAATTATCACTGAATCACTCTACTACGAGACAGATATTGGAACAATGAGCACATATACTGGATTTTCTACTCACTTAAATACAAATCCGGGAAAAGCTATCCCAGATGAATTTTTCAGCATGTTGGAGACTTCAATCTGAAGGGTGAGATTCATCAGCAACCGCGCTTTGATTTAGGAGCGAATTGGCACCGGACGCTAAGATAAGGAGAGGGTCTTTTAATCAAAGCTCAAGGATTCCAATTTTCAAGTGAATTGGTTGCGGTGAGTGGCGTTCTTCTCCGGAAGCTCTCTTTTCTGTAGTTTGGAAATTCGCGTTCAGGCAGGTTCCACTCAATGGTCGTGGTTCATGACTTTCATATACGACAACCTTATGCTGGCAGGAAAAGCACCTGTCATCATGAAACGACGAATGTTCCTCGCTTCAGTGGGCATTGCTGGTCTTACCGGGTGCACCTCACAATCGTCCGCCCCCCAAAGTCAAACGAATACGCAGACACCCTCCTCGACACCCGTACCAACGCCAACCGTCACACCAGAATCGCCAGCTCCCCGGATTAGTCATTCAAGCCTGATGAGCGCATGGGAAAAATATGGCGACGTATTGACAAACCAAATGTCCTCTGTGGGTGCAGGCGGTTATGCAATCATCGGTCTCCGATATTCCCTTCCAATTCACAACGGGAAGTCCGAGGAGCTTGTTCAAGTAACAGTATACCACAACGGGTCAAGTGTTGACTCTCAACAGGCAGGTGATACGCAACTCTCAGGAGCAGATACGACTGAGGACGAATGGGAACAATGGTTCTCTTTTGACACGAAAGACTGGAAGACAGGAACCTATTCAGCACAAATTCTTGTGCGAGATGAAATTACGGGCAAGAACTCTGAGCTTGAAGAATTGGCTTTTGATGTGGTCGAGCCGCTAACGCCCAACGAAGTGAAATTAACTGGTGTTCAGAAACCACCTACTATTCGTAAGGGACAGCCGATTACATTCACTTTACAGTTCAAGAACATAGGTGATGACGATAACAGCATAGTTTCGAAACCATCCATTCGACATGAGCAAGGAGAATGGCAGACACCAAACGATGAACGGGTCAGATTGAACATCCCTGCGGGAGAGTCCCGGTCTTGGGAAAGTGGCGAATTCTCTCTTAATTATACTGGAACGTACGAGTTCCGGTTAGATGAGATTGGAATCACTTGGAATCTCACAGTTACGGACTGATGTAGAAGGCAACTCTCACTGAATTACATCTTGACCTCAGCTACCCGAGAATTGATGCTTGCTGAGTGAGTGTTGACAATAGTCACATGACTCTGTACGGCTACGATATTGAAACCACGGGAGTCCGCCCTTATTCAAGCGAAATAGTGACCATCCAATATAAGCGGGACAGTACTGGGTTATCAATATATAAACGGTGGGAATATGAGTCAGAGCGTGAATTGTTACTTGCTTTCCTTAATGATTGGAAGGATATTCCGCGTGCAAGAAGCAGAGGTGCTGAAGAGTTCATTGCATTCAATGTCCTCAAATTTGACGCTCCTTTCCTCTTAGTTAAAGCGCAACAACACGATATTGCCTCTGCATCCGGGTGGGAAGACAAATACGTATGGGAGAATATCAGCCATGGGCCACCTTTTGTCGATTTAGCTCAGTTATTGGGAGATGATATGAAGAAGTTCGCGGAATGGAGAAATTGTCTTATTGGTAGTTATGGGGACTACGAAAGCAAACGAATCCCAGAATTCTATCAAAGAGATGACTACGAGAAAATTGAAGAATATGTTGAAGATGAGATGGATACTCTGGAACAAATTTATCAAGAGATACAGAACGAACCGTTCTACAAAGAATTACAGGACCTGCGAGAGACTGCCGAGTTAGACTGGAAAAACCGAGATAATTCTACCCTCTCAGACTTCTAATTAGAAGTCACCAACCCAAGTTCAATTACTTGAATTTTTGAACTCCGTATATGGTCCATTTATGCGAATCTCATAGCAAGAAAGTGAATTCTATCGTCACTTCATCAGTGAACGGCGAAAATGAGGTTTGCAAGCAGGAGTGTTGCGATAAGAAGGAACGCTCCGAGCAACATTATACCTGTCTCGACCTTCATATCAAGACTCCATAACTCGCTATCAAGCTCGCGCTCAACATCCTTCGTTGAACTCTTTACCTGCCGGTCAAGCTGGCGTGTCGAGTCATCAATCTTGTATTCAAGCGACCGCTCCAGACTATCCAACCGGTAATTCAAACCCTCAACCTCTGCTTCGACGGTACGCATGGTCTCGTTCAAACTGTCTAAGGAGTTCTTGATGTTCGTGGAAGACAGCTCGCCTTCCGGTGTGGTGTCGTCTGCCGTCATAGCCCTCTGAAGAGTATGTGGCACACTCTGTCAAGAGTATGTATTCTATTCTGTCTGAGTGTCGTCTTCACAAGGGCCGGTTGCGACACCACAGCTTCGCGCAGAATCAGAAAACGAGTAAATCATTCGCAGGATTTTCTCCAAGAATCGCCCTTATGAGAAATTTGAGAGAGCGAATTCTGCGAGAACTCGTCCGCCGCAAGTTCGTCGATGCAGTACATTCATCTTAGATAACTATTTATACTCTTGACGTTGTTGGTAAAAGGGGGGAACAACACCCCAAGTGTTCTACTGCTGAATTAAGCGTAAGAGTGCAAACTTATCCAAGTACTTGCTTTAGGTACTCCTCTCACTCATCCTCCCCGAAAGGAAATACTATGAACATCACTGAACCGCCAGAGCCGACCGTAATGCGAATTGTGAGCGAACAAGAAGCCGAAGATATAGGATGTATACCATCTGGGAAAGAGGTTAGCCTTCACGCTACTGCTGAAGGTAGCTATCCCACCCTAAGTTCATTTGAACATGCTGTTTACTGGACTTACAAAATCAGTAGTAGTTATACGAAAATCATGGACTGAATCGTCTCTGCATAGAATATTCATACCACATCACTAATGTCTACAAAAGTCAATCACCAGCTTGCCAGTTGTCCCCGCTGTGGAGTACCCCTTGCCGCCGAAGATGGGTACCACATGATAGATGTTCTCGACAGACCTCCGGAACATGACCCCAGTGAGACGCACTCATGGGACCTTCATCTTAACATCTGTCGGAGGTGTCACCTGAACCTTCTCAGGTGGCTGTACCCTGACGCAGCGACATGGGAGGAACTCAGTGAACGTCTCCGAAGGGAGGCTATTGGAGCGGCTGAAAGAATAAGTCGATAGTTCTCCCAGTACTTCCAAACGCAAAGGGTAGTCCGGTAAGGTCTTTCATCAGTATTCACACTGCTACCACCTTCGGACCAGTCGGAACGAAGTTGTAGAAAACGGCGATAGGAAGCGAATTCCCAACAAGATGGAAATATATTTATCGAACTGAAACTCGTAGTTGAGTAGTCGCCACACCGAGATTCCGTGGGTTCTTATTGAGTCATCCGTGTGGAGTCCGGATACCGCGAGAACGTGACCAATTGACCGTTCTTACTCTGTCAGAAACTGGCTGAAAGCATAAGTCCAAGTAAGGGCTGGACGGGATAGTCCTAATTTGGCAAGGAAGAAACTAGTTCAATTAGTTTCTTGAACTAACCTACTGAGGTCTGGTCCAATGTTTTCTTTCGTTTCGATGTATATCGGCATAGAAAACGGACTTGTTGCCGTCGTTCTCATCAGAATGTGATAAACTAGATGTTCGGTAACCTCATAACTGTCTTTGAGTTCTTTGTAATTCGACTTCCCGTAGTGACAGGTATAGCTTCCAATTCCCAACGACAGGAGACCAAAAAGTATTGCAACAGCACTAAATCCACCCATGGCTGCCCCACCGATACCCACTATGCTAAATGTTATTCCTATGGCTATAACCATGTCTGGGTCCGTCCCTTTGGTTTCCTCTTGAACATCTGTTCCTACTTCCACCGATTCTACATGCTTTAGGCCAATATCTTTGAAATGGCCTCCTCCAAATGAGAAGATTAGTCTATTATGGTAGCTACGAATTCCGCTGGATATTCATCTTCACCTTGTCTGAGTGTACCCATCCAATTCAATTCCATTCTTTCTCCTTCTGCGAGGAACGAACTTTCCTGAGGAGTTGTTGACACCGCTCGTTCGGACATATTGATTGAGATACACATGGGTATATTTAGACTTTTCTGTATTTCAGGGTATGTGGGTGGTTCTTTCCATCGTTGTCTGCTTTCTGAGCCTACGCCGTCAAAAGGAGACAGAGAGCAGAATCACCTATCCTGTGAAGAGGAATGACAGCAGAATCAGGAAGTCTTGGTCCTTCTAACTTCGTATCTCACATTCCCCTCAAAGCGGCCAATAGTGTCGCTCATCAACTTCGCCTCTGCCTCTAGGTTGCTCATCACCCTGTCTATGTTCTCTAACGCTCCTTCCCTGTTCGTCAGATACGGTTCCCCTCGCGGGATACTGTCGTCAGTCAACATTGTCGTTGGTTCCTGTATGATACACTTTATCAAGAGTATACTGTCCGACTCTGTCACCAGTGTCGGCCTTATGGGGTACGGTTGTGACACCACAGCTTCGCGCAGAGTCAGAAAATGTGTAAGTAGCTCGCAGAATTTTTAGAAAATAGAGGCTATATGGAGTTCGTTAGAAGCCACTCGAATCAAGACCACTAAAAACGGCCCATAATCCACCGAGAACAACGGTCATTGCAATCAGTAGTTCTATGTCAGAGGCCAGACTGAGCAGGTTGAAAGCGAAATTTGATGAGGCGTACAGCTGGTCTGCAAGTTGACCCCAATGCCCTGTTGTCTCTGGTCGAGTCGCCCGAAATACCGTATCAACGATTCTCCAGCAAGCACCGAATAGCACTGCTCCGAATGGCGCGAGAAGGAGGGTCATCACCGCTGACCTCAAATCCATTCTTAGGCGTCTCCGTGGACCACAGAATGAATGTAGTGACCCATCCGAGCTTGCTTCCAGCGGTTGAAGTCGTTCCCCTTACCCTGCTGTATGAGTGAAGAGATTTGCCGACAGTGGTTGCAGTGGTCTCTGTCCCACTCGTCCCATCCCAGAAGGTCCCTTCCTGCGACAGCGTAGTCTTTCCCCGGAAATACCGCTACGTCACGCTGTTCTGGATGGTAGTGACGTAGCTTCACGGACTTCGGACGACCACCCATCTTCGGCGGGAAGCGTTGGTCAATGGCGTAGTCTCCGAAAAAGTCGCAGTTGTAGCGGTCGGCTAAGTCGGGACTTCGATTCTTCGTCTGACCGTTCATCGGGTCAAATGCATTGAGGACCCCTGTCTCGTATCCGTCAAACAAGTTCGAGAGGAACCGTATGTCCTTCTCAGCTCGCCTCTCTTCACCCCGTTCGCTGTCCACAATATCGAACATCATCACATCCTCGTCCGGACGAGTGACTTCTGCTAACTCACGAAGTGCTTCTTTCTGCTTGTCAGTCAGTCCCGGCTTCAGAGACCGAATCATAAGCCGGTGACCTATCCTATCGAACTTGTCTTCCAAGGCTCGATGAACTGAGAGATGAACTCCGTACTCTACAGGGGCCTGTCGAGCTTCCAGAAGGCTGGAGATTAATGGGAACCCAATCTGGTCTGAGTGTTCTCGGAAGAACTCCTCACGGCTTCCGTGTTTGTTCAGAGTCGCAGTGACCCCTTCTGTGAGCTTTGTCGCTCTTTCGGTATGGGCCACGGGAAGGTCGATGTAGACTCTCTCTCCTGCGTCCTCATACAGTGGGAGTGCTTGGAGGTCGTCTACTGACTGGACTTCAACTATCGGATGAAGCGGTCGCTCAAACTTTGTATCTTCGAAGTGCGAGAAGCCGCCGAAGCTCTGGATTACTTCCTTCTCGTTCGGTCCGTTTCGGATGATTGGACAGTATGTGACTGTCATTTGTTGGCTGTCTCCTCTTTATTTTCTGTTGGGAGACACCTGTGAATACAACGACAGGATACTAAAGCGTTCTGCAAATATGGAATTTAGCTCGGATTGGCTTTTGGCTATCATGGTCTGCACGGAGTCCGAATACAGCGAGAACTCGTCCGTCGCAAGTTCGGCAATGAAGTACATTCTCCCCAGACAACTATTTATACGTCTCACGTTGTTAGTAAAAGGGGGGAGCAGTAATCGGCTCTCACCGGACTTAGATTCCTGAGAGTCTTCTACGGGTTTTCTCACCTCCCAAGAATAACATGAGTCAACCAATCTCATATCTCGGATACGAACCGCCGTACCGAACTACTTTCGACGTAAAAGATGTGCCGTTTGCGTGGAGATACGATGGTAAAGACAATCACCGAGACCTCTGCGCCCTATTGCTGAACTATCACAAAGGGACCCATACTCGTGACCCGACTGACCGGCACGATACTTGGGCGGATAGAGAATGGGCGCGACAACAGCCGAACGTCTTATTGTTCGATAATGTTGCCAGCCGCGTCATACTAAGCGACGGACAGAAGAAATGGGCGAAGCAACTATTCAATCAATTGGACTACAGGCGCTACGAAGTCCGTGGCTCTAAGGGCAGAGGCATGGTGGCTGTTGCACTCGTGGCGTGTGCGTATGTAGGATGGAAAAGTGGACTTGAATGCCACCCAAACTCGTCTGAGATGAACCGATGGTTCAGGGAAGCATTAGAGACATACGACATTAGTGACGAGAAATTCGCGAAGTACTTCGGGCGGTTCCAATCAGATATTGAACGCCGTAATCATTTGATAACGCGGCCTTTCGACGACAGAGAACCTGACCTTGTAGACTCTTACGATGATGAGATGGGGGGTATATAAACCACCGTATATTAGATATGGTAAGGAGTTCCGATAGACGATTCCGTATTCCTTCGTAAGCAGAGACAGTAACGAGAACCTTGTAACTGCGAGAAGCGATTCCCCACCATTCTCTTCACTCTCTTCTTTGGCTCTTCGGTCAACCCCTTCTCGCAGATAAGATACCTCGTAAGAGAGCAGTGATTAATCTCACTCTGTTTCTCATCCCTGTGTACCATATATCGGTCTCAACAACCACCCATCCATCCTCATATTCCTTAACTATGTAATCGTATAGGCCTGTTCTATCAGTAGTATCTGGCACGAATCCCATAACAGCGAGAAGCGCCGACTGAACAGGTTTCCAGAGCGATTCTTATGGACTTCCCTTGTACTCTGACAGGAGTCTGCGGACCAAGACCGGAACAAAGGAAACCGAGATACCGAACGCTGGTCCGTCTGAGACGCCCCAGATTGCTTCCAGTTGCGTTTCTTGTCCAACATGAGTTAAACCTCACAGAAGCAAATGAAACGCAACAGAGCGAACGTGGCGAGCTCTGAGAGGTTTCTGTTGCAGACTCTCTGGTACAGAACACATTCGAGATAGCCGACTATTACTACGACTTGGTCGTTACGAGGGTTTTGGGTAGCGAGCTCGGTGTCAATACCGCTCAGACCGTCAGTCCTTCCTATTACTCATTCAGACCTCTTACAATCTCTGAACGGTACCTTTGGTACTCTCGTTCTCGCTGTTAGCAGTTCTCCGAACTGTATCTCTCAACAGTCCTCTCTTCTATCTCTTACTACCTCTTACCGTCATCTCTTACTATCTCTTCTGTCTCTTAGAGAGAACGCCTTCTCGCAGTATAGAGCTCTCTTCCCTACTTCCCCTATCTGGAACCCCTTTCCTACTACCTACCATTACTCCCCCCTAAGTCCCCCCTCGTTTCCTCCTCCTTCCTTTCCCCTCATCTTCCCCCTTCTTCCCTTCTCTCATGGTCCTAAGGAAGTCGGATAGTGTCTCACGGAAGCACTCGCCCTCAAAGGTGAACCTGTTCCCGAAGAGCACATCAGGCCTCTCAACCACGTACATCTCTGCTTGCGTATTCCGTCTCGTTTAGCGCAAACAGGCCCCATTGAGGAATGAATGGCAGTAATAGAGGGTAGTACCAGAAAATCTATTTTCGCCCTGATGACACCTCAGATGGATTCTGGGTCCCCGTACATCGCAAGGAGTTCTCCGACACCTGTCGTTCGTACAGACGATTCTGAGCTGACTCGGTATGTTTCGGTCGTCCGCCCCCCGTGTTCCCTGATGGACCCACCGATGATGGTGGCGCGATGTTCGGAGTGCCGCATCTCGATTCGGACGTGCTTTCCAAAGTCAGTGTCCATTGATTCAAACTCGGTTACTGTACCCTCTCGGTACACTTGACCCCCAAATGTAGAATCATAGAGAACTTTCACCTCCATGCCGACCTCTACCTCTTTGGGGTCTATACGCTGGAATCCCATTAGCTCGTCATCAATGGGTTCTCTGTCGCTCATCGGCCCTCCCCGCCCCTTTTCTGAAGTGGACCGTATTGGTCGTTCATATGTCCCTCAGGTGGTCTTGGCGGCGATTAGCTTTCTCTTGGTGGTTGCCTTTGTCGTAGTGCTTGTCGAGGACACGGCCGCTCATGTTGACTCTCTCCCCGGTCACGTCCTTAGGCTGACCAGCGTTACGTGCCGCGGTCACGTATCCTCTCCGTAGCGCATGAGGACTTACTGAACCTTCACACTTCGACGCTCCATCCCAAGTGTTTGCTTCGCACGTCTCCGGTCTCTTGTCCCACGGGCAGTTCCCGCCGTTGTAGTTGCAGGGACGGGTCGCAGAGTAGACGTGCCGTTGTATCGTCGTGTGTGCCGCCCGACCGTGTCTCGTCGCAATGAGAGGCTTCCTGTCGTATTCGTCCGTCGTGTTCGGGCGCTGGTGTTCGATGAAGTCCTGTATCACCTCCATCGTTTCCTCCGTCACGAACACGTTCCGCTCTCCCCTCTCGTCGTTCTTCAGAGGCGTACCGGTATCTGGTCGGTGTCGAATCTGTACGGTAGGACCGGTTGAGTCTATGTCGTCTACGTCGAGAGTACGAAGCCCACTGATTCGAGCTCCCGTCTTCCAAAGGAGGAGCAGGATAACGTGGCGGTGACTGGCGTACTGGTGCTTTCCGAGGAATTCGAGTATCGCGTCGGCCTCTTCTTTCGTGAGGAAGTCGTCACATATCTCGTCCTGCTCGGTCGTCTTCGGAATACGGACGAGCTCGGCAAGGCCACTGAAGACGGCGTGGATAGACTCACAGAACTCGATAAAGTTCTTGATGACCCGCATATCGTTGCGTGCGGTTATCGTTGCTACCTGTTCGAGTCGGTAGTCTTTGAACTGGGCGATGAGGTCGCCGTCGAGTTCTCGCAGGTAACGGATGTTCTGGTCGGTGCACCAGTCTGCGAACTGGTTCACGGAGATTCGGTAGTTGTAGAGACTCTTCTGTGAGAGCTCGGGTTTCCGGTCGTTCAGGTACCGCTGTACTCCATCATGCGGAGGGATGTTTTTCTCTTGCATGGTCTGGCGCGGTATGCGTCTGCTGGCGGGTCCCGCCTTGAGACCATACGACGGAGGGAGGAAACCGACCGACGGCGTGGCCGAGGTGAAAATCCCTCCACCGGCTTACCTCTCCCGCGAATCACCTTCACGAGCACCGCGTAGCGTGTGCTCGGACTCGTGAGCGGGTGTGTACGCGACTGGAGGGATTTGAACTAGAGAGCGAACGCAGTGAGCGACCGTAGTTCACAATCCTCTCCACCGGCTTACTTCTCCCGCGAATTACGACGAAGAGCAGAGCGACGGGTTCTCACGGCAAATCGTAGTCGTACTCGAACCAGACCCTCGACTCGTCCACCCGCACGTACCCGCCCTCGTACGGGAAGGCGATATCGACGTCCGTTTTCGACCCCGTGAGGAGCGTCTCGATGGATTCGGGGTCTACCACCTCCGAGACGGGTCGAAGCGACAGGGGGTCACCCTCCTTCACCTCGGCGACGAGGGTGATAATCTCGTATATGACGTTCTCTCGGGAGGGGTCCCCGAGCGGGCGTTCCGCCGTACCGGCGCGTGAAGTCTCTCCAGACATCTGTGTCATCACATCCCATCGTGGGTCCGTCGTCCTCGACGCGTAACTCTTGCGACCGCGTGTGGTAGTAACTGTCTTACATGGTAAGCGCTTCGGTCGGTCGAAAACGTGCAGGGTCGACGCCCGCGCCCCACGCATCACCCGCCGCGGCAGGACGCGGCACTTATCGGGCGGGCCGGCCGAGAGGTGGCATGCTCACCTTCATCGGACTCGGTTTGTACGACGAGCGGTCGATAACCGTCGAGGGGCGCGAGGCCCTCGCCGAGGCGGACCGAGCGTTCGCGGAGTTCTACACCAGCCACCTCGTCGGCGCGACGGTCGATGACCTCGAAGCCGCCCACGGCATCGACATCGAGGTGCGGGACCGTGCGGGCGTCGAGCAGCATCCCGAGGATATCCTCGACGCCGCCGAGGAGGGGAACACCGCCTTCCTCACCGCCGGCGACACGATGATATCGACGACGCACGTGGACCTTCGCCTCCGCGCCGTGGAACGCGGTATCGAGACGCGCCTGATTCACGGCGTGACCGCGCAGTCGGCCGCCGGCGGTCTGACCGGACTGCAGAACTACCGCTTCGGGAAAGCGGTGACGCTGCCGTTCCCGTACGCTCACGGCGCCGACGGCGTGCCGAAGAGCGTCGCCGAGTCCATCGAGGCGAACCGCGAACGCGGCCTGCACACGTTGGTCTACCTCGACATAAAGGCCGACCGCGACGAGTACATGACCGGCGACTACGCTGCCGGGGTGCTCGCCGACGGGTGGAAGGACGTGCTGGGCGTCGTCGTCGCGCGGGCGGGCAGTGAGTCACCCGTCGTCGCCGCCGACCGCCTGTCCGTCCTCGCCGACCGGGAGTTCGGCGACCCGCTACACATGCTCGTGATTCCGGGCGACGTCCACCACGTCGAAGCCGACGCGCTCAGAGCGCTCGGCGGCGCGCCGGACGACGTCGTCGAGGAGAACGAGGTGTAGCGAGGCGACTCGAAGAGAAAGAGCGCGTCAGACGCTCCCGCCGCGGCTTCGGGGTTCTTCGAGGTCCAGCGCCTCGCGGAGGTCGTACTCGTCGCCGGTGACCAAGTAGAGCACGTCCTCGATGATCGTCAGTAGTTCCGGCACCTCGCGGACGACGAGGTAGGTGATGCCGACCAGCGCGACGACGGCGAGGAACTGACTGATGATGCGGTCGGAGATGAAAAAGGACACCATGTACGGGTCGCTCGACCCGAACAGCAGGAGTATCTCGTCGACGAAGAAGTGCATGTACTGCTCGCCGAAGACGATGGTGATGAACGTCGTGCGCGCGAGGTTCAGCGCGTAGATGATGGGAACGGCGATGGCGAGCGCGCGGGCTTTCCGGCGGAGCGGAGCGTCGACGGCGGCGATGAGACCGCCGAAGATGGCGATGCTCCCCAGTCCCGTACAGGCGAGGACGACCGAGACGGTGATGCGGTGCGTGCCCTCCATGAACACGAACATGTTGTGGTAGCCGAGGTCGCCGGTCGTCATCTCGGGGTGGTAGCCGAGGGCGTTCACGAGGAATCCGGTCTGGGCGGCGACGGTCTCCATGAGGACGCCCTGCGGGGCCGGAACGGACAGTCCGAGCAGGGTGAACGCGGGAATCGTCTCGAACGGGAGGTAGATGACCCCCATGGCCGCGACGGCCTTCGAGAGGACGAACAGGCTGTCGCGCCCCGAGTAGAGAAGATAGCCGGTGTAGAGACACGCCGGAACGGCGACCAGGGAGAGGAACCCCTCGATGTAGCTCTTGTGCACGAAGGCGAAGTGCGGAACCAACTGGAGCCAGAAGACGGCGAAGAGGCCCCACGCGGCGGCGGATACGTACCGCGCCGCGCGGTCGTTCCGGCGGTACAGGAGGGCGCCGGCGACGAACGTGAGGATCGACGCCCACGCGAGGAGGTCAGACAGCAGTCCGGGCATAGACGATAGATGGGCGTACCGGACTAAATCCCTTGTCGTTCCGTGCGTCCGTCAGGTCGAAGCGTCGGACCGCCCGGACGCGGCCGTACCGCTCCGGCAACTCGACCGGTTCGCTACCGGCCGCGGCGTGTTGTCAGAACCGCGAGCACCGCGCCGAGCAACAACGCCGTGACGGCGGTCCCCGTACCGAATCCGGGTACCTCGGTGCCGGTCCTCGTCTCGGACGCGGACTCGGTCGAGGCGACGGACGCCGTCGCGGGGGGCGTCGCGTCCGCGGCGGCGTCTGCCGTCTCGATCAGCGTCGGTCCCGCAGCGTCGGGCGCCTCGCCGGCCGCCGTATTCTCCTCGGAGTCCTCGGCGGGTGCTGCGTCCGCCGAGGCCCGTCCGTCCGACGACCCGACGTTCGGACCCGCATCGGCGGTCGACCGTTCGGTGGATATCGGTGCGAGTGTCGACGTCGACACCGGCGACGCTGTCGCCGTCGCCGTCTCGGTCGGAGTCGGTGTTGGGTCGCGGTAGTCGCCGTACTCGGAATCGCCGCCGTCGTCGCTCGGCGGGTCGGAGACGGTCACCGGGTCGGACCGACCTTCAGCGCCCGACAGGCTATCGACCGCGACGACGGCGTAATCGCCCGCCGCGAGACCGGACGCGTCGAATGAGTAGTCGTACTCCCCGCGACCGTCGAGGACGGCGGTGTCGGTCGCAACTGTGTTCCCGTCGACATCCCGAAGTTCGACCGCGACGGACCGCCCGCCCGCGTCGGCGGAGACGCCCCCGGCGACGACCGCTCCGTCGGCGTTCGTGACCGACGCGTCGTTCACGCCGACCGCGAGGCCGAGGCTCTCGACGCGAAACGTGGCGTTCCGGTTCGCGTCGCCGCCGTAGACGACGTCGTACGCGCCGCGGTCGAGGGTCCCGGTGTCGAGGAGGTACACCTTGCTGTTCGCCCCCGTCGATTCGGACCGACTGACCGAGTCGTCCGCGGCGTCGACGTCGACGCTCGCGTTCGGTCGGTCGGCCAGGACGGCCAGCGTCGACCCCTCGTAGACGGTGTCGTCGTCGCCGGCGCCGGTCGTGACGGCGGCGGACTGGACCGTCGCCGTCCGGTCGGTCGCGTGCCCGTTGCCGACGGCGTCGACGACCTCGTACGTGACCGTCAACTCGTCCGTGGCGGTGCCGTTCAGCGTCGCGACGACGCGCCCTCGTGAGACGTCGACGGACTCCGTGAGGTTCGCGTCGCCGTCGGCCGCCGAAACGTTCAGCATCCGGACGGCGGAGACATTCTCGTCGAAGGCGAGTTCCACTTCGGCGTCGGTGCCGTTGTCGTAGCGCACCGCCGACCGGAGTTCCGGTGCGGCGCTCGGAACGACCTTCAGTTGATTCTCGACGGTTTTGTCGGCAGAAAGGCCTTCTACAATGGGGTCTGCTGTTTCTACAGCAGATACATTGTATGTACCAGCAGACAAGGTTGAAAGGTTGAAGTCGACAAGAAGTATCTCAGACTTTCCGCTGGAACCGAGGTTGTATGTTGCGTTCGGTTCACCAACATTCCAGATTTCGTCTCCGTTTTTGTCAACCCATATTGCGTAGTTATCGTTCGATCCAGAACTATTGTCTTGAACTACCGCACTTGCAACAACCGAAGGACCCGCTTCGACGGTCACCTGCGTCCCGTTCCCCGCCCCGAGGTCGATGTCCGACGCGTCCGCGGCGGCGGTTCCCGCGAAGGCGGCGGTACCGGCGACAGTCGAGAGAGTCACTAATACGGCGAACGTGACGGCCCGGAGCCGTTCTGATGTAGATTTCATTTGTGATGTTGCACTAGCAGCGACGACCGAGTGAACCCGTAGAGACGTCTCTCAACCCCCCACGAGCGGTATTTTCGAACGACCTCGACCGCCCCGTAGCGTAGTTGCACCGATTATCGGTTCTAATAAAGCTCTTTCTTTCCTGAATCGTCGGGCGGGTTGATACGGCCGAAAACGGTGCGCTCGCTCGATTCGCATCGGTCGTTGACGGAGACGATTCTGTTATCTCTATCGATAACTGCATTGGGGGCGTCGTCGCTCGAAGAAAAGCGGAGTCGCGACGGCTTCAGTCGTCGGTGACGATTTCGATCTCGTGGCCGTCCTGGTCCTTCGTGAACGCGTAGCGGTTGTCGCAGGACTCGGGGTCGCGGTAGTCCTCGGCCTCGCGCTCCATCAAGGTCGCCCACGCCTCATCGAGGTCGTCGGTACGGACGGCGAGGTGGCCCCACGCGTCGCCCAAGTCGTACGTCTGACCGCCGTAGTTGTAGGTGAGTTCGACGGTCATCGCGTTCTCGGAGGCGTCCTGCGGCGTCATGAAGTAGTTCGCGAAGGAGTCGGACTCCCAGCGACTCGTGTGCTCGTAGTCGAACTTGCGGGTCCAGAAGCCGAGGGCCTCGTCGGCGTCCTCGACGCGGATCATCGTGTGGTCGAGGCTCCACTTCGCGCCGTGGTCGCGCTTGACGATCTCTATCTCGTGGCCGTCGGGGTCCTTGACGAACGCGTACCGGTTGTCGTTCGACTCGGGGTCGCGGTAGTCCTCGACGCCCTCCTCCATCAGTTGGTCGTACGAGGACTGCAGTTCGTCCTCGGGGACGCGCACGGCGATGTGCCCCCACGCGTCGCCCATCTCGTACGTCCGGTCGTCGTGGTTGTACGTCAGCTCGAGTAGCGCGTCGTCCTCGCCGGCGTCCTCCGGACCGAGGAAGACGTTGGTGAAACTGTCCGCCTCCCAGCGGCCCTTCTCCTCGTAGTCGAGGTGGGTGGTGTACCACTCCAGCGACTCCTCGAGGTCTTCGACGCGCATCATCACGTGGTCGAGTACTCCGGACATGTGCGAGCGATGGGTCGGGGCGTCGAAAAGCGTACCGAACGCGGAAGGCACCCCACCCCCGGTGGTCCCCCGGGAACGCGGCGTTCCGACACGCACAAGACGGTCGACTCGGAAGGGGTAGTATCGAATCGAAATAGGTGTCTCCGCCCACGTGTCAAGAGTCCCCAACCCAGTCAGACGATGCATCCTCTCGGTCGGTCTCCTCCTCGCCCACTTCGGTCTGGTCGACCGCGACAGAGCGGTCAGAACGGCCGAACTCGCGTGGCCCCGCGTCGTCACCGGCATCGCCCGCATGTCGAAGAACGCCGTCGACGTGGCGATGGTCGGCAGCGCCGTCGGCGTCGCCGCAATCAACGGCGTCGGATTCGCGGGTCCCTACTGGGGTCTCGCGTTCGCCCTCGGCGGCGGGGTCGCCGCCGGAACGCTGGCGCTCGTTTCCCAGCGCTACGGCGCCGGTCGCTCCGACGGCCTCGGGGTCGCCGTCCGGTCGAGCGCCGTCCTGACCGTCCTCGCGACGCTGCCGGTCACGGCGGTCTTCTGGCTCTTCTCCGAGCCGCTCATCTCGGCGCTGACGAACGACCCCGAGTCGATAGCCCTCGGCGCGCACTACCTCAAGATAGTCGGGTTGGGCGTGCCGTTCGCCGGACTGAATCTCGTCGGGAGTCGCACGCTCGTCGGCGCCGACGACGCCTACATCGCCATGGTACTCCGCGCCGGCGGCGCGGCCGTCAACGTCGTCGTCAACGCCGGGCTCATCTTCGGTCTCGGACTGGGCGTCGAGGGGGCGGCCGTCGGCACCGTGCTCTCGAACGTCGTCGTCACGAGCGCGTTCGCCCTCGGACTCGCGCGCGGCGGCCTTCCGGGCGTCGGCGCGTTCCCCGTACAGATCGACCCGTTCGGCTCCTACGCCGCCGTCGAGGCGATGCGCGACATCGTCTCCATCGGCCTGCCCGTCTTCGGTCGCTCGCTCGTCTGGACCGTCGCCGAGTTCCCGATGCTCTTCTTCGTGAGCGCCCTCGGGCCGAACGTGACGGCCGCGTTCGTCATCGCGCGGCGCATCTGGGGCATCATGAACACGCCCGGATGGGGCTTCGGACTCGCCTCCTCGAGCCTCGTCGGCCAGTCGCTCGGGCGGAACGACGAGGAGACGGCGGAGGCGTACGGCCGCGAAATCGTCCTCCACGCCGTGGCGACGTACGTCGTCTCGGCCGCGCTGATCGCCGCGTTCGCCGAACCCATCGTCCGCCTGTTCGCCGAGAGTCCGTCGTCGCCGGCGGTCCCCATCGCGGTGTCGTTCGTCTACGCCGCCTGCGCCGCGGTGCTCATGCAGGGCGTCTCCGGGGCGTCGGCTGGGCCGCTGGACGCCAGCGGCGACACGCGCGTTCCCTTCCTCAGCCAACTGCTCGGGATGTTCGGCTGCTCGATCCCGCTGGCGTACCTCGCCGCGCGGACGAACCAGATCGAACTGCTGTATCTCGCCTTCCTCGCGGAGACGACCATCCCGGGGGTCATCAACTACTACCGCTTCTCCACGGGCAAGTGGAAGTCCGTGAGCCAGAAGTACCGTCCCGGAGTGGCGTCGAACGACTGATTCGACTAGCCTTCGGCACCTGCGTCGCTCGACCCGCCGAGGTAGACGTACGCGGCGACGAGGAGGAGAAGCGCCGTCCCGACCGGCCACGCCGTCCGACCCGGTTGCACCGAGAATCCCCGCGCGAGGGAGAGTTGTGCCACGCTCGCGGCGGCCAGCAGACCGGCGACGAGCCGTCCGTCCTCGTAGCCGAGAACCGGACTGACGGCGGCGAATCCGAGCGCGAAGAGGTAGAACATCACCGAGAGCGGCCACGCGTAGATGTAGTCGGGCAGGCCCGCGGTGTAGACGAGCAGGAAGTCGGAGAGCGTCGTCACGCCGAACGGGTCGAAGTTGAGGAGGCCCCACGGAAACACGAGCGTCGGATTTCCGCCGATGAACGTCTGCACGGACCACGGAAGGACGAGAAGCGCGAGGAGGAGGGGGACGGTGAGTGCCGGAATCGACCGGACGGGTCCGTCGGAGGGGTGGGACACGACCGGGTTACTTCCGCGAGACGATTCGGAGCACGTCCTCGTCGGCGAGTTCGTGGTCGCGGCCGACCTGCTGCTCGTCGTGCTTGGCGCTCGGGCCGGTGACGCGGGCGAATCGGAACCGCTCGTCGAGGGTGCCGCCGAGGTTGTGCAGGGCGTCGTCGACGGTGTTCTCGCCCTCTTGGAGGACAAGCGGTTCTTCGTAGTCGATGCCGCGGCCGGGTTTGTCCATGTAGATACGGATGAGACCCAGCCGCTCCCACATCGTCTCTTTGAGCCCTTCGAGGCCCTTCTCCGTCTCGGCGCTGATGAAGACGGCCTCGTCGGGGTCGATGTCGAACTCGCGGAGGTTCTCCTTCACCGTCGGGAGGTAGTCCTTCTCGATGAGGTCCGCCTTGTTCACTGTGACCATCGACGGCAGGTACACCCGGTTGTCCATGATGCCGTCGATGAGTTCGTCGATGGTCAGGTCGCCGCGGATGGTCACGTCGGCGTTGACGTAGCCGTACTCGCGGAGCACCTCCTTGATGGTGTTCTCGTCGAGGGAGACGTCGTCCGTCGTCGTGACGTGCAGTCCGCCCTTGTGCCGCTTCGAGATGGTGATGCTGGGCGGCGTCGTGTCGAGGCGTATCTTGTTCTCGTACAGTTCCTCGCGCAGGCGCTCGTAACGCTCTATCTCGAACACCGAGACCATGAACACCACGAGGTCGGCGGTGCGGACGACCGACAGCACTTCCTTGCCGCCGCCGCGGCCGCTCGCGGCCCCCTCGATGAGCCCCGGCACGTCGAGAATCTGGATGTTCGCCCCGTTGTAGTGGAGCATGCCGGGATTGACGTTCAGCGTCGTGAACTCGTACTCGCCGACCTCGCTGTCGGCGTTCGTGAGGGCGTTGATGAGCGTCGACTTGCCGACGCTGGGGAATCCGACGAGGGCCACGGTCACGTCGCCCGTCTTCTCGACGGCGTAGCCGTGGCCGCCACCGCTGGAGGATTGATTCTCCAGTTTCTCCTTTTTCTCCGAGAGCTTCGCCTTCAACCGACCGATGTGCGACTCGGTCGACTTGTTGTACGGCGTGTTGGCTATCTCCTCTCGGAGGTCGTCGATCTCCTCCTCCAGTCCCATCGCCTTAGCTTCGGCCACGTACGTCGAAAAAGTTGTTCCTTCCGACCGACGACGCGCGATCTGTCCCGTCACAAGCACTTCGATACCGTTATCAATCGAACTCGTGAGAGAACGCAGTGAGGAATGCCCGACCCGTCCAACCTCCGGGACAGCACCCAAATCGTCGTCCCGTGCGCGTCGCTGAAAGACGTCCGCGAGGAGTTGGAACGGGAGTTCACCGTCACCGTGTTTCCGAACGACGGCATCTGTAAAATAATCGGCAGCCCGGTCGAGATAAAGGCGGTCAGCGACTTTCTCACCCGGCACGGCGTCACCGTCCCCTGACCGTTTCGACCGCTCCGTTCCCGCGTCGCTTCACACTCCACGCTCCCGCCCTGCCGGAGGACGCCCGAATCCTTCCGAAGCGCTTTGTACGACGGACCACCAACGGTTCGTATGGACGATACGCCGGGACTCTCCGACCAGTACCGGATGGCAAGCCCGTGGCCGATATTCGTCGCGCTCGGCATCCCCGTCTCAGAGATCGGAATCCTGTTCGACCTCTTTCCCGTCGCCGTCGGCGGCCTCCTCCTGTTCTCGGGGAGCGTCGCCGGGATGACCAGAGAGTCCGGCTACTCGGAGACGCCGTGGGGACCGCTCGCCGTGCTCGGCGGCATCTTCCTCGCCCTCGGCGTCGCGTTCGTGTTCACCGCCGTGAACCTCCAGACGCGGGGGTACGCGGTCATCGCCGCCGCCGTCATCCTGCTGTTGGCGGCCGCTGCCGGCCACCTATTCGGCCCGCGCGAAGAGCCGTCGTTCTGAGCGCGCCGGACGGACGAACCAACAACCTATTTGATTCCGCCCCGAAACTGGCGACCATGGCGAACGAGATATTCGACAGGGAGACGCTCCTCGATCTCACTGTCAACATGATCCCGCTGTTCATCATCGCCTTCTTCATCGCCGCGTTCGCGGTCTTCCCCCTGTTCGGCCGAGGGGACCTCCTCGCGATGGCGGTGCAGTACGGACTCCTGCTCGTCCCGTTCGTGGCGCTCGCGGCCCTGACGTACCTGTCCGGGAAGGCGATTGCGGGCGACGAGAAGCGCTCGACCGTGTTCCTGCAGGGGCAGGCAACCATCGACGAACCGACCGAACTCCACGAGTACGAATCGCAGGCAGAACAGGCGGCGGTCGACGACGACAGCCCCGCGGAACTGGAGAGCGGCGACGACGAAGCGACGGAGACCGATGACGACGCGGCGCAGACCGACGACGAAGTGGCCCAGACAGACGACGAGACGGCCGAAAACTGACGCGGCGCATACGGCCGCCGGCGTTCGATTTTCGTACCCCGCAGAGCGTTCCCGAACCTTTCATTACCCTCCGTTCCTGAGTCACAGCCATGCAGGTTAACGGACAGCTAGCACTGACGGTTCTGATGGGGGTTTTCCTCGTCGCCGTCGCCGCGTGGCTCGCGCGGGTCGAAAACTGGCGCACCTACACTCCTCTCGCGGGGGGTGGCGGTGCGTACGGGCAGGAGGGGTACACCTCCGAAGAGAAGCCATCCGGGGTCATCCGGTGGCTGACCACCGTCGACCACAAAGACATCGGGATTCTGTACGGCACCTTCGGACTCATCTCGTTCGCCGTCGGCGGACTGATGGTGGTGGTGATGCGGGTCGAACTGATCGACCCCGCTATGTCGATCATCTCGAACACGTACTACAACTCGCTTCTCACCAGCCACGGCATCACGATGCTGTTCCTGTTCGGGACGCCCATCCTCGCGGCGTTCGCGAACTACCTCGTCCCGCTTCTCATCGACGCGGACGACATGGCGTTCCCGCGCATCAACGCCATCGCCTTCTGGCTGCTGCCGCCGGGCGCGCTTCTTATCTGGGCGGGCTTCTTCCCGATTCCGGACGTCATCCCCGCACAGACCGCGTGGACGATGTACACCCCGCTATCGGCGGGCGTCGGGAACGGGAATCAGGCAAACGCCGGCGTCGACCTGATGCTGCTCGGACTGCACCTCACCGGCGTCTCCTCGACGATGGGCGCCATCAACTTCATCGCGACCATCTTCACCGAACGCGCCGAGGAGGTCACCTGGGCGAACCTCGACATCTTCTCGTGGACCATCCTCACGCAGTCGGGGCTCATCCTGTTCGCGTTCCCCCTCCTCGGGAGCGCGCTCATCATGCTGCTGCTCGACCGCAACTTCGGAACGGCGTTCTTCATCAACGGCGGCGACCCGATCCTCTGGCAGCATCTGTTCTGGTTCTTCGGCCACCCCGAAGTGTACATCCTCGTGCTGCCGCCGATGGGCATCGTCAGCTACGTCCTCCCGCGGTTCTCGGGACGGCGGCTGTTCGGGTTCAAGTTCGTCGTCTACTCCACGCTCGCGATCGGCGTGCTCTCGTTCGGCGTGTGGGCCCACCACATGTTCTCGACGGGCATCGACCCGCGCCTCCGCGCCTCGTTCATGGCCGTCTCGTTGGCAATCGCGATACCGAGCGCCGTCAAGACGTTCAACTGGATAACCACGATGTGGAACGGGCGGATTCGGCTGACGACGCCGATGCTGTACTGCATCGGGTTCGTCTCGAACTTCATCATCGGCGGCGTCACGGGCGTGTTCCTCGCGTCCGTCCCCGTCGATCTGGTGCTGCACGACACCTACTACGTCGTGGGGCACTTCCACTACATCGTCATGGGCGCCATCGCCTTCGCCGGGTTCGCAGGGCTGTACTACTGGTTCCCGCTCTACACGGGCCGGATGTACCAGCGCACCCTCGGGAAGGCGCACTTCTGGCTCTCGATGGTCGGGACGAACGTCACGTTCTTCGCCATGATCCTGATGGGCTACGGCGGCATGCCTCGGCGGTACGCGACGTACCTGCCCCAGTTCGCCACGCTCCACCAGGTGGCGACGCTCGGTGCGCTCATCCTCCTGGTCGGCCAGATAATCTTCGTCTGGAACTTCGTCCAGTCGTGGCTCGAAGGCCCCACGGTCGACGACGGCGACCCGTGGAACCTCAAGGAAGACAACCTCTACACGGCCGAATGGAACTGGTACGACCGGAAGCTCAAAACCGCCGTCGCCGACGGCGGCGAAGAGGAAGAAGAGGCGCTCACCGACGGCGGACGGGCGGCCGACGCGGACGAGACGGACGACGACGCGAACTGAACGACGACTTCGGTTCGGTCGTCTCCGACTTTTCCGGGATTTTCTCTTCGACGCGACGTTACCAGCGACGGCGACAGGGGGAGTCGGCGGCAGGCGAACGAAACCGAATGCGGACGGGTCGGGCCACCACGAGCGGCGAGCGCGGTCGCTGGACGGGAAGGAGTGTTTTTCGCGGGGCGCCGGTCAGATGACGAGGAGGACGCCCGTGAGCGACATCAGCACCGCCACGGCGGCGAGCAGGAGGCCGAGTAGGTCTCTGTCGGACATAGGCGTCGATTGCAGTCGCACGCTCAAAGAGTCGTCGGTGGCCTCATGCTCGCGTTCCGGGGACGGCGTCTCGACCGAACGCGGGTAGAGAGCGGAACGGCTAACCGACCGGCCGCCCGAACCCGAACGTGAGCGACCACGCAGACGGGGACGCCGACGCGAGCGCCGAACCGGGACTCCGCGGCCCGCGGATGGTCGGCATCCTCTACGCTACCCTCGTCACCGTCGCCGGTGCGGCCGGCCTCCTCGTCGGCGTCTTCGTCGACGGACTGAGCGCCCCCCTATTCCTGTTTCTCGTTCCCTTCCCGCCGACGCCGTTCGGCTTCGCCGCCTACGGAGCGCTGACCATCGCGTTGGTGTTGGGAATCCCGCTAGCACTCGTCGTCTACGTCTCCCGGAACCTCGACGACGGGGCGGTGTAGTCCGACCCCGCACACGGTACCGACGAGGGTCGTGTAGTCCGACCTCGCGCACGGTACCAACGAGGGTCGTGTAGTCCGACCCCGCACGGTACCGACGGGAGTCACGGCACCGGCGATGGGAGCGCCGCTACACCGGGTACGAGCGTCGAACACCGCCGCAGTCCCCCAAAAGACTAAGCTCGGCGACGCGGCATTTGTTAGTATGTATCATGTAGTAGTCGGCGTCGACGAGGAGGAGGAACACGCTCGTCGGTGCGTCGAGGAAGTGGTGAACCTACCGGGCGAGTCGAGCGAGAAGCGGGTGACGCTCATCCACAGCTTCGTCGACAACCCGAGCGGTGCCTCGGCGACGCAGGTCCACTCCGTCCGGGAAGCCGCCGAGACGCTGGAGGCGGCGGGCATCGAGTACGACGTCGAGGAGTCCAGCGGCGACCCCGCCGACGTCATCGTCTCCGTCGCCGACGACGTGGACGCCGACCTCGTCATCGTGGGCGGGCGGAAGCGCTCGCCCGCCGGGAAGGCGCTGTTCGGCAGCGTCACGCAGTCCGTCATCCTCGGGGCGGCCCGTCCGGTGATGGTCACCGGCGTCGTGGACTGAACGCCCGAAAAAGCCAGTTTTCGCTCGCGAGCCGTTACGCCGACGTCCACACGGTCTCGAACAGCGTCGCGAGTTCCGCCGGTCGTTTTCTCCCCGTCTCCAGCGCCTCCAGCACCCCGTCGCGGAAGCACAGTACCGCCGGTGCGGCGTCGACGCCGAACGCGCGGCGGAACGCGTCCGCTTCGGCGCCGTCCACGCCGGCGACGGCGACGCCGTCCGGCACGGCGTCGAGGATAGCGTCGAGGTCCCCCTTCATCGCCTCGCAGGGGTCGCAGTGGTGCTTCCAGACGGTCACCACCGCGTCCGGGTGCTCGGCGAGGAACGCCTCGTAGGTGGCGTCGTCGACCACCTCGATGACGTCGGGGACGGGCGTGCCCGGACCGATTCTAACGAGCAGTTCCGCCATCATCGCGTGCTCGGCGGTGCCGAGCGGTTCGTCCGCGAACGACCGGACCGCGAGGTAGGCCACCACGTCCTCGGTGGTTACCTCGCCGGAGTCGAGGAGCGAGTGCGCCTCGTCTCGGTCGACGCCGAACAGGTCCGCGACGGTGTCGGCCACCCCCTCCCGGCCCATGTAATCGTACGTGTCCCGGTAGATGCGCCGGTCGTTCTCGAAGGCGGCCGTCGTCGCGAGGGTACCGTCGGCGTCCTCGGTCACGGCGCCGAGTTCGAGGAGTCTATCCAGCGCCGCCTCCGGGTCCGCGCGGCCGTTCGCGGGGGCGTCTGCGGACACTCTCAGACCCCCAGATACCGCTCGCGCGTCGCCTCGTCGGCGCGGAGTTCCTCGGCGGTGCCGTCGAAGACGATGCCGCCCTGGTCGATGACGTAGGCGCGGTCGGCGAGTTTGATGGCCGCCGCGGCGTTCTGCTCGACGAGGAGGATGGTCGTTCCGTCGTCGCTGATTTTCCGAACGGCGTCCTCCACGTCCTCGATGATTTTCGGCGCGAGCCCCTCGTACGGTTCGTCAAGGAGGAGCAGGTCGGTACTCTGCTTCAGGGCGCGCGCGATGGCGAGCATCTGTTGCTCGCCGCCCGAGAGCGTCCCCGCCCGTTGGCTCCGTCGCTCGTCGAGGCGGGGGAACTGCGCGTACACGTCCTCGGTGGACATCCCCTCGTGGTCGAACGAGAGCGACCGCCCCCACGTGTTGGATTTGTTCCGCACGACCTCCGCGAGGTGGAGGTTCTCCGCGACGGTGAGGTTCGGGAAGATGCGCCGCTCCTCGGGAACCAAGGAGATGCCGCCCGCCGAAACGTCCTCCGCGGGCGTCCCGGTGATGTCGCGGCCCTTGAACGTGACCGTGCCGTCGCGGACGTCGGGCGGCGTCGCGCCGGCGATGGAGCGCAGCGTCGTCGTCTTGCCCGCGCCGTTGCGCCCGAGCAGCGCGCATATCTCCCCCTCCTCGACGGTCATCGTCACGTCGCGGAGGATGTGGCTCTCGCCGTAGTAGGCGTCGACGTTCGAAACGTCCAGTAAACTCATAGCTCGACACCTCCGAGGTAGGCCTCCTGGACGTCCGGATTCCCCCGAATCTCGTCGGGGGTGCCCTCGGCGATGACGCGCCCGCGGTTGAGCACGACGATGCGGTCGGAGACGCTGAAGACAATTTCCATGTCGTGTTCGACGAGGACGAAGGTGAGACCGAGTTCCTCTTTGACCTCCTCGATGAGGTCGACCGTCGCCTGCGTCTCCTCGGGGGACATCCCCGCCGTGGGTTCGTCCATCAGGAGGAGGTCGGGTTCGGCCGCCAGCGCGATGCCGATTTCGAGGCGTCGCTTGTCGCCGTACGGCAGGTCCGCCGCCGTCGTCCCCGCGCGGGACAGCAGGCCGACGGACTCCAAGGTATCCTCCGCGAGTTCGTGGACGCTCGTGAGCTTGTCGCGGTGGGTGAGGAAGTTGAAACCGAACTCGCCGTTCTCAGCGGCGAGGGCGGCTATTTCGGCGTTTTCCATCACGGTGAGGTCCGGGAAGATGGAAGCGGTCTGGAACGACTTCGAGATGCCGCGTTGGACCACCTGGTGCGGTTTCAGCTTCACGATGGACTCGCCCTTGAACAGGATGTCGCCGTCCGTCGGGTCGAGGCGGCGCGTGATGAGGTTGATGAGCGTCGACTTGCCCGCGCCGTTGGGGCCGATGACGGAGACGCGTTCGCCCCGCTTGACGTCGATGCTCACGTCGTCGGTAGCGACGAGGCCGCCGAACTCCTTGACGAGGCCGCGCGTCTCCAGGAGCGACGACGTGTCCGCTCGCGGTTCGGAGGCGGAGTCGGACTCGGGGCCGGGTCCGGACTCGGACCCGGACGGTTCGGGCTCGGAACTCATCGGCGCTCACCCCCGACGAGGCCGCGGACGAACGCGCGCGCGTCCGAAATCGCCCCCCAGATGCCGCGGGGGGCGGCCCAGATGACGACGACGAACACGAGGCCGAGGAGCAGGTGCCAGTACGTCCCGAAGTCGTTGATGAGGACGATGTCGGTGAACGGCACCGTCAGCTGTTGGACCCCGCTGACGATGTTCTCGACATAGAGGTAGATGCCCGCGCCGAGGACGGGGCCGAACAGGGAGGCGGTGCCGCCGAGCACGGTCATGATGACGATTTCGCCGGACTCCGTCCAGTACAGCGACTGGAGCGGAACGTAGGAGCCGTGGATGGTGAACAGACTACCCGCGACGCCGGCGAACGCGCCGGAGATGACGAACGCCATCAGCTTGTACCGCCAGACGTTGAGTCCGACGAACTCCGCGCGCTGTTCGTTCTCGCGGATGGCGCGGAACACCATCCCGTACGGCGAGTTCAGGATGCGGTACGCCGCCGCGACGGCGAGGACGGCGAAGACGCCGACGTAGAGGTAGAGCCACGTGCCGAGCAGTTCGCCCGCGAACGTCGGAAGGTCCGATTCGAGGTGGAACAGCCCGAACAGCGGCGTCACGGAGATTCCCGTGAGGCCGTTCTCCCCGCCGGTGAGAAACGCCAGCGGCGCCGCGGACATGTAGTAGAGCATCTGCGCGAACGCCAGCGTGAGGATACTGAAGTAGATGCCGCCGCGGCGCAGCGACAGGAATCCGAGCACCCACGCGAGCAGGACGGCGAACACCGTCCCCGAGAGCACCATCACGATGGGGTCGGCGGAGACGTTGTTTGCGACGACGCCCGCCGCGTACGCCGCGCCGCCCCAGAACGCCGCGTGACCGAACGACAGCAGACCGGTGTAGCCCAACAGGAGGTCGAAGCCGATGGCGAAGATGCCCCAGATGAGGATGAGTGTGGCGAGCGACTGGTAGCCGAGCAGGACGTCGCTGACGACGGGCGCGCGGGCGAACAGCCACGGGAACAGCGCCACGGCGACGGCGGTGAGGCCGACCACCGTCGCCTCGCGTTCGCGGATCCGCTCCCAGCGCGACGTGAGGCTCTCGTCGGCGACGACGGTGCCGCCGTCGCTCGTCGTCTTGGGGTCGCTCACGGCGCCACCTCCTCGTCACCGAGGATACCCTGCGGTCTGACGAGCAGGATGATCGCCGCGATGGCGTACAGCCCCACCTGCGCCCACGGCGAGAAGTTCAGCGTGAACGACCCGATGGTGAGCGCGGGGAGGCCGATGAGCGCCGCCTGCGTCAGTCCGATGACGAGGCCGCCGACCACCGCGCCCGCGATGGTGCCGACGCCGCCGATGACGACGGTGAGGAACGCGGGCACGAGGATGTCCATCCCGACGGTGGGATTGACGACGTTCAGCGGGCCGCCGACGACGCCCGCGACGCCCGCGAGGGCGGCGCCGATGCCGAAGACGACGAGGTACGGCCGTGATATCTTGATGCCGAGCAGGCGGACCATCTCGGCGTCGCGCGTCCCCGCGCGGACGACGAGGCCGAAGTCGGTGTGCTCGACGAGCAGGTAGACGAGACCCACGAGGACGGCGGTGATACCGATGACCCACAGCCGCCAGCGCGGGAACTGCCCGACGATGGGCAGCGTCATCGGACCGGAGACGGGGATGACCGAGAGGATGTACTCGGGTTGGTTGAACGGGAGGCTGTTGCTGCCGAACAGGACGCGGAACAGTTCCTGGACGACGATAGCCAGCCCGAAGGTGACCAGAATCTGGTCGGTGTCGGGTCGGTCGTAGAACGACCGCGCGAGCAGTCGCTCCATCAGGAGGCCGATGGCGAACACCAGTATCGGGACTAATATCAGCGCCGCGAGGAACCCCCAGCCGAGGCCGATGTCGGCGTAGCCCCACTCCTGGAGTTTCCCCGAGGAGAGGGTGACGTCGAGGGCGATGAAGAGCCCCGCGTACGTCCCGATGAGGTAGAGCGCACCGTGCGCGAAGTTGACGAATTTCAGCGTCCCGAGGATGATAGAGAGGCCGACGGCGAGGAGCACGTAGATAGCCCCCTGCTGAAGCCCGTTCAGCAGGATGACCAACAGCTCCGAGAGGACGCTCACGGCCTCGCCCCCGCGGCCGTGACCGGCCGGCGTTTCGCTCGAATCGTGATGTGTGATGTCATGACAGTATCGAATTCGAATTTCGGTCTAAAGATTATGAAGGTGTCGTTACGAGCGACGTTGGTTACTCCGCGGGTCCGAGTTCGCACTCCGCGGCGGGGCCTTCGTCGCAGGCGTAGCCGAGGTCTTCTCGGCTGGTGACGTTGACAATCTCGAAGTACCGGCCCTGTGACTGCTCGGACGCCGACAGTCCTTGGACGACGGGCACGTCGCGCTGGGCCTGGTGGTCGCAGGCGCGCATCGTCTCCTGACCCATGCCGATGTTGCTGTACTCGTAGCCTTCGAGCTGTTTGATGACCTCCGGTGGGTAGAACGTCCCCGCGCGCTCGGCGGCGGCGGCGTACTGGAGCGTCTGCGCGTACGCTAACTGCGCCGGCCCCGAGGGAGTGCGGTCGTACTCGTCTTGGAACGCCTGCGTGAACTGGTTGGACGGCTCGTTGTCTATCTGGGAGTCCCACGCCACCGTGCCGTAGATACCCTCGATGGCGCCGCCCGCCGCCTCGGCCATCGGCCGGTTGTACAGCGGGACGAGAATCTCCATGTCGCTGTCGATGCCGGCGTCGACGGCCTGTTGGACGGAGTTCGCGCCGTCGAGACCGTAGTGGTTCAGAATGAGCACGTCCGCCCCGGAGTTGGCCGCCTCCGAGAGGTACGACTGGTAGTCGCTCGTCCCCAGCGGCGTCGCCACGCTCTCGACCTGTTCCCAGCCGGCGACGTCGGTCATGAACTGCTCCATCGACGCCTGCTGGGTCTGCCCCCAACTGTAGTCGGCGTACAACTGGTAGAACTGGAGGTCCTCGCCGTACGCGTCTCTGACCACGGGCGCGAGCGCCTGGCCGGTCATGTAGGCGTTGAACATCTCGCGGAACCCGTAGCGCGCGCAGTCTTTGCCCGTCGTGTCGTTCGAGTGGGTCAGACACGCCATGAACAGCACGTTCTCGTTCTGACAGAGCCCCTGCACCGCGATGGCCACCGCCGAGGACGACCCGCCGGAGACCATGATGGCGCCGTCGCGCTGAATCATCCGCGAGGCGGACTGCCGCGCCGTGTCGGCGTCCGTCGCCGTGTCCCCGTCCACGTAGTCTATCCGATAGCCGAGGACGCCGTCACCCGACAGGTCGTCGAACTGGGTGTCGACCCAGCCGCCGCCCTCGTTGAGGTGCGTGACCGCCAGTTGATACGCCCGGAGTTCGTCCTGCCCCTCCGAGGCGTACGGACCGGACTGCGGGACGTTGAACCCGAACGTCGCCGTGTCGCCCTCGATGGGGTAGTTGCCGAGCGCGGGGTAGTCGTCGCTGCCACCGCCGCCACCGTCCCCGGACCCGCCGCCACCGCCGCCCGTTCCGTCGCCGCCCTGTTCACCGCCGCCACCACCGCCGGAGCACCCCGCCAGCCCGGCGATACCGACCGTACTCGCACCCGCCGCCTTCAACACGTCCCTCCGGTTGAGAGACTTGTCATCTCGTGCCATGACTCTACGCACGGGTGGTTGTTAATAATTGTTTTGTATAATGGTCCTTACCGTGTGATTATTATAATTAAAGGTGTGCGGAATATCTGGTATGGTAATATTTACCAAGGAAGCGCCTGGGAGGCTCATCTAGGGGGCGAGTCGCCGTATTCACACGACGGTGTCCACCGGTTCCAACGGCGACGGGGGCCGAGGGATACCGGACTCGCGTCGACCGGGGGCACCCGCAGTGTGAACCATACTCACTCTACGGACGGCCGGTACTACATCCTATCGGCGGTTACCCCTCCGACCGGCGCGAGCGTAACTATCGTGACGGCGACGAATGTCGGGAATGTTAGCACGATCCACGAACGTGAAGTGGGCTACCGGCGTACGGGTGGGCATGGATCTTCGAGACGCGACGACGGACGACGTAGCGCAGATTCGGTCGGTCGCCGAGCAGTCGATGACTTCCTCCTACGGACACGCCATCGACGAGGCGACCATCGACGAGGCGGTGGAAGAGTGGTACGACGCCGACGCGGTGGGCGACGCCTTGGAAGAGGAGGAGTCGGTGTTCGTCGTCGCCGTCGACGACGGCGAGGTGGTCGGGTTCGTCCAGGCGTACGTGTCGACGGGACAGGTTGTCGTCGGCGAGATAGACTGGCTTCACGTGCTCCCGGAACACCGCGGCGAGGGTATCGGTACGCAACTGCTCAAGCGCGTCGAGCAGGTGCTCAGTGACCGGGGGGTTGACCTCATCGAGGGTCGCGTGCTGACGGACAACGAGGCGGGCGCCGACTTCTACGCCGAACAGGGGTACGAAGAAGCGAGCGAACGGACCATCGGAATCGGCGGCGAGGAGTTCGACGAGGTGGAGTACGTCAAGCGCCTCGGCGGCGAGGACGAACCGGCGCTGACCGAGGAACGAACCATCGAGGACGGAACGACGGTGTACGTGGCGTACGACGACGCCGTTCGCGGGTCGAGAGCGCCGTTCTACGCCGCCTACATGGACGAGGAGCGCACGGAACGCTACGGGTGGATGTGCGGGCAGGACGAGAGCTTCGACGTGGCGATGGACACGATGGAGCGCATCGAGTGTAACACCTGCCGGAACCGCCGGAAGGCGGCGCGGTGGGACGCCGCGTACCTCTGAGCTAACCCTCCCCGACCATCCGGTCTTCGTCCGCCCACTCCTCCTCGCGGAGTTCGTACTTCTGTATCTTTCCGGTGGCCGTCTTCGGCAGTTCGGCGACGAACGCGACCTCCTTGGGCGCCTTGTACGTCGCGATGCGCTCGCGGGTGAACGCGATGAGTTCCTCCGCGGTCACGCCGGGATTCGCCACGTCGCCGTTGGCCGGCACGACGAACGCCTTCGGCGACTCCCCCCACTCCTCGGAGGGCATCGGGATGACGGCCACGTCGCCGACCGCCTCGTGGTCGAACAGCGTGTCCTCCAGTTCGATGCTGGAGATGTTCTCCCCGCCCGAGATGATGATATCCTTCTTTCTGTCCTGGATGGTGACGAAGCCGTTCTCGTCGACGACGGCTAAATCGCCCATGTGGTAGTACCCCTCCAGTCGGTCGGTGAACGCCTCCTCGGTCTCCTCGGGCTTGTTCCAGTAGCGGTCCATCACCTGGTTGCCGCGCACGACGATTTCGCCGACGGTCTGTCCGTCCGGCGTCACGTCCTCGCCGTCCTCGTCGACGACGCGCACATCCGTTCCGAGGTAGCCGATGCCCTGCTGTTTCTTCACCGCGAAGCGGTCGTCGCTGTCGTCCTCGAAGAAGCGGCGCGCGTCGGAGGTGGTGATGAGCGGTCCGGTTTCCGTCGCCCCGTAGACGTGCATGAGGTACCAGCCGAACTCGTCCTCGACGGTGCGGATGGTCGCCTCGGGCGGGGCCGCCCCCGCCGTGGCCGCGCGGACGGGCGCGTCGCCCGTCGTCTCCACGCCACCCTGCTGGTCGTAGTGGTCCATCAGCATGTTCAGCACCGTCGGCGCGGCGCACAGGTAGGAGACGTCCTCCTCGCGGACGGTGTCGAATATCCACTCGGCGTCGACGCCGCGGGTGCAGACGTGCTTCGCGCCCGCGCCCGTGACGGCGTAGAGATGCCCCCAGCCGTTGACGTGGAACATCGGGAGCGTCCAGAGGTAGACGTCGTCGTCGGAGACGTTCTGGTGGTTGCTGATGAGGTAGGCGTGCAGCGTCTCCGTTCTGTGGGTCCGACAGACGCCCTTCGGGTCGCCCGTCGTCCCCGAGGTGTAGTTGATGGTGATGAGGTCCTCCTCGGCCATCTCCGGGCGGTCGTAGTCGGTCGACTCCGCGACGAGATCGTCGAACGAGAGCCACTCGCCGTCGACCGCCTCGGGGTCGTTCGTGATGAACGTCTCCGTGGGCACGTCCTCGCGCACCGCCTCTATCTTCTCCGCGTACGCGTGGTCGGCGTACACCGCCTTCACGCCCGCGTCGTTCAGGATGTACTCGTAGTCCGCCGGGACGAGGCGGTAGTTCAGCGGCGTATGCACCGCCCCGAGTTGCATCGCCCCGTAGGCCGCCTCCAGGTGGTAGTGCGTGTTCGGGTCCAGCACAGCCACCCTGTCGCCCTTCACGACGCCGCGCGCCGAGAGGGCCGCCGAGTAGCCGTCGGCGCGTTCGCCGAGTTCGTCGTACGTGTACCGCTCCCCGGTCGTCGCGACGACCGCCTCCTGACCGCCGTAGTGCCGCCGCGCCCGGTCCAGAAAGTCCGTGACGAGCAGTGGTTTCTCCATTGCGTCCGTAGGTCATCAACGTCGATGATAAATACGCGGGTCGGCGCGAAGTTCTCGACCGCTCCGGAGGGGTCCCGACGGGTCCGAGGAATCCCGACCGCTCGGGTGGAATATATTCCCTCGGGGACTTGTCCGAAGTAAGTAACTTCACGCGGCGCACCGTACGGCGTCGCGATGGCGCTCTCAGAGTACGCCGGGCGGTCGCCGCGGGGCGAGGAGGATGCGACGGTGGTCCGCGTCGTTCCGCACCGACTGTGGCGTCCCGGGCGAACGCGGACCGAACCGTGCGCGAACTGCGGCGAGGAGATGGTCCTCTCGGAGGAACACCTCCTCGTGGTCGTCGACGAACGGGGGACGCGGACCCGCCGCTACTTTCGCGAAGAGTCGTGTATCCGCGCGTGGTTGGACGGGAAGTGAGCGAAAACGGAAACGGCGGGACGGTCGACCGTCTCCGCCGAACGTCCCGTTCAGTTCGCTCGGTTCAGCGCGGTTCGACCCGATTCGGTTCGGCGATCAGTCGCCGCTAACCTTCGTCTGGATGTCCTTGACGATCTCGGGATTCCGCAGGGTCGTGGTGTCGCCGATCTCCTCCTCGTTCGCTATCTCTTCGAGGAGGCGGCGCATGATCTTCCCGGACCGCGTCTTCGGCAGTTCGGGCGTGAAGACCACCTGTTCGGGGCGCGCGATGGGACCGATGGCGTCCTCGACCCCCTCGATGATTCGCTCGCGCATCTCCTCCGACTCGTCGTAGCCGTCTTCGAGGATGACGTAGGCGTAGACGGCCTCGCCTTTCACCTCGTGGTCGCCGCCGACGACGGCCGCCTCCGCGACGCCCTCGACGCCGACGATGGCCGACTCTATCTCCATTGTCCCCAACCGATGACCGGAGACGTTCAACACGTCGTCGACGCGACCGAGGATGGTGATGTAGCCGTCCTCGTCTATCTTCGCACCGTCCTCCGGGAAGTACACCCACTCGTCGGCGTCCGGGTCGGAGTACTCCTCCCAGTACTCCGAGAGGAAGCGGTCGTCGTTGTCGTACAGCGTCCGGAGCATCCCGGGCCACGGCTTGTTCACCGTGAGGTAGCCCGCGCGTCCGGGTTCGACCTCCTCTCCCTCCGTATCGACGATGCGGGCGTCGATACCGGGGAGCGGCGGTCCGGCGGACCCGGGTTTCATCGTGCCGACGCCGGGTAAGGTGGTGACCATCATCCCGCCCGTCTCGGTCTGCCACCACGTGTCGACGATGGGACATTCCTCGTCCCCGATGTGCTGGTAGTACCACTTCCACGCGCGCGGGTTGATGGGTTCGCCGACGGTCCCGAGCAGTCGCAGCGACGACAGGTCGTGGTCGTCGGGGAACTGCGAGCCCCACTTCATGAACGCGCGGATGGCCGTCGGCGCGGTGTAGAACACGTCGACGGAGTACTCCTCGACCATCTCCCACAGGCGGTCCCGTTCGGGGAAGTCGGGCGTTCCCTCGTACATCACCGTCGTCGTCCCGAGGGAGAGCGGTCCGTAGACGATGTAGGAGTGGCCCGTAATCCACCCGATGTCGGCGGAGCACCAGTAGGTGTCCTCGGGTTTCAGGTCGAGAACGGAGTGCGACGTCCATGAGGTGTACGCGAGGTAGCCGGCGGTGGTGTGTTTGACCCCCTTCGGTTCGCCTGTCGTTCCCGAGGTGTACATGAGAAACAGCATGTCCTCGGCGTCGCGTTCGACGGGGTCGACCGTCTCGCCCTCGTGGTCGGCCGTCAACTCGTCCCAGTCGTGCTGGTTACCCTTCAGGTCGCGGTCGAAGCCGTCCTCGCCGAGTCTATCGACGACGACGGTGGCGTCGACGCCGTGGTCGACGCCGCCCAGGCCCTCGTTGGCCTTCTCCATGTGGTCGAGGGCGTCGCCGCGGCGGTAGTAGCCGTCGCAGGTGACGAGGAACCGGGAGTCCGCGGAGTTCATCCGCGTGGCGAGGGCGTCCGCCGAGAACCCGGCGAACACCACGGAGTGGGGCGCGCCGATGCGGGCGCAGGCGAGCATGGCGATGGGGAGTTCCGGCACCATCGGCATGTACAGGGTCACCACGTCGTCCTCCTCGACCCCGAGGTCGCGGAGCGCCGAGGCGAACTCGTTCACCTCTCGCTGGAGGTCCTCGTAGGTGTACGTGCGCGTGTCGCCGTGTTCGCCCTCCCAGTTGATGGCCGTGCGGTCGCCGTCGCCGTTCTCGACGTGCCGGTCGACGCAGTTGTACGACGCGTTCAGCGTGCCGCCCTGGAACCACTCGTAGAACGGCCCTTCGGAGTCGTCCAGCACCGTGTCGTAGTCGTCGTACCAGTCCAACATCTCGGCCGCGCGCTCCCAGCACTGCGGCCAATTCTCCTCGAACTCCTCGTAGATGTCCGGGTCGGAGACGTTCGCCTGCTCGACGAACTCGTCGGACGGTTCGAACTCCTCTTGCTCAACTAACCGAGCCTCTAGTTCTCCGTCTCCGTCTGACATAGGTCGTGCTATGCTACCGAATCCTCCATGATAAATCTATGCGAACGCACAATCGGGCTAATCGGGCGACGGCGACGCGATAACTAAGCTGTTGTGGCCGGATCGAACCGGGCGAACGACGGGTGCGCGTTCGACGTCCGCGAGAAAATCTGCCGGGGGGTCGACGACGGACGACCCGTCGGACCGCGCCCCGCTCAGTCGCTGCTCGACGCCGACGACGCGGACGACCCGCCGAACGGCGTCCCCCCGAGGGGCAGTTTCGAGTCGGCGAACGTCCAGTTCGTCACCTCGGCGAAACTGACGTACGCCGCGGCCAGCGACGTCACCATCGCGACGTAGCCGCCGACGACGTTGCCCCACGAGAGGCCGAGCCACGTCCCGAAGCCGACGAAGTAGAACGTGAGCGCCAGCGTGAGGAACACGAACCAGAGGGCCCAGTTCAGGTTGAACGTGCTGAACCAGAGGTAGGTCGTGATGACGCCGAACCCGACCAGAACGACGCCGTTGGCGGTACCGCTCGGGTCGAGGATGCCGTTGGCCGCGAACAGTTCGGTGAGGCCCCACCACCACCAGTACGCGCCGTACGTACAGAACCCGGTCGTCTCGAAGGTGTTGCCCGTCCGGAACGCGAGCAGCCCCGCGAACAGTTGAATCGTCCCCCCGTACGCCATCGCGAGGGGGATGAGGGTGTGGATGGCACCCTCGGAGGTCAACCACCCGGACTCGATGAGTCCGATGACGAACGTCGTGAGCGCGAACCCGATGAGGCCGAGGGGCGCCGGGTTCGCGAGTTCGGTGTCCCGTGGCATCTCAGCGGACCTCCGCGCCCGTCGACGGCCGCCGTCGGGTCGGTTTCGACGCGCTCGCGGCGTCCGAGTCGACTGTCGGTGTGGACATAACATCACAATTAAGGCCAGTATGTAATTATTGATAGGGGCTGTAAAAGCAAGTTTCTTATTAGTTGTAAATAACCCGCTCTGCGGTCGGATAGTCAGAGCGGGTCGACGAGGGCGACGGCGGCGAGGCCGTGTGCGACCGAGACGCCGCCCATGACGGCCAGCGAGAGGTGGTGTTCGCCTTCGGTGGAGGGGAGGGCGAGGCCGGCGTGCGGGAGGATCCACCAGAGGGCGGCGCCGACGAGAAGAGCGGTGCCGGCGGCCACGAGGAGGAGGCCGACGCTCCGCATCGCCCACCGCCGGGCCGATGGGGGGTGCAACTCCTCGGGGAGCGTTTCGATGGGGTCGGTGTGCATCTCGTTGGCGACTGTTCGTCCGCCGACTTACGTGTATGGGGTCGGTTCTCACGCGCGAGAACCGCCGCGGTCGGCGGTCAGACCACCCCCGCCGTCTCGCGGTAGCTTCCGTGCTTCGCCTCGAAAACGTCCATTATCTCCCCCATCGTCGCGTACGCCTTCACCGCCTCCACGAGCGACGGCATGACGTTCTCGCCCGCCTCGACGGCCGCGCGCACGTCGTCCAGCGCCGCCTCGACGGCGTCGTCGTCGCGCTCCGATTTCACCTCGGCGAGGCGCGCCAACTGCCGCTCTTGAGTGTCCTCGTCGACGGTGAGGATGTCGGGTCGGGTGTCCTCCTCGGAGGCGTACTTGTTGACCCCGACGACGATTTCTTCTCCGTCCTCGACGCGCTCTTGGTACTCGTAGGACGCCCCCTGAATCTCGCGGTGGAAGTAGCCCTGTTCGATGCCGGCGAGGACGCCGTCGCGGACCGAACCCTCGCCCATCTCGCGTATCTCCTTGATGTACGTCATCGCCTCCTCCTCCACCTCGTCGGTCAGCGACTCGACGAAGAAGCTCCCGCCGAGGGGGTCGATGACGTCCGCCGCGCCGGACTCCTCGGCGATTATCTGCTGAGTGCGGAGGGCCACTCTGACGGCTTCCTCGCCGGGGAGGGCGAGCGCCTCGTCGAAACTGTTCGTGTGGAGGCTCTGCGTTCCCCCGAGAACGCCGGCGAGTGCCTGAATCGTCACGCGCACGACGTTGTTCAGCGGCTGCTGAGCGGTGAGCGACTGCCCCGCCGTCTGCGTGTGGAACTTCAGCCGCTTCGATTCGGCCGCCTCGGCGTCGTACCACTCGTCCATCACGCGCGCGTAGATGCGCCGCGCGGCGCGGAACTTCGCCACCTCCTCGAAGATGGAGTTGTGCGAGTTGAAGAAGAAGGAGAGCAGGGGCGCGACGGTGTCGACGTCCATCCCGCGTTCGAGGGCGTCCTCGACGTAGGCGAAACCGTCGGCGAGGGTGAACGCGAGTTCCTGGACGGCCGTCGACCCGGCCTCCCGGATGTGGTAGCCCGATACCGAGATGGGGTGGAACTTCGGCGTCTGCTCGGCCGCGAACTCGACGGTGTCGGTCACGAGTTCGAGCGACGGTCCCGGCGGGATGACCCACTCCTTCTGCGCGATGAACTCCTTGAGCATATCGTTCTGGAGGGTGCCGCGAATCTCCTCGCGCGGGACCCCCTGCTGGTCGGCGAGGGCGACGTACATCGCGTATATCACGGGCGCGGAGGGGTTGATGGTAAAGGAGGTGGACACCTCGCCCACGTCGATTTCGTCGAACAGAATCTCCATGTCGCGGAGGGTGTCGACGGCGACGCCCTCCTTACCGACTTCGCCGTCCGAGAGGGGGTCGTCGGAGTCTTTCCCCATCAGCGACGGCATGTCGAACGCCGTCGAGAGACCGGTCTGGCCGTTCTCGACGAGGAAGTGAAAACGCTCGTTGGTCTCTTCTGCGGTCCCGAATCCGGCGAACTGCCGCATCGTCCACGTCCGCCCGCGGTACATCGTCGGGTACGGACCGCGGGTGTAGGGGAACTCGCCGGGGAACCCGAGGTCCGATTCGAAGTCGATGTCGGCCACGTCGGTCGGGGTGTACAGGTCCTCGACTTCGAGGTTCGAGACGGTGGCGAACCGGTCTTTCCGTTCCCCGAATCGCTCTCGCGCCGGGTCGCGGGTCTCCGACTCCCACTCCTCGCGGGCCTCGCGTATCGCCGCGAGTTCGTCCTCGTCGTACATGCCGCGAATTTTGCCGGGCAAATGATTAAGGATTCGGGTGCCGGCGCACGGCCCGCGGGGACGAAGGGAGTCCCGCCGGCGCGGCGGTTCAGCCGAAGTTCTCGACGCTCGCCGCGTCGGCGTCGCCGCCGGTCGCCTCGATGGCCGACTCCGCCGCCTCGACGAAGTCCGCGAAGCCGTAGACGAACACGTGTTCGCCCTCGGCGTTCGTCATCGCCTGGGCGACGGCGGGACCGATGTCCCCGCCGGTGACGGTCACGGACGCGCCCGCCTCGCGGAGGGCCTCCAGTCGCTCCTCGTGGGCGGGCGCGTCCGTCTGGTAGACGATGGCGACCTCGTTGCCGTCCGCGATGGCCGCCTCGCCGATGCCGACGGCGGGGCCGACACCGGGACCGCCGGCGAGGACGACGACGCGCGACTCGCCCGCGTAATAGCTCCGCCCGAAGGGGCCGGAGACACCGAGTCCGTCGCCCGCCTGAAGGTCCACGAGGTGCTGGGAGAACGGACCTGCCTCCTCGGGGTCGATGCCGACGGTGACCTCGAAGGTACCCTCTGCGCCCGGCGAGGAGAGCGTGTAGAAGCGGTCGTACTGCTCGCCGTCGACGGTCCCGGAGAGCTTCACGAACTGGCCGGGGTCGGCCTCGAACCCCTCCGGCGTCTCGAACTCGATGGCGACGGTGTTCGGTCCGACGTCGCGGACCTCGGTGACGGCGACTGTGGCGTCCATGTCTCCGGATTCGTCGGCACCGCCGAAGGGTCTTACCATCCCGGCGGCGGGCGGGACCGGTCGACGCCCGGACGCCGACCCGCCACCCGGATGAAGGACGGGTCGAGGTCGGTCGCACCGGAGTTGACGAACCGGAAGTGATAGCCGAGCGACGTGCGGAAACCGCCTGCGAGCGGAGCGAGAAATGGCTGCACGATTGAGTACAGACCGTGTTCCCGGGAATCGAGTTTTTCACTGTTTTCAGTGCCTTTCAGAAGGCTTTTCATCGGGCCATGGGTACCCCTCACCCACATGCCTGCGGACTTCAACTGGGCCATCGGCGGGGAAGCCGGCGATGGTATCGATTCGACGGGGAAGATCTTTGCCCAGGCACTCTCTCGGGCTGGACGACATGTGTTCACCTCGAAGGACTTCGCGTCCCGTATCCGCGGCGGATACACGGCGTACAAGGTCCGGACGGCGGTGGATCCGGTGCAGAGCGTCGTCGACAGGCTCGACGTGCTCATCGCGCTGACCCCCCGCACCATCGAGGAGAACCTCGACGAACTCCACGAGGGTTCCGTCATCATCTACGACGGTGAGCGGACCACGATGGAGGACGTCGAGATTCCCGAGGGGATGATCGGGCTGGAGGTCCCCCTCAAACGACTCGCCGAAGAGGCCGGTGGGGCAATCATGCGAAACGTCGTCGCACTCGGTGCGGCGTGCGAAGTCGCGGAGTTCCCCATCGAGAACCTCGACAGCGCACTGGAGAAACGATTCGGGTCGAAAGGTCAACAGCTCGTCGACAACAACAAGGAAGCGGCCCGAAAGGGTCAGGACTACGTCGACGAGGAGTACGACCACGAGTTCGACTACGACTTAGAGACGACCGACGAGGACTACGTCCTCCTGAACGGCGACGAGGCCATCGGGATGGGCGCCATCGCGGCCGGCTGTAAGTTCTACGCCGGCTACCCCATCACGCCCGCGACGGACGTGATGGAGTACCTCACGGGCCGCATCGAGAACTTCGGCGGTCACGTCGTCCAGGCGGAGGACGAACTGTCGGCCATCAACCTCGCACTCGGCGCGGCGCGGGCCGGCGCGCGGTCGATGACCGCCACCTCCGGACCCGGTATCGACCTGATGACCGAGACGTTCGGGCTGGTCGCCACCTCGGAGACCCCCCTCGTCATCTGCGACGTGATGCGCTCGGGTCCCTCCACGGGGATGCCGACGAAGCAGGAGCAGGGCGACCTGGACATGCTCCTGTACGGCGGCCACGGCGAGATACCGCGGTTCGTCCTCGCGCCGACCACCATCTCCGAGTGCTTCTGGAAGACCGTCGAGGCGTTCAACCTCGCCGAGAAGTACCAGACGCCCGTCTACCTCACCGCCGACCTCTCGCTGGCGGTCACAGAACAGACGTTCTCCCCCGAGGAGTTCGACATGGACGAGGTCGAAATCGACCGCGGGAAGGTCGTCGACGACGACACCATCTCCGAGTGGCAGAACGAGAAGGGGCAGTTCAAACCCCACGCCATCACCGACGACGGCGTCTCGCCGCGCGCGTTCCCCGGCACCGTCGACGGCGCGCACATGACCACCGGTCTCGAACACGACGAACTCGGCCGGCGGACCGAGGACACCGACCTGCGCGTCGAGCAGGTCGACAAGCGCAACCGGAAAGTCGAGACGGCGAGGTCCGAAGAGGACTGGAGTCCGCGCGAGTTCGGCGACCCCGACTCCGAGAACCTCGTCGTCTCGTGGGGGTCGAACGAGGGCGCGATGGTGGAAGCCATCGACCTCCTCGAAGAGGAGGGCGTCGACGTGCGCTTCCTCTCCATCCCGTACATGTTCCCGCGCTTCGACCTGAACGAGGCGTTCGAGGACGCCGAGGAAGTCGTCGTCGTCGAGTGTAACGCCACGGGGCAGTTCGCCGACGTCGTCGAGCACGACACACTTACACGCGTCAAGCGCGTGAACAAATACAACGGTGTCCGGTTCAAGGCGGACGAACTCGCAGAGGACATCAAGCAGACGCTGGAGGCCTGAACTATGAGCTCCGAAATCCGATTCACGGACTTCAAATCCGACAAGCAACCGACGTGGTGTCCCGGATGCGGCGACTTCGGCACCATGAACGGCATGATGAAAGCCCTCGCGAACACCGGCAACGACCCCGATAACACGTTCGTCGTCGCCGGCATCGGCTGTTCCGGTAAAATCGGGACGTACATGCACTCGTACGCCCTCCACGGCGTCCACGGACGCGCCCTCCCCGTCGGCGCGGGCGTCAAACTCGCCAACCCCGACCTCGAAGTGATGGTCGCGGGCGGCGACGGCGACGGCTACTCCATCGGCGCGGGCCACTTCGTCCACGCCGTGCGGCGGAACGTCGACATGACGTACGTCGTGATGGACAACCGCATCTACGGGCTGACGAAGGGACAGGCTTCGCCCACCTCGCGCGAGGACTTCGAGACGTCCACAACGCCCGACGGGCCGCAGCAACCCCCCGTCAACCCGATGGCGTTGGCCCTCGCCTCGGGCGCGACGTTCATCGCCCAGTCGTTCTCCACGGACGCGCAGCGACACGCCGAAATCGTCCAGAAGGCCATCGAGCACGACGGCTTCGGCTTCGTCAACGTGTTCAGTCCGTGCGTGACGTTCAACGACGTGGACACCTACGACTACTTCCGCGACTCGCTCGTGGACCTCGCCGAGGAGGACCACGACCCGACCGACTACGACGACGCCAAGGACGCCATCCTCGACGGCAACAAGGAGTACCAGGGCGTCATCTGGCAGAACGAGGAGTCGGTGCCGTACGGCGAGAAACACGGCGTCACCGAGGATATGTCGCAGGTCGACGAGGGCGCGCCGGAGGGCGCGATGGACCTCGTCCGCGAGTTCTACTGAACGCACGCCGCGGTACGGACGCGGCGTTCGCGTCCGCTCCGCGTACTTCGATTTCGGATTTTCTTCGGTCGGTCGGTGTCCCGGGAGCGGCGGGGCCGGGGCCGCGTCGTCGCGTCGCGTCGCGTTACTCGCTCGCCAACGCGTCGGCGCACTCGGCGGTGAGCGTCTCGGAGACGCCTGACAGTCGTGCGACCGCCGCCTCGTCCACGTCGACGACGGTCCGTTCGGCCGCGTCGTACGCGATGACGCCGGCGGCGTCGAGTTTCGGGAGGTGGGTGTGGTGCAGGTGGAGTTCGAGGTTCGACGTCGCCCGCGGGGCGTCGGGCGTCGCCGGTTCGGGAGTCGACGTGAGGACGTCCGTCACCGCGTCGGCCGTTCGCGACAGGGACATCGGCGCGCGGAGGGCGTCGTCGGCGACGAGAGCGCGTCTGAACGGGTGTCCCAAGAGCCCGTACATCACGTCTCGTTCCATAGACTGAGAAGTCACAATTTACTCACGCGCTTCCGATATAAATAACGAATGTGTCCGCGAGTGATATGGTCGTCGGGGCGCTCCCCGTCCCGACGGGGCCGAACGGGGCGCTATCGCGTCGCTCGGTGTTCGGCCGCGGCGAGCATCCGCCCGACGGCGGCGCGTTCGTCCATCGACGCCGGATGCACCGAGAGGGCGAGGACCACGTCCTCTTCGTACTCGACGACGGCCACGTGGACGCGGACGTCCGCCGAACCCGCCTCGGTGTCGACGACGCCGGCGTACGTCGTCAGCGCCGTCGACTCGCCGAGCAGTTCGGCCTCCTCGGTGCCGAGTTCGCGGAGGTCGGTGACGTTCTCGACGTTCCCCATCGTTCGAGCCCTGCCGACGAACTCCAACCCGGTGCGGACGAGCGTCGGGTCCGTCGCGCCGCGGAGGGGGTTGACCGAGACGCCGCCGACGCGGGCGTTTGGCGTCGTGAGCAGGAGGAGCGCCGCCGTCTCGTTCGCTTCGGTCGTCCGGGAGTACCCCGCGACGTGGCTCGTCACGGCCACCTCGCCGCCGACGCCCGCGACGCCGACGGGAAAGCGGAGGGGGACGCTCGTCTCGTTGCCCGCGACGTAGCCCTCGCGTTCGTACGCCGCCGTCGGCACCGACGCGGCGCCGGCGTCCGCGCTTGCGAGCGTTCCGAGACATCCCGAGAGGACGACGAGGAGGACGACGCCGAGGAGCGGTGCCGAACTACGAATCATACTGTCGACACGTCGGCAGGGGAGATGACCGTTTCCCCCCGAGGGGACCGGCGTTCCGGTTGTGCCGACCACCCTGGTCGTCCCCGCCGGGGCGCACGAGTCCTCAGGCGTCGACTCGTTCGACGTGCAGGCGGTACCGGGCGTCGCAGTCCAGACAGCGGGCGTCGTCGGACTCGATGAGGTCCGTCACCAACACCTCGCCGAACTCGCAGTCCGGACAGTCGTAAACGAGCGAATCGCCGGCGATACGGTGCGCGAACGCGTTGGTGTTCTCGGCGGTCAGTCGTGACACGGGTTTCACCTCGGGAGAGGCGTCGCTCGGTGCCGTCGTAAAGTTAGCGGCGGATTCGCGTCCCTGGGAAGGGGCAAGAGGCAAGATAGACGCGCGAGCGGGTGATACGGTTTATTTTTATGACGGGCCGGGGAAGATAGGGACAACATGCCAGCGGAAGCCTACGATATCGTCGTCGTCGGAGGAGGGACGGCGGGTGCCTTCGCCGCGGCCACGGCGGCGTCGGAGGGACTCGACGTCGTGCTCCTCGAACGGAAGTCCGAGGAGGAAGCGGGCCACATCGCCTGCGGCGACGCCATCAAGGGCACGAGCACCTTCCCCGACGTCATCGACCTCGACTATCTGAAAGAGGAGTCGTTCACGAACCAGAACCTCACCCGCGCGGTGTTCGAGAACCCGGCCGGCGACGACTTGGACGTCCCGTTCCGCGCCCCCGGCGCCGTCCTCGACCGGAAGCGCTACGGCGAGATAATCCTCGAAGAGGCCGAACGCCTCGGGACGGAGATGCACTACGACACCGTCGTCCAGGACGTGACGCAGGACGACGACGGGCGGGTGACGGGCGTCCGCGCCAAGCGGGAGGGCGACGTCGTCGAGTACGAGGCCGAGGTGACTATCGACGGTGCGGGAGCGCTCTCTATCCTGCAGGACAAAGCCGACTTCTCGAACAGCCGATTCGACACGAACGTCTCCTACTCGCAGTTCTGCTCGGCGTACCGCGAGGTCATCGAGGTGGACGAACCGGTCGACTACGACGACGCCATCGTGTTCAAACCGACCGAGGAACTCGGCTATCTGTGGTATTTCCCCCGGACCGCCACGGAGATAAACGTCGGTCTCGGGTTCCAGATGACCGAGGAGCCGATGAAACTCGTCGACACGCTCAAGCGCGACATCCGCTCGCGCCCCGAGTTGAAGAACGGGACCGTGACGGACAAACTCGGCGCGGCCCTGCCGACGCGCCGCCCCTACGACTCCGCCGTCGCCGACGGCTTCATCGCCGCGGGCGACTCGGCGGGCCACGTCAACCCCACCACCGGCGGCGGCATCCCCGGCGCCGCGAAGTCGGCCCACTGGGCAGCCAAACACGCCGTCCGCGCCATCTCCGAGGGCGACGTGAGCGAGTCGAACCTCTGGGAGTACAACCGCGACGTGATGACGAGTTTCGGCAAGCGCTTCGCCGCTGTCGACCTCTACAACATCTGGGGGATGTCCAACGACGTGGACGAACTGGTGGAGATGGTCTCGTCGGTCCCCGGCCAGCAGTTGATGGACTCGCTCAGCAGCGGTTCCTCCGAGATGAGCCTCGGGCTCAAACTGGAGACGCTCGTGAAGACGTTCGGCCACTGGGACTCGCTGTACGAACTGTACCGCGTCAGAAAGCGCGCCAGCGAGATTACGCGGCAGTACAACGCCTACCCCTCCTCGCCCCGCGGGTTCGACGCGTGGCAGGAAGCGCGCGACAAGGTGATGGACGACCTCTACGCCCTCATCGATACCGACCCGAAGTACTGACGCTCGTCGCTCCGTTTTCTCTTCTCACCCTCGACCGCCGCCCGACGGCGCGCGTTTGCGACACGCTGACGCGTCTGTCACAACGGCTTTTGGGCTGACAGCCCTCGTACGGAGTGCTATGTCTGAGCAGTCTCTCACCGAAACGGACGTGCCGCGAGCGAACGGGATGCCGATGCTCGGTCTCGGTACGTGGCAGAACGAGGACCCGGAAGACTGCGCGAAGGCGGTCGAGACGGCCCTGAACACGGGCTACCGTCACATCGACACCGCCCAAGCCTACGACAACGAAGAGCACGTCGGTGAGGGCATCGAGAACGCCGACGTGCCGCGGGAAGACGTCTTCCTCGCCACGAAGGTGTGGAAGGCGAACCTCGCGTACGACGACGTGCTCTCCTCGACGGAGGAGAGCCTCGAGAAACTCGGCGTCGACTCGGTGGACCTGCTGTACATCCACTGGCCGGCCGGCGAGTACGACCCCGAGGAGACGTTCCGCGCGCTGAACGAACTGTACGACGACGGGAAGATAGACCGCATCGGAATCAGCAACTTCGAACCGGAGAACATCGAAGAGGCCGTCGAGCATTCCGACGCGCCCATCTTCGCGAACCAGGTGGAACTGCACCCCCTCCTCCAACAGGAGGAGATCCGGTCGGCCTGCGAGGAACACGACATCGAAGTCGTCGCCTACTCCCCGCTGGCCCGCGGAAACGTGTTCGACGACGACGTCCTCGGCGAGATAGCCGACGACCACGGCGTCAGCGCGGCGCAGGTGTCGCTCGCGTGGCTCCGCGAGAAAGGCGTCACCGCCATCCCGAAGGCGACCGGCGAGGACCACATCCAGGACAACTGGGAGTCGCTGGGCGTCGAACTCGACGACGAGCAGATCGAGCGTATCGACGAGATGGACCGGAACGACCGGCAGGTCGACCCCGACTTCGCCCCCTGGTAGACGGACGCGACCGACGGCTATCGACGCTCGAACCGAGGAAACCGATTAGGGGACGGCGACCTTACGAGCGGCCATGGAGTTCAACGCAGCGGTGACGTACGGCGCGCTTGTCGGTCTCGTCGTCCTCGGGACCGTCGGACTGATCGCGATGGGCGCGATGGCGACCGGCACGATACTGATGATGGTCGCACCGTCGATGCTCGTCTTCGGCGCCGTCTGTCTCGTTCTCGGCATCAAACACGGCGAGTACCGCGCGCGCGGCGCCCGGTAGTCGCTCCCTCTTCTCGCGTTCTCACTGTTCGGCCGCCTCTTCGAGCGTCTCGCTCTCGCTCATCGTCGCCGCGGCCCGGACGCCGACGACGCTGACGACGATACCGCCGACGATGAACAGCGCAAGTCGCTGTCGCGCCGACAGCGACCACCCCAAGATGAGGGCGTCCCCGAGGATGTCCTGGCGCTGGAGGAACCACCCGGCGAAGCCGCGGACGACGAGTCCGAGGGCGACGACGCCGAACGGGAGGTTCATGTACTGCCGCCGCGCCCCGCCGGCGCCGATGAGTTCGTCGATGAGGCGACCGGCGCTGGCGGTGAGCGCCGCGAGCGCCAACCACGGGACGGCGTAGTAGACGAACAGCATCGCGGAGACAGGCGTCACGCCGGCGTCGCCGCCTGCCTGCTGGGTCGCCGAGAGCACGCCCAGAAACGAGCCGACGAGCATCAGACCGGCGCCGACGACGTAGGTGACGACGGACACCTGCCCGGAGTACAGCGCGTCGCGGACGCGGTCCGGCGACTCCGCGAGGAACTGATCGACCGCCAGTCCCTTGTACAGGAGCGCCGCGCCCAGCACCGACGCGAGGCCGGCCAGCGCGACGGCCGGGGAGAAGCGCGTGAGGAGCAGCGGCATCAAAAGCAAGGTGACGCCGAGGGGGACGAGCACCGTCGAGCGGAGTTCCTCGTCGGCGAGAAACTGCTTGAGGAGGTAGTACGTCGACTCGATATCGTGGGCCTGTCGGACGACCACCCGGTCGACCGAGTCCACGCGGAGTCGGCTCTCGATGACGGGGACGACCCGTTCGTCCCCAGCGCTGTCGACGACGACGATGGTCGAGTCGGGGTCGTACTCGGCGACGAGTTCGTCGACCTGCGCGGCCAGCGAGCGGTCGGCGCCGACCAGCGTCTCGCTGGCGCCGGAGACGACGGCGACGACAGACTCCTCGTGTTCGTCCCGCAGGTCGCGCGCCACGCGGAGGGCTTCGAGCAGACAGTTCACGTTCGAGTCCTCCGGGTCGGCGAGGCCCACCTCGGTGACGAGCGACCGGACGGCCTCCCAGCCGACGACCGGCGTGGGCAGGCCCGCCTTCCGTCCGATGTCGTTCGAACGGTCCACACAGAGGACGAGCGTGGTCACACCCGTGCGAACGCCTCTCGGGGTTAAAGTATGCTCGGTAGGCGGCCCGATAATCGTCCGACGACGCCGCGTCCGCGGCCGCTCGAAGGGCCGCTCAGAGGTTCAGCTCCTCCTCCTGCTCCGGCGTCGTGAACGGCGTGATGGCGATGGTCCGCTGAGAGACCACGGCGAGCCTGATGGCGTACGAGAACAGGACGGCCAGCGGCAGGAGACCGATGGCGGCGACGAGGGGCGCGACCACCGGCGGGAGCACGTTCGGGAGGTTCGGTCCGCTGGCGGTCAGCGTCAACAGCGTCGACACCAACACCAGTTCGGCGACGACGCCGGCGTAGAGCAGTACGCGCGAGATGTACGCCAGTTCCGTCTGGATGTACAGCGTCTTGAAGTACTGCCGCGCCACGTCCAACTGCTGCAGCGTCGAGACGATGTCGTCGACGTACTCCTCGGTCTCCTCGGAGAGCGCGTCCCGATGTTTCGATTTCAGCCGCCGCATCTGGTAGATTCGGTCGGCGTAGTTCGTCGTCAGGAGCGCCGAGAGCGTGTCGAACGTCCCCGACCCCGTTCCCTCGATGAGTCGGATGACCTCGTCGACGTGGTCGGTGATGCCGCTCACGAGTTCGTCGGTGTCCTCGCGGAGTTGGTCGTCGTCCGCCCGGGCGGTGAGTCCGCCGAGTCGCTGCAGGTCGCGCCGGATGCTCTCGAGCAGCAGTTTCAGGAAGTCCGAGGGGGTCACCGGCACCACGTCCACCTGGTCGGGGTCGAACGCGCGCTCTCGGAACTCGTTGACGTTCTGGATGTCCTCGCGGAGTTCGCCCGGCGAGTTCAGCTGTCGGGAGATGATGACCTGGTTGATGGAGATAACGAGCGTGACGAGCGTGAGGTTACCGCTGATGAGGCTGCTCAGGATGTACTGCATCGCCGTCTTGTTCTGGAGAGTCACGTAGCCGAAGGCCCAGAGGGCGTAGAAGACGACCAAGAAGACGACGAACAGGCCGACGCCGACGACGGGACGACTCCCGACGAGGAACACCCACCGGGTGGGGCTCTCGTGGAGGTCTAACAGCTCTTCGCGGACGGCCGTGAAGGCGGAGGAGATGTCGGAACTCATGCGGGATGGCGGGCGGACCGCGCGTCGCCCTCGTCCAGCCGTAGACTCGTCTCTAACTTACAACTGACGGCACAGTGAAATTATGCCGGCGTCGAGCTGTGGGACGCAGTCGCTCGCGGCGGCGAAAAACGGGAGAAGAGAGAGAACGGCGGCGCTTAGAGAAGCCCCGTCTTCTGGAGCTTCATCAGGTCCTCGGTGTCGAGAGTCTCGCCTTCCTTGAACTTCTGGTAGATTTCTTCGGCCTCCTCCTTGGCGGCCTCGCGCTTCTCTGCGCGCTGGGCGTCGCGCTCCTGCTCTTCCTCCTTGTCGAGTTCGCGGAGGCGCTTCTGAACGCGGACGAAGTCCTCGTGGTGACGGTCGGCGGACTCCTGGGCCTCGACGAAGAGTTCGTGCATCGCGTCGGCCTTGTCGCGGATGTCGTCGGCCTCCCGGTAGGCCTCGATCATCTGGTTGTGGTGCTCCTGAGCCTTGTCGGCCAGTTCGGTCACCTTCTGGTGGTGCTGAGACGCCTCCGAGCGGACCTCCTCGGCCTCCTCGATGAGCTCTTCGAGTTCGCCGCTGTCCTCGACTTTGTCCTTCTTCTGGCGGAGCTCCTCGCGCTTGTTCTCGATCTTCTCGATGAGCTCTCGCTCGTCCTCGGTCGAGAGAACCTCCGTCTGCTGACGGAACTCGAGCTGCTCGATCTCCTCTTTGAGCTCCTCGATGTCCTTGCCGTCGTCGAGCTCGAGGTCCTCTTTCATCTGCTCGACCTCGTCGAACAGCTCGTTGGCCTCGGCGTTGAGCTCGTTACGTTTGTTCTTGTGCTCTTGAACCTGCTCGTTGAGCTCGTCGCGCTGCTCGCGGTGCTCTTGAGCCTCGTCGACCTTCTCGCGGGTCTTCGCGTTCAGGTCGTCGCGCTTGGACGCGCGCTCGGAGGCCATCTGGTTCAGGTCGTTTCGTCGGTCTCGGAGTTGACCGGCGAGCTTGATGAGCTGCCCTTTCGAGTCGTCTTCGAGCTGCTCGTCGCTTAGGTCGACGTTTGCCGATTCGTCGAGCTCTTGTACATCGTACTCCGTGAGAACGTCTTGCTGTGTCACCATTCGTAATCAAACCTCGATACCATTACCACTCCGTGCGTGGCGGCTGCTCGTGAGGGTGCGACCGGCCGTGGATAAGAATTCCCGATCATTCTGCGTGCTGTGCCGCCGGAACGCCGGAGGCGTTCTGGTATTACCACCTTGTGCATGGCTACGTATAAAGACTTCGGTGGTCGTGGTCTGTGAAAACGGCTACCACGGGCCGTGTAGCGACCTGATATGCGTCCTGCGCATCCGTCTCGCCACTTATAAAGTGATTAATGGTAACGTGGAGCACGGAGAGGCAAATTCGGCGCCACCGTCTGCCGTTCGTCTGACGGCCGTCTGCCAGTTTTGCCCGCTTCGGACGAACCGAGGACGACTTACCGCCGGGCCGACACCGACCGGTATGTACGAAGAAATCGTCCGCGCGCGCGGGCACGAGAACGTCTCCGCCGAGCACGCGAGCACGTTCGAGGTCACCTCGGACGACTGGCTCACGCCGGCCGGCGACTGCATCCTCGCGGTGGAGGCCGACCGGGTCCCCGCGGACTTCTCGGCCGAGTTCGTCGAGGCCTGTCGGGACGCCGAGGCGACCATCGCGGCCACCGTCGAGGTGGAGACGGACGACGGCGAGACGCACCGGGAGCGAATCGAGGGACGCGGCCACCCGGACCTAACGTTCGAGGGCGACCGGAGCCACGTCGGCCGGACGAGCGACTACGCGGACGACCGCACGGTGCTGGTCGACGCCGCCGCCGCCGCCGCCGACTTCGACCGCGAGATGGTCGAGGCTCTCGCCGCCGGCGGCGAGGTGACGCTCACGCTCCGCGTGGAGTAGTCGACTCCCTCGGCGGCGACGACCGTCGACTCACCGCTTTCCGACCGTTTTTCGACGCGGCGGCCCTCCCCCCCGCTATGCCCGAAGAACCCGCGAACAACATCAGCGGCGGCGTCGGCGCTTCGGCGGAGTTCGACCCCGAGACGGCGGAGACGCACGCCGAGGCCGTCGTCGACGAACTGGGCGAGATGTACTGGCAGAAGGCCTACGGCGGACAGGACGCCTTCGAGTGTCTGGTCCGAACCATCCTCAGCCAGAACACCAGCGACGCGGCGAGTCAACCGGCGCACGATTCGCTGGTGGAGCGGTATGCGGGAAGCGAGGCGCGGAGCGCCTCGGAGACGCGAACGGGGAGCGAAGCGACCCGTGAGCGCAGTGACCTCGCGGAGTCGCTGGCGAACGCCGAGCAGTCCGAACTCGTCGAGACCATCTCTTCTGCGGGGTTGTACAACCAGAAATCGGAGATGATCGTCGGCGCCGCGGAGCGAATCTGCGAGGAGTTCGGCGGCGCCGACGGCTTCGACGCGTTCGTGAAGGACGAAGACCCCGCCGAGGTCAGGGAGCGACTGCTCGACATCCACGGCGTCGGTCCGAAGACGGCCGACTGCGTGCTCCTGTTTTCGGGCGGCCGCGGCGGCGTCTTCCCCGTCGACACGCACGTCCACCGCATCGCCCGTCGGATGGGTCTCGCACCCGCCGACGCCGACCACGAGGAGGTGCGAGAACACCTCGAACGCGACGTTCCCGCCGAGAAGTGCGGCTTCGGGCACACCGCGATGATACAGTTCGGCCGGGAGTACTGCAAAGCGCGAAAGCCGGCGTGCCTCGACGGCCCGGAGGCGTGTCCGGTGTACGACCTGTGCGACCGCGTGGGCGTCGACGAGGTGGCGGAATCGGTGGTCGACCCGGCGGACGCCGCCGACTGACCGCGCGGGCCTACCTCGTCGCCGCGAGGAGGGCGGCGCCGAACGCGAACGCACCGACACCGCCGAACAGGAAGAGCGGACGGTAGCCGGTTCGTAGGCCGATTCCGGCGAAGAGGAGCGGACCGAGGGCGCGCCCGAGGAACGTCGCGCTCCCCCGGAAACTCAGCGCCCCCGCCCGGAACTGCGCCGGGACGAGGTCGCTGACCCCGGCGTCGATGGACGGTAGCGTCAGTCCCCACCCTCCGCCGAAGCCGACCATCGCAGCGGTGAGAAAGAGAGGCGTCGGAGCGACCCACGCGCCGACGAGTCCGGCGGCGGCGACGACGAACCCGACGGCGATGATCCGCTCGTCGGAGAATCGTGCGGCGAGGCGCCCGTTCTGCGTCGCCGTCACCATCGACGCCACCTCGCTGACGGTCACGACGAGGCCGATGCGGAGCGGCGAAAGGCCGTACGTACCCGCGAGGAGGAACGGGAGTCCGGTGAACATCGCACCGAACAGCAGGAGTTCGATGACGAGCGCCGACCCGTACAGCACCGCCGCGTCCTTCGCCGAGAGCGCGGTGACGACGCGGCGGAGGTAGGCGAGGCTTCGCGTCCGGCGTTCCAGCAGCGGTTCATCGAGGACGCGTGCCGCGAAGAACGCCACCGGGAGACCGAGGAGGTACAGCGCGAACGGGGCGTTCCACGCGACGACCACCAGCGCACCGCCCACGAGCGGGTACACGGCGGCGCCCGCGGAGAGGACGGCCGCGTTGATGCCGAGGACCGCGTTTCGCCGGACGCCCTCGAAGGAGTCGCCGATGAGCGAGATGGTCGTGACGATGATTCCGGCCAGCGCGGCCCCCTGAGCGAGTCTGAGCGCGACGACGGACCAGAAGGCGGGGCGGAGCGTGACGGCCGCCCCCGTGACGCTCCAGACGAGGAGGCTGGCGACGAGCACCCGCCGCCGACCGAGGCGGTCCGCGAGGAGGCCCGCCACGGGCGAGAGGACCACCCCCGGAATCAGCACCGCCGAGAGCAGGAGGCTCGCCTCCGCGTCGGTGACGCCGAACGCTCGCCGGTAGACCGGCAATCCGGGGCTGATGAGCGTGACGCTGAACGGCGCCAGCAGCGTGCTCGACAGGACGGCCTGAACGGTGCGGGAACGCCACGGAACGGACAGTTCGTCGGAAATCAGGTTTGTAGTCACTGGAGTACCTCGGGGACGAAACGGACGTCCCCGGGTTTGGAACATCGGTACAAAAAGGGTTCCGCCCGTCGAGTCGGCCGGCGACGCGGACGAACGAACGTCGGTCTCTCGGCGGCGCTACTCCCCGCACCCGCGCGACTCGACGCCCGTCACCGGCGACTCGTCGGACTCGTAGCCCGGACTGTCGACCATCCCGACGAACATCGGCAACTCGAACGTGTAGTCGAACAGAATCGCGAACCGCGAGAACGGGTCCGAGAGGAAGTCGCCGAGGGTGCCGACGCCGTCGAAGACGACGCCCGTGCGGAGTTCGATTATCGTCGCGTTCAGCGCCGACCCGCGTGCTTCCATGCCGAGAGCGCCTTCGTCGCCGAGGTTCGTGAACAGCGAGGTGTGGACGGTCACCGCGATTCCCGGCCCCTCGGTCCCGATGTCCAGGTCGTGCCCGCCGGGCGGGAAGCACCGCAGTTCGCCCGATTCGTCGCCGACCGTCGGGTCGGCCGCGGAACCGGTCTGCGCGGCCGCCGGCGCCGCCGTCGCGGCCGCGAGGACGGCCACGAGGAGGACGGCGAACAGCGCACGCGAGATATGTAGCATACAATTACTGTCTCCTCTATCGGACTTGAACGTTCGGCCTGAGTATCAGCACGGAGAGTCGGTCTACTCGCGGTGGTCGAACTCTCCCTCCAGTTGGTCCATGAGTTCGTCGAGGACGGCGTCGGCGCTGGCGAGGTTGGTCGCGAGGGGGACGTCGTGGACGTCGCAGATGCGGAGCAGCGCCGTGATGTCCGGTTCGTGCGGTTGGGCGGTGAGCGGGTCGCGCAGGAAGATGACGCCGTGGCAGTCCTCGCTGGCTATCTCGGCGCCGATCTGCATGTCGCCGCCGAGCGGCCCCGACTGCTTGCGTTCGATGTCGAGGCCCGTCGCCTCGATGAGGCGCTTGCCGGTCGTCCCCGTCGCCATCAACTCGAAGTGGTCGAGGTCGTCGCTGCGGTTCTGCGCGAAGTCGATGAGGTCCGGTTTCTTCTCGTCGTGTGCGATGAGTGCGAGACGCATGTCTTCCGGTGGGCGGGGGAGCGGCAAGAAGGTGGTAGTCTGCGGGCGGGTCGTCGCTACTTGAACCGGAACGTCTCGAGGTTCTTCGGCGCGAACGTCCGCATATTGTAGTTGTGGTACAGCGCCGAGGAGAGGTCCTGCACGGAGCGCTCGTCGCCGTGGACGCACAGCACCTTCTCGGGGCGCGGATTCATCGTCTTCACGAAGTTCTCAAGCCCCGCGCGGTCGGCGTGCCCGGAGAAGCCGTCAACCGTCTCGACATCCATCTTCAGCGTGAGCGTGTTCGAGCGTCCCATGTTGTCCCGGTCGTTGACCGGAATCTCGTCCCAGCCGTTCTGGATACGGCGCCCGAGCGTTCCCTGCGCCTGGTAGCCGACGAAGACGAGGCGGGAGTCCGGGTCGGGGCCGACGTGGCGGAGCCACGACATGATGGGGCCGCCGGTGACCATCCCGGAGGTCGAGAGCACGATGGCCGGACCGCCGTCGGTCACCTCCTGTCGCTCCTCCTCGCCGCCGTCAATGTGGTTGAACTCCTCGGCGAGGAACGGGTTCTCGTCCTCGTGGAAGATTCTGTCTCGGAGGTCGTCGCGGAGGTACTCGGGGTAGGTGGTGTGGATGGCCGTCGCCTCCCAGATCATCCCGTCGAGGTGGACGGGCATGCTCGGAATCTTCCCCGAGCGCATCGCCTCCTCCAAGACGAGCATGATCTCTTGGGAGCGACCGACGGCGAACGCCGGGATGAGCACCTTCCCGCCCTGGTCGTGCGTCTTGTTGATGACGTCGATGAGTTTCTGCTCGGAGTCCGCTTGGTCGGTCTGGTAATCGTTCCGGCCGCCGTAGGTGGATTCGAGGACGAGCGTCTCCACGCGCGGGAAGTCGTTGACCGCGCCGTTGAACAGGCGCGTGTCCTCGTAGTGGATGTCGCCGGAGAAGGCGACGTTGTAGAGGCCGTCGCCGATGTGGAAGTGCGACACCGCCGAGCCGAGGATGTGCCCCGCGTTGTGGAAGGTGAGCTTCACGTCCGGCGCGATGTCGGTCACGTCGCCGTATTCGAGCGGGATGCAGTGTTTGAGCGCCTCGCGAACCATCTCGGACTCGTACGGCGGCGTGCGGCCCTCCTTGGCGGCCACGTCGAGGTAATCGAGCGTGAGCAGCCCCATCAGGTCGCGCGTCGGTTCGGTCGTATAGATGGGTCCGTCGTAGCCGTACTTGAACAACAGGGGGACGAGCGCCGAGTGGTCGAGGTGGGCGTGCGTGAGGACGACGGCGTCCAGCGAGTTCGCGCCGGACCCGAGCGCCTCGGGTACTTGGAGGTACGGCACGTCGTCCGACCCCGGCTTGTCGCCGCAGTCGATGAGGATGCGCGTCTCCGGCGTCGAGAGGATAAAGGAGGCGCGTCCGACCTCCCGGCAGCACCCGAGCGTGGAGATGCGGACCCACTCGTCGTCCGAGAGCTGCTGGCGGTGGATCTGTCGGCCGACCCGTTCGAGAATCTGCCGTCGCTCGTCGCGTTCCTGCTTCAGGAAGTTACGGACGTTCGAGACGGTGGAGGACTCGATGGGCGGGGTGCGGACGACTTCGGGCGTCCAACCCACCTGCTGAGTTATCTTCCGGAGCGTCGAACCGTGGCGGCCGATGACCATGCCCGGCTTCGACGCCTCGATGACGACTTCGCCGGTGTCCTCGTGGAAATCGAGGTCGGTGACGCCCGCGTCCTCCGGGATGACTTCGAGGACCTGCTCCTCCGCGTCGCGCGGGGGCGAGAGCACCTCGGGGGCCGGGCGCACGGTGATGCGCTTCCGGAGTTTGCTGGCGAGCTTTCGGATGAGGTCGCCGTTCTGTGCGAACTCCTTCGGGTCGCGCGTGTAGACGACGAGTTCCGGGCCTTCGTACTTGACGTCGGAGACGGAGATGTCCGAAGGAAGTTCGTTCGTTATCTCTGCTTTCAGTTCCTCGAGCTGCTTATCTACTGAACTCATAAGTGAGTACCACTCGTCCGTGTCGTGACGGACGGCATCAGGGTCGGGTCACTGCCTCGGGGTGTCTCGAACGACGAGGCGGCAACTACGGCCGCGCGGTCGCAAGGGATGTAATCGTGAGAGAGCATAGGCAACGTCTGCGTTCGGATCGCTATCTTCTGCTATCCTGTCTGCGGGAAGAGGCAGGGAAAACCCGCTTACTCGGACGTATTCCCTCCTCCGTATAAAACTCTTCGCAAAGTCGAAGCGTTTCGGCTCCCTGGAGGGGGTATGAAGCTCACTCCCGAGTCCGTCGCCGAGGAGGCCCGCTGGGTCCGAGACCGCTCGTCCGTCGTCGTTCCGCTGTTGAACGAGACGCGCACAGCGTTGGGCGACCTGTTCGAGACGGAGGTGGCGACGGTGTCCGAAGAGCGGTATCGAGAGGAGGTCGAAACCGTGTTCGCCGACGGGGAAGTGGCCGTCAACGTCGCGGGCTACGTCGGACTCCTGCGGGGATTGGACGTCGAAGGCGACTACCCCGGCTTCGTCGTCGACGAGGTGCTCGGGCGGGAACTGGCCGCGGCCGTCGCAGGCGGACAGCCGCTGTCGCTGCTCGCGCAGGCGACGTTTCACTTCGCGGACACGCGGACGCACACCGGCGGCGCCGCCGGCGCGGACGACTTGGACGCCGCCCTCGCCGCCGGGTTCCAGACGCGCCTGCCGGGGTGGGAGTGGCGCGACCGGTCGAGTCCGTTCGCCGTCTCGTTCGATTAGGACCGGACCCGTTCGCGTTCACGTTCACGTTCGTGCGACCGGGACCGGGTCCGATTCCGACGGTCCCGTTCTCGTCCCCGTTCCCGGTCCCGCGTCCGGTCGGAGGCGCGGTCGGCGGACGTCGAGGCAGACGGCGACTCGGAGACCGACTCCGACCGCTCGCGCTCCGCCAGGCTCTCCAGCCGGTCGGTGAGACAGCCGGTGTGCTCGTCGGCGAACGTCACGTTCCGCACCACGCCGTTCTCGAACTCGACGAGCACGGCGCGCGGAACGCGGTGCAGTTCGACGGCGGGTCCGAGTCGCCCGCGACCGGCGGACCCGGCCCCGGCCGCGGCCGCGGACTCCTCGCGGCGCCGCCACGTCCACTCGCGGAGTCGGGCGAGGCGGTCTCTGGTCTCTCTCGCGGTGTCGTCCCGAACGAACCCGCCCGAGACGTCCACGTACCGGTCCCACGTTTCGACGGCCGCCGCGTCGACGTCGCCGCGGTCGGCGAGTCGTCGGAGGCGCTCTGCGATTCGGTCGAACTCGCTGTCGCCCCCGGTCCGCGTCGCCTCGCACCACAACTCGACGCGAATCTCTTCCCGGTCGGTGTCCGCCGACCCGTTCGTTCCGGAGTCCATCCCTCCGCTCCGCGCCGGCCCGTTCGTGCCGTGTGTTAGCATGGTCTTCACCCATACTGTCCTACGTCGGCCGACGGTTTGTAGCTACCTCTTCCTCTCGTCGGCCGGGACTCTCAGCGGCGGCGACCACTCGGGAGCGCCGAACGTTCGGCGTCGGGCGGGCGACGACGGGCGTCCACCCGTCGAACACGGGACGACTCCGACGCTTCAGGACATTTAAGACCGCAGTCGGGTGAAATAGCGGTAATGAGCGACGAGCAGGAACTCGGTATCACCGAGTCCAAGCAGTACAACACGGGCGAGTGGTACGCGGAGGTCGTCCAGAAGGCCGAGTTGGCCAACTACGGACCCGAGGGGATGAGCGGCTTCATCGTCACGCGTCCGCGCGCCTACGCCCTCTGGGAGCGCGTGCAGGATTACCTCGACACCGAGTTCAAGGCGACGGGGGTACAGAACGCGTACTTCCCAATGCTCATCCCCGAGCAGTACCTCGAACGGGAGAAGGACGTCGTCGAGGGGTTCGACCCCGAGGTGGCGTGGGTCACCCACGCCGGCCGCGAGGAGTTGGAGGAGCGACTGGCCGTCCGGCCCACCTCCGAGTCCATCATCGCCCCCTACATGGCCCAGTGGGTCCGGAGCCACCGCGACCTGCCCCTGCGCGTGAACCAGTGGACCTCCGTCGTCCGCTGGGAGGCCACGGAGACGAAGCCGTTCTTCCGGACGAAGGAGTTCCTCTGGCAGGAGGGTCACACCGCGCACGCGACCGACGAGAGCGCGTGGGACGAGACGTTGATGCGCCTCGACCAGTACGCCGCGATGTACGAGGACCTCCTCGCCATCCCGGTCCTCCGGGGCGCCAAGCCCGAGCACGACAAGTTCCCCGGGGCGAAGAAGACGACGACCGTCGAGGCCCTGATGCCCGACGGCAAGTCCGTGCAGGCTGGCACCTCCCACCACCTCGGCACGTCGTTCGCCGAGGCGTTCGACATCACGTACACCGACGAGGGCGAGGACAGTCAGGTCGCACACACCACCTCGTGGGGCCTCTCCTGGCGCGCACTCGGCGCACTCATCATGACCCACTCTGACGACCAGGGCCTCGTCCTGCCGCCGACCGTCGCCCCCGAACAGGTCGTCGTGGTTCCCATCTGGCAGGCCGACACGCAGGAGAACGTGCTCGACTACGCCGAGTCGGTCGCCGACGAGTTGGAGGACGCCGGCGTCCGCGTCGAACTCGACGACCGCGACGAGCGCAACCCCGGCTTCAAGTTCAACGAGTGGGAACTGAAGGGAGTTCCCGTCCGCTTCGAGATCGGTCCGAACGAGGTGGACGACGAAGTCGTGACGGTCGTCCACCGCCCCGACGGCGAGTCCAAGGAGGTCCCCCGCGAGGACATCGCCGAGACGGTGCGGGAGGAGTTCGACGAGGTGTACGCGAAACTGTACGCCGCCGCGGAGGAGAACCTAGAAGAGAACGTCCGCGAGGCGGACTCGCGCGCGGACATCCTCGGCACCATCGGTCAGCACGGCGGCTACGTGAAGGCGCCGTGGTGCGGCGACGAGGACTGCGAGACGGAGATCAAAGACCAGTTGGCGGCCGAAATCGTGATGGTCCCCCTCCGCGACGAAGCGGCGGAGATCCACGCCGGCGAGGAGTGCGCTGTCTGCGGCGAGGGCGCCGAGGAGACGGCGTACTTCGCGAAGTCGTACTGAACGCGCGCGAACAGGCGGATTTCACTTCGCCGTCCCCTCGGTCGTGGCGCCGATGGTGTGTCACTAATCTCGAATGTATGCCGGAGGTCGGATTCGGCCTTCCTCGAATTACCCACGGGGACGAATTAGGTGGTTCCCCGGCCAATAATTCCTTACGAACTCCGCTAAAAATTAGAACGCAATGGCACGAACTAACTTCACGGACGACGACCGGAACAAAGACGTCGTAACGGCGGACGGAACGCGTGTCGGCACCGTGCACGACGTGAACGACGGCCGCGCCACGGTCGACCGCGACAACGACAGCGACGGTCTCACGGACAAACTGAAGGACATGCTCGGTTGGGACGACGACGACTCCAACGAACTCCGCGACGAACACGTCGACTCCTACGACGACGACCGCATCCGACTCCGACGACGCGTCTAAATCCGAACCGAGAGACCGTCCGACCCCGCCTTTTTCGAGTTTCCTCCATCCGCCCCAGCGCAGCGAATACGCGCCATCGCCCGTACCTTATACAAAGACCGTTTACAATAATATCTCCTAATATGTGATTAACATACCCTTATGCTTTCAGGAAAACTCGTTTAAACGGAGGACCGAAAGTGAGACACATGACCAAGCCACATAGAGACACCCCTGCGAAATCGGCCGGGTTAGCGGACCCGACCGACGAGCGTTCGAACTGTGGGGTCGGAGCCGTAATCGACCTCGACGGTGGAGCGAGTCACGAGACCGTCGCCGACGGATTGGAACTTCTCATCAACCTCGAACACCGGGGCACCACCGGTGCCGAGGAGGACACGGGCGACGGGGCGGGCATCATGATACAGCGTCCCGACGAGTTCTTCGACGCCGTCGTCGACGCCGAGTTGCCCGAAGAGTACGCCGTCGGTTCCGTCTTCATGCCGGGTGAGGACGCCGAACGGGAGACGCTGGTCGAGGTGTTCGAGCGAGAACTGGGCGCACACGGACTGGAGGTGCTCCACTGGCGGGACGTCCCCACCGACAACTCCGACCTCGGTCAGACCGCCGTGGACTCCGAACCCGACGTCTGGCAGGCGTTCGTCGCCCCCGGCGACGAGATGGACGCCGACGCGTTCGACCGAGCGCTGTACGTCGGGCGCCGCGCCGTCGAGAACGCCGTCGAGAACCTCGACTCGGCCGGCGCGGGCCGGTTCTACGTCTGCTCGCTGTCGCGGAAGACGCTCGTCTACAAGGGTCTGCTCAAGGGCGACCAACTCGCCAGCTACTACCCGGACCTGACCGACGAGCGCATGAAGACGACGCTGACGCTCGTCCACGAGCGGTTCTCGACGAACACGCTCGGCGCGTGGCATCTCGCGCACCCGTACCGCAACGTCGTCCACAACGGCGAGATAAACACCATCCGGGGCAACGTCAACTGGATGCGCGCGCGGGAGACGGACATCGAACACCCCGCCTTCGGCGACGACTTGGAGGAGATCAAACCGGTGACGAGGGCGGACCAGTCCGACACCGCCTCCGTCGACAACGTCGTGGAACTACTGCTCCGCGGCGGCCGCGAACTCCCGCACGTCCTGCGGATGCTCATCCCCGAGGCGTACCACGGCGACGACTCGATGGCGCCGGAGCGACGGGAGTGGTACGACTACCACGCCTCCCTGGTCGAACCGTGGGACGGCCCCGCCCTGGTGGCCGCCACCGACGGCGACCGAGTCGCCGCCGTTCTCGACCGCAACGGCCTCCGACCGTGCCGCTACGACGTGACCACCGACAACCGCCTCGTCATGGCCTCCGAGGTGGGGGCGCTCGACACCGACCCCTCCGAGATTCGCGAACGCGGCCGGCTCCAACCCGGCCAACTGTTCGTCGCCGACCCCGAGGAGGGCCGCGTCATCCCCGACGAGGAGGTGTTCGACTCGCTGACCGACGGGAAGTACGGCGAGTGGGTCGAGTCCGAGCAGCGCCGGATGGACGAACTGGCCGACGCCGACGACTACGCGCCGCAGGGCCGCGTCGACGACCTGCGCGCCCGACAGGCCGCCTTCGGCTACACGACCGACCAGTTGAACCACCTCATCGAACCGATGGCGCGCGACGGGAAGGACCCGGTCGGGTCGATGGGCGACGACACGCCCCTGTCGGTCCTCTCGGACTTCGACCGACCGCTGTTCACCTACTTCAAGCAACTGTTCGCGCAGGTGACGAACCCTCCCTTAGACTACATCCGCGAGGAACTCGTCACCTCCTTGGAGTCGCGCCTCGGCGGCCAGCGCAACCTCCTCGACGAGACGCCCGAGCACGCGCGACAACTGGTCCTCGACTCGCCCATCGTCTCCGACGCTGAGACGGCGGCCATCAAGGACCTCGACGGCGGGATGTCCTCGACGGTCGTGGACATCACCTTCGGGACCGACACGTCGCTCCGCGAGGCGGTCGAACGCGTCCGCGACGACGCGAAGAGCGCCATCGCCGACGGCGCCGACGTCGTCGTGCTCTCGGACCGGAACCTCGGTCCGGACCGCGCCGCCGTCCCGAGTCTGCTCGCGACGGGCGCGGTCCACCACAGCCTCGTCCGCAACGGCATGCGGAACCACGCCGGCCTCGTCGTCGAGTCCGGCGAACCGAGCGAGGTTCACCACATGGCCACGCTCATCGGCTACGGCGCGGGCGCGGTGAACCCCTACCTCGCCTACCAGACCATCGGCGACATCGTCGCCGGCCCCGACGGCGCCGACGAGGAGGCGTCCATCGCCGCCTACACGAAGGCGCTCGAGGACGGCGTGCTGAAGACGATGGCGAAGATGGGCATCTCCACCGTCGCCTCCTACCAGGGCGCGCAGATATTCGAGGCGGTCGGCCTCGACTCGAACTTCGTCGCGGAGTACTTCGAGGGCACCGAAATCCGGACCGAGGGCATCGGCATCGACGTCATCGAGCAGGACCTCATGACCCGCCACGCCGTCGCCTACGGCGCGGACCCGGAACTCCAACACCAAGGGGAGTTCGAGCACCGCTCGAACGGCATCCACCACCAGTGGAACCCGAAGACGGTCGGGACGCTCCAGCAGGCGGTCCGCTCGGGCAACTACGAGAAGTACCAGGAGTTCGCCGACCTCGTCAACGACCAGACGAAGGAGCTTCAGACCCTCCGCGGACTGCTCGAGTTCGACCCCGACCCCGACCGCGAGTCGGTACCCGTCGAAGAGGTCGAACCCGTCGAGGAGATAGTACAACGCTTCTCGACGGCGGCGATGTCGCTCGGGAGCCTCTCGCCGGAGGCCCACGAGAACAACTCCGTCGCCATGAACCGCATCGGCGGGAAGTCCAACTCCGGCGAGGGCGGCGAACCGCCGGAGCGTTTCGGTACGGAGAAAGAGTGCAACGTGAAGCAGGTGGCCTCGGGCCGCTTCGGCGTCACGAGCCAGTATCTCTCCTCGGCGGACGAGATACAGATCAAGATGGCGCAGGGCTCGAAGCCCGGCGAGGGCGGTCACCTGCCCGGCAAGAAGGTCAACGAGATGATCGCGCACGTCCGCTTCGCGACGCCGGGCGTCGGCCTCATCTCGCCGCCGCCGCTGCACGACATCTACTCCATCGAGGACCTCAAACAGCTCATCCACGACCTGAAGGCCGCCAACCCGGACGCCGACGTCAACGTCAAACTCGTCTCGGACGCCGGCATCGGCACCATCGCCGCGGGCGTGGCGAAGGCGAACGCCGACGTGGTCCACATCTCCGGCCACGACGGCGGCACCGGCGCCTCGCCGAAGACCTCGATCAAGAACGCCGGTCTGCCGTGGGAACTCGGTCTCGCGGAGGCCAACCAGATGCTCCGCGCGACGGACCTGCGCTCGCGCATCCGCGTCACCGCCGACGGCGGGATGAAGACGGGCCGCGACATCGCCGTCGCCGCCCTGCTTGGCGCCGAGGAGTACGTGTTCGGGACGGCGTCGCTCGTCACCTCGGGTTGCGTGATGGCCCGCCAGTGCCACGAGAACACCTGTCCGGTCGGCGTCGCAACCCAGCGGGAGGACCTCCGCAAGCGCTTCCCCGGTCAGCCCGACCACGTCATCAACTACATGACGTTCATGGCGCAGGAGTTCCGCGAGATAATGGCCGAACTCGGCTTCACCTCGGTCGACGAGATGATCGGTCGCCCGTCGCTGCTCCGCCAGCGAGAGACCGACCACGAGAAGGCCAAGCACCTCGACCTCTCCTCCGTCCTCGCCGAACCTGCTTCGGGGGCGCGCTACAAGACGGAGTCGCAGGCGCACTCCGACGTGGCCGACCAGATAGACCACGAACTTATCAAGCAGGCCGAACCGGCCCTCGAAGACGGCAAACCGGTCCAGATTCGCCGCGAACTGTCGAACGTGGACCGCGCCGTCGGCGCGATGCTGTCGAACGAGATATCCGACCGCTACGGCGGCGAGGGACTGGCGGACGACACCATCCAGTGTGAGTTCTCCGGCGTCGCCGGCCAGTCGTTCGGCGCGTTCCTCGCCAGCGGCGTGACGATGCGCCTCTCGGGGGCCTCGAACGACTACGTCGGCAAGGGGCTCTCGGGCGGGAAAATCGTCGTCACGACGCCCGAAACGGCCGCCTACGAGGCCGACGAGAACGTCCTCATCGGCAACGTCGCCTTCTACGGGGCGACGCAGGGCGAGGCCTACATCAACGGCGTCGCCGGCGAGCGCTTCTGCGTCCGCAACTCGGGCGTGAAGACGGTCGTCGAGGGTGTCGGTGACCACGGCTGTGAGTACATGACCGGTGGCGTCGTCGCCGTCCTCGGCGACACGGGCCGGAACTTCGCCGCGGGGATGTCCGGCGGCGTCGCGTACGTGTACGACCCCGACGAGGAGTTCGAGGCGAAGGCGAACACCGGGATGGTGTCGCTCTCCGAGGACCTCGACGACTCCGACGAGGCGATGCTGCGTCGCCTCGTCGAGAACCACGCCGAGTACACCGACTCCGAGCGCGCGGCCGGCATGCTCGACGAGTGGGCAAGCGTCGTCGACGACTTCGTGAAGGTGATGCCCGACGCCTACGCGGGCATCATCGACGAACGCGAGGACGCCGACGTGCGCCGCGAACTGCCCGAATCGGCGTCGACCGCTTCGGCGTCCGGCGACTCCGGCACCGTGGCGCAGACCAGCGACGACTGAGCCGACTCGATATCCGGTAGCGCACACCGGCTTCTCACACACTTTTGACGGCGGGCCGCCGAGTCGGGAGCATGACCGACACCGACACGGCACTCGTCGTCGGCGGGACGCGCTTCATCGGCCGCCACGTCGTCGAGGACCTGCTGGAACACGGGTACGACGTCGCCATCTTCAACCGCGGGAACCACGAGAACCCTTTCGAGGAGGACGACCGGGTGACGCGCGTGGAAGGCGACCGGACCGACGACACGGACCTGAAGACCGCGAAGCTCTCGGTCAAGCCGGACGTCGTCATCGACTGCGTGGCGTACTACCCCGCCGACGTGGAGGCCGCGGTGGAGATATTCTCGGACGTGGACGCCTACGTCTACGTCTCCAGCGGCGCGGCGTACGGACGCGAGGAGATTCCGAAGCGGGAGGGCGAGACGCCGCTGTGCGAGTGCACGCCCGAACAGGCTGAGGACGACGCAGACGAGACGTACGGTCCGCGCAAGGCCGAGGGCGACCGAATCGTCTTCGAGGCGGCGACCGAGGGGGTGAACGCGATGGCCGTCCGCCCGTGCATCGTCTACGGCCCGCACGACTACACCGAGCGGTTGGACTACTGGATTGACCGAGTGGAGCAGTACGACCGAATCGTCGTCCCCGGCGACGGGACGAACCTCTGGCACCGCGTGTACGTCGAGGACGTCGCCAGCGCCCTCCGGGTCGTCGCCGAACGCGGCACGCCCGGCGAGGCGTACAACGTCGGCGACCGGCGACTCGCCACCCTGGAAGAAACGGTCGACCTGATAGCCGAGGCGGCCGAGGAATCCGTCGACGTCGTCCACGCCGGCGAGCGTGAACTCGCGGCCGCCGGACTCTCCCTCGACGACTTCGTCTTCTACCGGGAGTACCCGCACGTCATGGACACGAACAAGCTCTCGGACCTCGGCTGGGAGTCGACGCCGCCGGACGAGGCGATGGCCGCGGCGGTGGACGACTACCGCGAGTCCGACCGCGACGGCGCGGAGTGGGACCCCGGCCGCGACGCCGAGGCGTCGGTGCTGGAGATTCTGGACACGCTATAAGCGTAGAGCGGTCGCTGCAACGGCGTTGCGACCGGGGTGGTCGGCGGCCGGGCGACCCGAGACGGCGGCGCTCAGGCCTCGCCGAACTCGTCGTGCTCCATGCCGGGAACCTCCTCTTCGAGCCACTCGCGGAACCACTTCACGCGTTTGAGACGCTGGTAGGCGATGCTCTCGGCGGCGTCGCTCTCGACCCGGTCGGTCGCCGCGCGGCCCCGTTCGAGGACGCGTTCGACCATCTCGGAGGCGTCCATGTGCGTCCGGGCCTCATAGCCCATCCGGAGGAGCATCAGCACGGTGCCGTTGGCGCCGACCTTGTCGAGGATGTCCGCCTCGATGAGACACCGCGTCTCTAAGGTCACGTCCGCGAGCGAGCCCTGATAGGAGTGGTCCTCGACGACCTGGCACACCTGTTCGACGAACGATTGGGGGAACTCGCCGTGCGTCGCGAGGTACTCGCGGGCGACGCGCGCGCCCTCCTCGGCGTGTTCTTCCTGGTCGGCCTCGAGTTTCGCGATGTCGTGGAACAGCGCGGCGACGCGGACGACGTCCTCGTCGGCGCCCTCCCGTTCGGCTATTTTCGAGGCCAACTCGACGACGTTGAGGATGTGATTGAACCGGTATTCGGCGCTGTGCCACGGGTACCACCGCATCCGGCCGCCGTCTTCCTCGTTCTCGACGCTGGCGGAGAGGTAGTCGCTGACGAACCGCTTCATCGTCTCGAACTCGGCGTCGGAGACGGGCGACTCCTTTATCTCAACGCCCACGGCGCCACCCCCGTTGGAGCGACGAGCGGGGCGTTCGAACGTTCGCGTTCGTATTCATTACTCGAATCAATGGTTGTTCGGCTCTTAGGCGTTACGACGGGCGAGAATCAGCGTCCCCCGGGGCGAGGCGCAGGAAATCGACCGACTTGGAACCGAAGCGACTCTTATCGTTCGCGTCCGTACGTCGCGGTATCAGATGACAAGCGAACCGCTCTACTTGGAAGAGACGACGCGCCGGACCTTCGAGGCGACGGTCGAGTCCGTCGCCGGCGACAGGGCCGTCCTCGACCGGACCTGCTTTTACCCCACCGGCGGCGGCCAACCGCACGACATCGGCCGACTCCGGGATGACACGGGCCGCGAGTGGCGCGTCGCGGACGTGACGAAGACGGACGAAATCCTTCACGCGCTCGACGGCGACCCGCCGGACCCGGGTACCGCCATCGTCGGCGAAATAGACTGGGAGCGACGACACGCGCACATGCGGTACCACACGGCACAGCACCTCCTCTCGGCGGTCCTCCTCGAAATCTACGACGCGGAGACGACGGGCAACCAACTGTACGACGACCACGCGCACCTCGACTGCGCCTACGAGCGCTTCGAGCGGTCGGACCTCGACCGCATCGAGGCGCGCGTGAACGAACTGGTCGCCGACGCGCGACCGGTGCGGTGGTACTCACTCGACCGCGAGACGGCCGAGGCGTCACTGGACCCCGCGCGCACGCGCATCCACCTGCTCCCGGACGCTATCACGGAGGTTCGCATCGTGGAGATACTGGGTGTGGACGGCGAGGAACCGTTCGACCGGACCGCCTGCGCCGGGACACACATCGCAAACACCGGAGAGGTCGGACGAGTGGACGTGACGGGGCGTCGGACGCAGGGGGCGAGCGAGGAGCGAGTCGAGTTCGTCCTGCGCTGAACGTCGGCGGTCACAGTGACGGGGCGTCAGGAGTAGAACGGCGAGGGGTCGTAGTCGGGGCCGACGCAGACCCGGAGCGACCGCGGGTGGGTGTACAGGATGAGTTCGCTGTCGGAGTGGGGTTCGCCGTCGAGGCTGAAGTCGATGGTCTCCTCGTCCGCCGTGCTGATTTGGAGTTGACTCGCCCGCACGTGAAACACGTTCTCCGTCTCCTCGCCGAGCACGCGTTGCGTGAGCGCTTCGGCGACCATCTCCGTCGTCGGCATCTGCTCGATGATGACGACTTCGAGGTGGCCGTCCTCGACGTTCGCCTGCCCGCCCTCCTTGGCGAACCGACGGATGTTCCCGACGAGGACGCAGACTGCCTCGCCGGACCACCGCGTCTCCTCGCCCTGCGAGACGGCGGTCAGGTCGACCTGCAGACCGTCGAACGTCGCCATCTCCTGGAGGCCGGCGACGACGAACGCCATCGAACCGAACCGCTCTTTCAGTTCGTCCGAGGTGGCGATGCTCGCGTCCGCGAGGAGGCCGGCGATGCAGGACATCGCGAACAGTTCGCCGTCGGCGACGCCGAGGTCGATTCGCCGCCGCGCCCCCGTCTCGACCACGTCGAACCCCTGTTCGACGCTCCGGATGTCGAGGTTGTTCGCCACGATGTTCTCGGTTCCGACGGGGAGAGGAACGACGGTTATCCGGTCGAGGGCGTCCTCGTCGTGGAGGCCGTTCACGACTTCGTGGAGGGTGCCGTCCCCGCCGGCGACGGCGAGGAGGGTGACGTCGCCCGCCGCCGCGCGCCGCGCGAGTTCGGCGGCGTGCCCCTCGCGGTCGGTCTCCTCGACCCGGTAGCCGCGTTCGGCCGCGAGTTCCCGCACTTGCTCGGCGTGGTCGGCCGTCCCGCTCACCGGGTTGAGGATAATCCACCGCTCCCGGTCCGTCTGCGGCATCGCGCCGGCGACGGGTTCGTCGACCCCCGTCTCCGTCGTATGTTTCATGCGTACTCCTCGTCGTTCAGGCTTAACAAACTGTTCGCTCGAACGAAGGACGGGGAGACGGCGTTCGGTGCCGGTGGACCGATTCCTCGTGTTTGATTCACAAACTTCGGCGTTAATTCCGCTCTCGGCTAAAAGGCTGAAAAGTCTGCAAACGCAATCGAGGATACATGTCTACAGAGAACCAAACGGGCGATCCCGCCGGGAACCAAGGGGGGGACCTCGGTCTCACGGGGGCCGTGTCGATGGCCCTCGGCGGGATGATCGGTGGCGGCATCTACGCCGTCCTCGGCGTCGTCGTGAACATCTCCGGGCAACTCGCGTGGCTCTCGTTCGTGTTGGCCGGTCTCGTCGCACTGTGCGCCGGCTACTCGTACATCAAACTGAACCAACTGAGCGACCCCGAAGGGGCGTCGCCGACGTACCTCGAGTGGTTCGCCGACAGTTCCACGCTCGCCGGGATGGCGGGGTGGACGCTCCTGTTCGGGTACGTCGGGTCGATGGCGATGTACGCCTACGCCTTCGGGAGCTACTTCGTCGACATCATCAGTATCGACCAACTGTTCGGACTGCCGATGCGACCCCTGCTATCGCTGGCTATCATCGGAATCTTCGTCGCGCTCAACCTCGTCGGCGTCGAGGAGTCCGGTTGGGTCGAAATCGTTCTGGTCGTCGTCAAGATAGCCGTCCTCGTCGGCTTCGTCGGCTTCGGACTCTGGTTCGGGTCCGGCAACGGCGGCATCCAGACCGGTCTCGGGTCGATCGAAGGGATTACCTTCGAACCCATCATGGCCGCCGCGATGTCGTTCGTCGCGTTCCAGGGCTGGCAACTCCTGATGTACTCGCAGGCGACCATCAAGGACCACAGCGACACCAACCCCACCGCCATCTACATCTCGATTCCGACGGCGGTGCTCATCTACATCGGCGTCGCCATCGTCACCACCAGCATCGTCGGCGTCTCTCTGGTCTCTCAGCACCCCGAAGTCGCGCTGGCGACGGCCGCCTCCCAGTTCGGCGGGAGTTGGGGCCACCTCATCATCTCGCTGTCGGCGCTGTTCTCCACGGCCAGCGCCATCAACGCGACGCTGTTCACCAGCGCGCAGTTCTCCGACCGACTCATCGAGAACGACCTGCTGCCCACCCGCCTCGACACCGAGACGCCCGACGAGTTCGAGGAGGGGGCGCTCCCGAAGCGCATCATCCTCCTGCTCGGCGTGCTGACCGCCGCGTTCACCGTCGTCGGGAGCCTCGAAGGCATCACGTCGTTCGCGTCGCTGACGTTCATCGTCGTCTTCGGCGGGATGAGCTACCTCGCGCTCACCCAACGCGACCACGAGGACGTCTCCGCGATTCCGCCCGCCATCGGACTCGTTGGGACCGTCGTCTTCCTGCCGCTGATGATGATCAACCTGTTTAACACCCAGCGCACGGTGTTCTACACCGTCGTGGCAATCAGCCTCGTCGTCACGCTGGTCGAACTCGCCTACTTCCGGACGGACATCCTCGAAGAACGGACGGAACGGGACGTCTCGAGAAGCGACTGAGCGGCCGCACCCCTTTCTTCGACTTTTTTTGTAGTCGAACGACCCGTTCGGATAGCGTCCTCTCGGGCGGATACCGAACTGGGGTCGCGACGCTCCACGCCGCTCTCCGATTCGCGTCGCGACTGCCACTGCTCGCCGACGCTCGCAAAAAGTAGTCCCGGGCGGATTCGAACCGCCGTCAATGGCTCCAAAGGCCATTATGATTGGCCACTACACCACGGGACTCTTCGCTTCGCTCGCCCCGTATCGCTCGCGATTCCGAGGGAACCGCTCACCACCACGGGACTACAGTCGCTACTCGTCGTGCGAGCTTTGAAAAGCCATCGGGTTCGACCCGCCGTCGTCCGCCGGTGTCAGCCCGCGTCGACGCTGACACTCGGGGAGCGCTCGACGGAGAAGCCGCCGCACTCGGGGCAGACGTGGTACTGGACGTCGTAGGCGGTCCCGCATCCGCGACAGACGTACGGGAACTCGGGACTCCCCGTCACCTCCGTCCGACCGCCGGGTCCCACGCCCGCGAGTCGGAGGAGGCGTCCGATCGTTCCTACCATACCGGCGTCTCTCGCGGGAACCGTCTTAACGCTTCGTCATCGTTCCCGGATTAGGCCGCGCGTATCCGGGTAATCCGTCCGATAGAGTTTAGTCGGCCGGGCGTTCTTCGACTTCGGCCACTTCGAGGTAACAGCAGGCGTCGGTCTCGGGGTCGAAGCAGTCGGGGCACTCGTCGTTGCGGTCGATGATGGTGTCGAGTCGCTCGGCGACGATGTCGTCGATGACGGGTTCGAGTTCGCGCGCCTCCCCGCGGAACTCTTCGACGTCGAGGACGTTCGCGAGGAACCGCTCGATGATGCAGTAGGTCTTGAGCGCGTCGCGCGCGCGCACGATACCTTCGTCGGTGAGGCGGACGCCCTTGTACTTCTCGTGTTCGGCGAGCCCGCGCTCTTCGAGTTTGCCGATCATCTCGTTCGCGCTCGCCGGACTCACGTCGAGCATGTCCGCGAGAGCGCCGGTCGCTGCCGGGCCGTCTTCCATCTCCTGTAGGAGGTAAATTGCCTTTACGTACTGGTCTGCGGTGTTCATCGATGTCCTCCGCGTCGCTGCGTTCGGCTCATTCGCGCGTCTCCATGATTCGGGTCACTGATTCGACGCCTTCGGCCTCCTCCTCTCGAATCTCGGTGAGCAGGCGGACGAGATGCTCCCTGTCGACGCTGAACTCCGCCTCGCTGGCCTCGATGGCGTCGATGAGGTCGTCGTAGAACTTGTAGGCCGTCTCCTCGTTGCACAGTTGGTCGTAGAGGACGCCGTCGAAGTCTTCCGGTTTGGTGCTGCCGTACTGCGCCTCCACGAGCGTCTCGATGTCCTCGAAGGGGATGCTCTCGGCGTCGAGGTCCGCGATGATTCCCTCCAAGCGGTCGCGGTGCTCCGCGGACTCCTCGGCGGCGTGTTCGAGCAGTTCCTCTATCTCCTCGTCGAGTTCGCGCTCGTCGTCCGCGAGCGATTGGTAGTGGTGGTGCGCCCGCGCCTCGACCACTTCCTCTAAGACGATGCCGATCTGGAGGAGACGGGCGAGTTGGTGGTCTGAGGTGACGCGGCGACCGACGCTCATACCGTCACCTCGGGCGCGTGCGATACTCTGACGTTCATACGCGTTCGTGGGTTGTGACCAACTTAAGCGGTTCCCTCCGGTCCTCGCGGCTCGGACGGGTGGTCTTCGGACTCCCGGCACGGCGCCGCGACCCCCGACCGCGTTGCTCGGACGACGACCGAACCCACGGCAAAAGTGACGTACCCGCCGTCGGAACGGGACAGTATGGCGAATCCTGACTGGTATCGCGACGCGATAATCTACTCCATCGACGTGAAAACGTTCAACGACTCCGACGGCGACGGCTGGGGGGACCTGCGGGGCCTCATCGACCGCCTCGGCTACATCGAGCAGTTGGGGGTGGACTGTCTGTGGCTCCGCCCGTTCTACCCGAGTCCCATCCAGGACAACGGCTACGACGTCTCCGACTACTACGCCGTCGACTCGAAACTCGGGTCGCTCGGCGACTTCGCGGACCTCCTCGAACGCGCGCACGAACGCGGCATCCGGGTGCTCATCGACATGGTGTTCAACCACACCTCCGACCAGCACCCGTGGTTCAAGCGCGCCCGGCGCGACCCCTACTCGAAGTACCACGACTACTACCTCTGGACCAGCGACCTCGAACAGGCCCAGAAGCGCGGGAACATCTTCCCCGACTACGAGGACGGCGTCTGGACGTACGACGAGGTGGCGGAGAAACACTACTTCCATCAGTTTTACGGCTTCCAACCCGACCTCAACGTGGGGAATCCGGCCGTCCAAGAGGAGATATTCGAGGTCTTAGAGTTCTGGCTCGACCTGGGCGTCGACGGGTTCCGCATCGACGCCGCGCACCCGATGACGATGCCGAAGGGACACAACGGCGTCGAACTGGACGACCCGATGGACCTGTTCAAACGCATGCGCTCGCGGGTGCACGAGAAGAACGAGGAGGCCGTCCTCCTCGCCGAAGCCGACGACCAACCGGACGAACTGGCGTACTACTTCGGCGGCGGCGACTCCTTCGATATGATGTTCAACTTCGTTCTCAACGCCCACCTGGTCTACGGCGTCGGCGTGAAGGACACCTGGCCGCTTCACCGCGCCCTGGAGGTCCTCCCCGACATCTCCCACGTGGGCCACTGGGCGAACTTCCTGCGCAACCACGACGAGTGGAACCTCCTGAAACTGCCGTGGGAGGCGATGGACCACGGTCGGCAGTTCTTCGGCGACGAAGAGGGTAGTTCGTGGATATTCGGCCGCGGCCACCGCCTCCGACTCGCGGACCTGTACGACGGCGACCACGACCGCATCGCCCTCGCCAACAGCCTCATGTTCTCGATGCCCGGCACGCCCGTGCTGCTCGCGGGCGACGAGATAGGGATGGGCGCGAACCTCTCCTTGCCGGAACGCGAGGCCGTCAGGACGCCGATGCAGTGGTCCGACAACGCCAACGGCGGCTTCTCGACGGCCGACCCCGAAGAACTCGTCAACCCCGCGACCGACGAGGGGAAGTTCGGCTACGACGCGGTGAACGTCGCCGACCAGATCGTCGACCCCGGTTCCCTGCTCCGGCGCATCGAGCGCATCGTGGACGCCCGGCGTCTCTGCTCCGAGATCGGAACCGGCGACCTCACGGTGCTCGACGTGCCGCCGAAGGAGGTGTGGGTCCACCGCCTCACGAAGGGCAGCACCGTCCTCCTCACCGCGCACAACACCGCCGACGAGTCCCGCGAGGTCACCGTCGAGTTCCAACCGCCCGCGGACGCCAGCACTCGCGTCGTCGGCCCCGGCGAGTACCACGTGGAGGACGGCCAGTGCACGTTCTCGCTGGACGCCTGCGACTACGCGTGGGTCCGCGGCGACCGGAAGGGCGAGCGAGTGCCGCTGGGTCGGCCCTGAGCGGTCGCTTCGGTCGTCGCCGTCGCTCCGAACGGACGAAAACGGCGAGAGACCGCAGAAAGAAGCGGAGAGAACGCCTTACCGCAGGCGCGCGGAGATGAGTTCTTCGAGGTCCTCTCGGAACTCGTCGACCGCTATCTCGTCGAGGACGGGCACGAAGAAGCCCTCCACGAGCATGTTGCGAGCGGTCCGTTCCGGCACCGACCGCGAGGTCATGTAGAAGAGGTCCTCGCGGTCGACCTGTCCCACCGTCGCGGAGTGGGAGGCCTCGGTGTCGTGGTTGTGGATGATGAGCTTCGGCGAGGCGTCGGCCTCGGACTCATCGGAGAGCATCAGCGTGTTCTCGCGCTGGTACGAGGAGGTGTTCCAGGCGTCGCGGCCGACGTCCTGGACGCCCTCGTACACCGAGCGCGCCTCGTCGTCGAGGACGCCGCGGGTGACGAGGTCGGCGGTCGTGTTCTCCGCCTGGTGCCAGACGCGGGCGTTGAGGTCGAGGTGCTGGTCCTCGTGACCGAAGAACGCGCCGACGATCTGCGTCTCCGAGGAGTCGCCGTTGAGTTCGGTCTCGACGTCAGAGCGCGTGAGCCGCGAACCCATGTTGCCCTCGATCCAGTTGATGGTACCGTACACGCCGGTGTCGCCGCGCTTGAGCGTGTAGTGGTACGTGTCGTCGTCGAGGTTCTGCAGCGAGCCGTACTGGACGTAGGAGTTCTCGCCCGTCGTGATTTCGACGAGGTTCGAGAAGTACCGGTCGCCCTCGGTACTGTCACCGCTCTCGATGCGTTCGAGAATCGTCACCGAAGAGGAGTCCTCGGTGACGACCAGCGTATGGCTGAACAGCGACTTCGAGTTCATCTCCGCGCGGACCTTCACGTCCTCGGCGTCGACGCCCTCGGGTACGTAGATGAACGTACCCGTGGTGAACAGCGCCGTCGACAGCGCGGTGAGGTAGTTCGATTCGGGGTCGAGCGTCTGTCCGAAGTTCTCCTCTAAGACGTCGCCGAACTCGCCGAACGCCTCGGTGAACGGGAGGACGTGGACGCCCTCGTCGGTGACGCGTTCGGTCTTGTCGGACTGGTTCAGCGGGTCGACGAGTTCCTCGTAGTCGAGCGCTTCGAGGTCCGTCCACCGGCGGCCGGGCGTCTGGATGACGTCCGGCAGGTCGACCGTCTCGAGCGCTTCGAGCGCGCTCAGACGGGTCTCGAGGAGCCACTCGGGCTCGTCGCGTCCGTCCGATATCTCTCTGACCGTTTCCTCGGAGAGGCTGGCTGGTAGCTGCGCGCTCATGTTACCCGAGGCTACCCTCCATCTCCAGTTCGACGAGGCGGTTGAGTTCGACCGCGTACTCGATGGGCAGTTCCTCCGTGATGGGCTCGATGAAGCCCGAGACGATCATCTGCTTGGCGTCGTCGTCGTCGAGGCCGCGCGACTGGAGATAGAAGATGTCCTCGTCGCCGATCTTACCGACGGTCGCCTCGTGGGCGACGTCGACGCTGGACTCGTTGATCTCCATGTACGGCATCGTGTCCGAGGTGGACTCGTTGTCGAACATCAGCGCGTCGCACTCCACGGCCGTCGAGGAGTTGCGCGCGCCCTCGGAGATGTGGACGAGACCGCGGTAGTTCGTGCGGCCGCCGTCCTTCGAGATGGACTTGGACTCGATGGTCGACTTCGTGTCCGGCGCATTGTGGTAGACCTTCGCGCCGGTGTCGATGTTCTGCCCCTCGCCGGCGAAGGCGATGGTGATGTGGTTGTCGGAGGCGCCGCGACCCTTCAGGATGGTCGCGGGGTACAGCATCGTCGCCTTCGAGCCCATCGACCCCGAAATCCACTCCATTCGGCCGTTCTTCTCGACGATGGCGCGCTTGGTGTTGAGGTTGTAGGTGTTCTTCGACCAGTTCTGCACGGTCGAGTACTGCACGTGGGCGTCCTCGCCGACGAACACTTCGACGCCGCCGGAGTGGAGGTTGAACGCCGAGTACTTCGGCGCCGAGCAGCCTTCGATGTAGTGGACTTCCGAGTTCTCCTCGGCGATGATGAGCGTGTGCTCGAACTGGCCCATCCCCTCGGAGTTCATGCGGAAGTACGCCTGCACGGGCATGTCGACCGTCGTGTCCTCGGGGACGTAGACGAACGACCCGCCCGACCAGATGGCGCCGTGGAGCGCCGCGAACTTGTTGTCGCTCGGGGGGACGCACTTCGTCATGAAGTACTCCTTGACGAGGTCTTCGTGTTCCTGGACCGCCTGGTCCATGTTCATGAAGACGACGCCCTTGTCCTGCCAGCGCTCCTGCATGTTCTGGTAGACGACTTCGGACTCGTACTGGGCGCCGACGCCCGAGAGCGCGTTCTTCTCGGCCTCGGGGATGCCCAGTTTGTCGAAGGTGTCCTTGATGTCGTCCGGCAGGTCCGTCCAGTCGTCGACGCTCCCGCGCGTCTCCACGTCGGGGCGGATGTACGGGACGATTTCGTTGACGTCGACCTCCGAGAGGTCGGGCTGGCCGGGCCAGTCGGTCGGCATCGGCATCTTCTGGAACTGCTCCAGCGCGCGGAGGCGTCGCTGCAGCATCCACTCGGGCTCGTCTTTGTCCTCGGAGATGACGCGGACGGTCTCCTCGGTCAGGCCCTTCTCGGTCTGGAACGACGAGTTCTGCTCTTTCTTGAACTCGAAGCGGGCTTCCGTGTCGGTTTCTTTGAGGTGGTTTTGATCTGAACTCATAGTGATGTCTAGTTGTAGTTGCGGGCTCGACGCCTATTAGGCTGTCCCGTATACGTCCTCGCGGACCCAGTCGTACCCCTCGTCCTCCAACTGCTCTGCGAGCGAGGCGTCGCCGCTCTTGGCGATCTCGCCGTCGAGCATGATGTGGACGTGGTCGGGTTCGACGTACTCCAGGATGCGCTGGTAGTGGGTGATCTGAAGGATGCCCGTTCCCTGCTCGTCGCGGAGGGCGTTGATACCGTTCGAGACGTCCTGCAGGCGGTCGATGTCCAGCCCCGAGTCGATCTCGTCGAGGACCGCGATGGACGGTTCGAGGATGGCTGCCTGCAGCACCTCGTTCTGCTTTTTCTCGCCGCCGGAGAAGCCGGCATTGAGGTAGCGCTGGGCGAACTTCTCGTCCATGTCCAGAAGCTCCATCTTCTCCTTCAGAAGCTGCTGGAACTCGGCGACCCCGACCTCGCCCTCGTCGGCGGGGCCTTCCATCGGCGACGTCTCGTAGCCGGACTCCTCGTCGTCGGCTTCCTCGTCTTCGTCACCCTCGAACAGTTCCTCGCGCTCTTCGAGTTTGGCGTTCAGCGCCGTGCGGAGGAAGTTCGTCATCGTGACGCCCTCGATCTCGGCGGGGTACTGGAAGCCGAGGAAGATGCCGAGCGCCGCGCGCTCGTTCGGCTCCAGGTCGAGGAGGTTCCACGTGCGCTTGTCCTCGGGAATCTCGAGTTCGTCGCCGAACTCGTCGTCCTCCAGGTGGAGGAGGATCTCGCCGTCGGTCACCTCGTAGGCGGGGTGCCCCGCGATGACCTTCGAGGTGGTCGACTTCCCGGAGCCGTTCGGACCCATCAGCGCGTGGATCTCGCCCGATTTGACTTCCAGGTTGACGCCACGAAGAATCGTTTCACCGTCCTCCTCCGCGACTTTCGCGTGGAGGTTCTTGATTTCGAGTGTAGCCATTGTTGTCTCGTCGCCTCGTAGGAGAACCGAGGGTACTGCGACGCATAATGGTTACGCATTCGCCACCGCTCGCTTAACGCGAGAGAAAATTTATTTGTTTTTCAGAAAGGGCGTGTTTGGACTGTCCCTCGAATCCGGTAAGCCCCGGCGAGCGACGTTCCGGCCGTCTCCGCCCGTCTCCGGGGCGTGCGGGCCGCTCACATGAAGCTACCGAGCCCGGTCTGCTGCTGACCGGACTTCACCTCGTCCCACGACATGCCGAGCGCTTCGATGATGCGGGCGATGGGACCCTCCAGCGTTTTCTCCAGCATCGTCTCCCAGTCCACCTCGAACGCCTCGGGGAGTTGGTCCTCGTACTCGAAGCAGATGACGTCCGGGTCGCGTTTGAACTGCCCGTACAGGTCGTCTCGCTGGGGGTCGAACCCCTCCTCCTCTTCCATCCGACGGAACCACGAAGGGTGGACTTTCCGCAAGTAGAGTCGCTTCGGCTTCGACCCGCGCCCGAAGTTCGTCCCCAAGAAGGCGTTGGCGTACAGCGACCCGCGGACCTGCGCGGTTCGCGTGTCGTAGGCGTCGAGTCGCTTGCCGATGCCGCCCGGAATCCCCACCTCGTCCAGCGGGAGGTTCCCCTCCTGGAAGTCGGCGATGACCTCGTGGACGTACTCCTTGATGGTGTCGGTGGACTCCCCGTAGACGATCATCTCGATGACCTCGCGCTGGACCTCCTTGGTCACCTGCGCGATGTCCGAGCGCTTGTACTCGAAGCCGGTGATGTCGATGTCGTCGACGTCCTTGCCCTCCTTCCAGACGATGTGCCCGGCGTAGCGCTTCTTCTTGCCCGCCTGGAAGAACCGCCGATACAGTTTCTCGAACTCGATCTGGAAGCGGTGTTCCTCTCCTCCCTCTAGGTCGACGCCGAGTTCGTCGCGGGCGAAGTCGTCGTAGGCGTCGTTGATTCGCTCCTCGACGTCGAACGAGCGCTCGATGGCCTCCTCTTTCGACACGTTCGGGCCGAGTTCGAGCATGACTGAATCAGTGTCACCATATGCAACGGAGTGTCCGAGTTCGTTGGCGGTCCGCTGGGTGAACTCGATGACCTCCCGACCGGTCGCCGTGACGGCGGCGCCCATCTCCTTGTCGTACAGGCGGAAGCGGTCCCAGCCCAGCACGCCGTACAGCGAGTTCATGATGACCTTCACCGCCCCCTGCTGGCGGTCGAACTGCTCGTAGGCGGCGCTACCGGGGTCGTTCTCGTTGCGAAGGCGTTTCTTCTCCTCTCGCTCTTCGAGGAGTTCGTCGACCATCTCCCGGATGATGCCGTCCGGTTCCTTCCGGAAGTGCGTCCCGTTGGGCGCGCGGAACGTGTCGCCCTCGTACGTCTCGGGGTCGACCTTCGTCTCCGGCGACGCGTTGGTCGTCACCATGCACATCGGATACAGCGACTTCAGGTCGAGCACCGTGACGTTCTCCTTGACGCCCGTGATGGGGTCGAAGACGGCGCCGCCCTCGTACTCTTCCGCGTCCTGTCGCCCCTTCGACGGCAGGGCGAACTCGCCGTGGACCTTGTGCAGCACGTAGATGTCGACGGTGTCGCCGGGCGTCGTCGCGTCCTCCAACTTACAGCCGACGAACGTCCGCACCTCGTCCCAGAAGGCGACGACGTCCTGCTTTCTGTCTATCTCGACGCAGAGTTCCACGTCGCGGACGTTGTACTCCAAGAGCCGTCTCGGGTCCTGCTCCCACAGGTCGCCGATGCTCCCGGAGTAGCGCTCCTTCCCCACGTCCAGTTCGAGTTCGCCGACGGCGTCCAGTCGGTAGGACTCCAACTCGGAGAACTGCGTGCGCTTGTAGGCGTACAGCAGGTCGAAGACGACGCGGCCCTTCACGTCGGGGCCGCCCCATCCGCTCCGCCACACCTCGCCGACGCGGGAGAGGCGGTCCGGGTCGAGGTCGTAGTCGGAGGTGGGGTCGACGACCTCCAGTCGGTCGAGGAAGTACGGCATGTCGAAGTCGTCGAAGTTCCAGCCGGTGAGCACGTCCGGGTCCGTCTCCTCGATGTACCGGACGAACGCGTCCAGCATCTCCCCCTCGCGGTCGAACGCGCGAATCTCCACGTCGGTGTCGTCGTCCAGCGGTTCGTAGTCGCCGAGGTCGGTCGGCGCCGCGACGCCGTCGCCGGCCTCCGGGGCGTTGTAGAGCCACGCGATGTACTCGTCGCGGTAGGAGTCGTGCGAGGTGAGACAGATGATGGGCTCTTCGCCCTCCTCGGGGAACCCCGAGCGGTCGTCCACCTCGATGTCGAAGGTATTCACGCGCAGGTCGGCGTCGACGTCGATGGGGACGACTTCGTCGTGCGGCACCTGGACGGTGCCGTCCTCGTCGAGGCGGCGCGCGGGGACGCAGATGCCGCTCTGGATGTCCTTGTCGATGAGGAGGCGGTTCGGAAAGAGGATGTCCGCCTCGTAGTGGTCGAACTCGTCGCGGATCCGGCCCACGTCCCGCGGCGTGCGCGTGCAGATTTTCGTCAGTTCCTCGCCGCGGATGCTCTCGTAGCCGTCCTCCGTCCGCGTGATGACCGACTTGTCGAGGAGGTCGTCGTCCAGCGTGTCGGTCGGCGCGTAGAAGTAGGGCTCGAATCCGAGCACGCGGACGTGCTCGGTCTCGTTCTCGCGCGTGCGACCGAAGACGTGGACGACCGGGTACTCCTGGTCGCCGTTCCCCTCGACGGTGTAGTCCACCTGCGTGACGGCGAGTTCGACGGTGCCGTCGGCGTCGGGAAAGCGTATCTCCTCGGAGTCGACGACGTCCGAGACGTGCTGGCTCCCGTCGCCCGCGACGTGTGCGGCCTCGGCCTCCGGCCGCGCGCCGTCGGCGTCGTCGCCGCCACCGCCCCAATCGCCGTCCGTGAGCCCTGCCTGCTTCATGCCGACTCGTTCGGCACTCCCGGCTAAAAACCTCGGCTTTTCCCCGTTGGACCCCCGGTCTCGGCGACTATCGTTAGCGGCAAAATACCTGTCAGAAAAAGAAGGTGCGCATACACAACACATTTAGTGTGTCACCTCATACCATGCTGTACTACCATGACCGACCACGCGAACTCGAAGCGGACGGATCGGTCGCCTGCCGCGCAGTCGACGGCGGGCGAAGCGAACGGACTCGACGACGTCGAGTCCTACGACATCGAGGGTGGGGTCGTCTTCTACGACCCGCAGAACCCGCTCGCGTGGGTCGAGACGACTCGAACGGTCACGCTGAAGGAGTTCGTGTAAGCTGAACGGACGCCGGGCGCCCTCCTTCTACCACGAGTTCCGAGCGGACGGGAGCGACGGGAGCGTGACACCCGACGCCGCGGACGGGACGAGGGGGAAGAGAGACGACCCGAGCGCAACCCCTATTCCTTTCACCGCCCTCCGGCCGTCCATGCAGACGGTCCGCAACGGCGACGGCAAGCGCTACCTGCTCGTCAAACGCTCCGGCGACTCCAGTCGCGTCCGCGACCCGGCGACGGGCGAAGAGCGGTACGTCGAGAACGAGGATGTGACGTTCGAGGGGGACTCCCCGCTCGAAACCGCGGCGGCCGCCGTCTCCGAACCCGTACGGCGACTGATGACGGCCGTCCACGACGAGCGTTCGCTGGGCCTGCTCGTCGAACTGGCCGACCGTGAGGCTGCCTCGGTGGTCGAGTTGCTCGACGCCTACGACCTCTGCGAGTCCGACCTCCACGGCCTCCTCGGGGAGTTCCGCGCGGCCGGCCTCCTCGAGGAGACGACCGTCTACGGCGAACGCGGCTACGCCGCGACGGAGACGACGAAGCGAGCCGTCGAGGAACTCCGCGGCGGACGCTCGGCCGAATAGCGAGTCGGCGACCGGCGCGTCGGAACTCGCCGCTCGCCGTCCACCATCCACTTTCCTCAGTCGTCGGCCAGCGACTCCGCGGCGGCGAGGGCCGCCGGGTCCTCCTGTCGCACCGACGAGCGGTTGCTCGTCGGGTCCTTCTCCACCGTCACGAGTTCGTCCGCCGCGTCGACCAGTTCCTCGTCGTGGCTGACGATGATGATCTGTCGCACGCCCAACTCGCGCATCTCGTCGACGAGGTCCACGAGGCGCGAGACGTGCCCGGAGTCGAGGAAGACGGTCGGTTCGTCGAGGATGAGCGGCGGCATCGGCGCGGCGCCCTCGATGCCCTCCGCGAGGAGGCGATAGATGGCGCAGCGCAAGGAGAGGTTGAACAGCGCCCGCTCGCCGCCCGAGAGCTGTTCGGGGTCCAGGGCGGTGCCGTCCTTCTGGAACACCGTCAGTTCGTACTCGCCGTCGAGGCGGATGCGCGAGTAGGCGTCGTTGCCGTAGACGAGGTCGAACGTCTCGTTCAGCATCCGTTCGAGGCTCTCGACGTTGCGCTGCCGAAGGTCCGCGCGCAGGTCGCCGTACATGGCCTCCAACTCCTCGATTTCCGTGTGGAGCGATTCGAGCGCGTCGACGCGCGCGGCCAGTTCCTCGCGGTCCTGTCGGAGCTCCTCCAACTGCGCGAGTTCGCCCTTCACGCCGCCGATGTCGCTCTGAAGTTCGTCGCGCTCTTCTTTCAGAGCCGACAGCTCCTCATCGACCTGTTCGACGTACTCCGCCGCGTTCTCCTTGCGCTCTCTGGCCTCCTCGACCGTCGACTCGTCGACCTCCTCGGCGAGCGAGGAGCGACGCTCCCGTTTCTCGGCCAGGCGCTCCCGGCGCTCGTCGTTCAGGTCGGCGAGGTTCTCGCGCCGCTCCTCGAACCGCTCGATTTCCGACTCCGTCTCTTCGAGCGTCGACCGGAGGTCCGACAGCGCGTCGAGTCGCTCCTCGGCCTCCGCGACCGTCTCCAGGTCGGATTCGAGCGACTCGACTGTCTCCGCTGCGTCCTCGGCCGCCTCCGCCTGCGCCGACGCCGCCGAGCGCTTCTCCTCGGCCTCCGCGTCGAGTTCGTCGGCCGCCTCGCGCAGCGACTCGGCCTCAGTCCGGCGCTCCTCGACGGCCGCTTCGGCGTCCTCGATGCGCTCCTCGAACAGGTCTCGGCTGCTCCGGAGTTCGCCGACCCTGTTCTCCGCCTCGACGAGTTCTTCGGCGCGGTCGGCCTTCGATTCGAGCGCCTCGCGCCGCTCGCGGAGGTCCGAGAGCGTCGCCTCCAACTCCTCGATGCGCGCCTCGTACTCGCCGATGGCGTCGACGTGCGGGGAGTCCTCGACGGGTTGGCCGCACTCGGGGCACTTGCCCGCCTCGCGGAGGTCCCGCGCCTCCTCGAGTCTGTCGCGGACGTTCTCCAGTTCGGCGTTCGCCTCGGTGAGTCGCTCGCGTACGTCGGTCAGCGTCTCTCGAATCTCCTCGCGGTGCGCCGACGCCTCGCCGAGTTCGGCGGGTGCGTCCGCGAACTCCCCTTCGAGGGCGTCGAGTTCGTCCTCCAGTTCGTCGAGGCGGTCCCTGCGCGATTCGAGTTCGTCTTCGGCCTCCGCGGCGGCCTCGTCCAGTTCGCTCGCCCGAGAGCGCTTCTCGGCCGCCCGCGACTCGAACTCCTCGGCGCGTTCGCGGAGCTTCTCGGCCTGGTTCGACAGCATCGTTCGGCGCTGGCGCGCGTCGGTCAGTTCCTCGCGCGTCTCCGCCTCCCGAGCGTCGAGTTTCTCGCGCCGAGCGGCGAGGGCGTCCGCCGTCGCCTCGTCGAGGTCCGCCGCAGAGCGCAGGTCGTCGACGCGAGCGCGGAGTTCCTCGACCCGGTCGCGCGCCTCGCCGACCTCGCTCCGGAGCGACTCGCGCGTCCGTTCGTCGGCCTCGACGGTTTCGCGCAGGTCGGCGATGTCCTCCTCCAAGTCGTCCAGTTCCGCGCGCTTCTCGCGGTAGGTTTCGAGGACGTCCTCGGCGTCTTCGCGCGTCGACGCCGCCTTCTCGCGCTGTTCCTCGTAGCGCTGTATCTTCGCGTCGACCTCGCCGAGTTCGGTCTCCAGGGCGTTCAACCGCGCGTGGAGGTCCGCGTCCTCCTTGGCTTCTATCTGTGAGTCGACCTTCGAGAGACCGCCGCGCCGTTCGGTCAGCACGTCCTCGACGCCGAGGCGGGCGTTGCCCGCGCGGACGCGGTACTCCTCCAGTTTGCCGAGTTGGAGCAGTTCGTCTATCGTGTCCTGTCGCTGGGCGGGCGTCGCGTTGATGAGTTTGTTTACTTCCCCTTGCCGGACGTACGCGCAGTTGACGAACGCCTCGGCGTCCATCCGCAGGAGGTCGGTGACGAACCCGCGCACGTCGCGGGAGCCGTCGACGGTCGTCTCCGGGCCTTCGAGGACGCATTTCGCGGTCTGGACCCGGTCGCCGGACTTCCGGAGGCGCCGGTCGATGTGGTAGGACGCGCCGTCGTGGGTGAACCACAACTCGACTTCGGCCTCCTCGGTGCCGGTCGTCATCACGTCCTCCAACGTCTCGTCCAACGCGTGCGCGCCGTACAGCGCGAAGAAGCACGCTTCGAGCAGCGAGGACTTCCCGCTGCCGTTCAGCCCGTGGATGACGGTCACGCCGTCGGTCAGGTCGAGGTCGGTGTCCGCGTAGGGCTTGAAGTTCTGCAGTCGAATCCGGTCGAAGCGCATTTAGAAGTCCTCCATGGTGAACTGGCCGCCAGACGAGTCATCCGCCGCCTCCTCCGCGCCGGCGTCGGACGCGGCGTCGTTTTCGCCATCGGGTTCCGCGTCGCTCGGGTCGTCCGGTTCGGCTGATTCCGCGTCGTCGGAGTTCGCGTCCGCTTCTTCGACGGCGACTTCCCCGCCGTCCGTCTCGCCCGACCCCGCCTCAACGGCGCCCGCCCCCGGCGCGTTCTCGGGGGGTCGCTCCTCGTCCGCTGCGGTCTCGGCGTCGGTCTCGTCGGCGTCTGCGTCCGCACCGTCGTCCGCTCCGCTCCCGGTGTCGGCGTCGGCGTCGGACCCGCCTCCGTCGCCGCTCTCGGCCGGCGAGAACGCCGCGAGGTCCCCGTCCTCGACCAGCGAGTCGACGCGGGTCTTCACCTCCTCGCGCACCTTCGAGTCGGCCGTCTTGCTCGCCCGGACCGTCTCCTCCACGTCGCGGGCGGCCGTCGACAGGCCGAGGTCGGTCACGCGTTCGCGCACCGCGTCGTCTGGGTCCGCGAACGAGACGCTCAGTTCCGACTCGGTCTCGGTCTGTCGGCGGTCGGTCACGCGGGCGACGAGCGCCCCTCGCTCGCTCAAAAACTCCTCGACGGAGGCGGGCGTCACCGGTTCGCCCTCGCCGGTTATCTCCACGATGGCGACGGCGTCGCTCACGTCGTGCTGGCGAATCTGCTCGCGGACGCGGTCGGCGCCCTCGCCCTCCGCGAGGTCAACGGAGACGAACGCGAACGGCCGCGTGTCGAGCGAGCGCCGACGGATGTCCACCTCCTCGCCGAATTCGACGAGGTTGTAACCGCGGGCCGCCTCCTCGGCGGCGCTGGCGCGTTCGGTCGACCCGCAGTACGTCACCCACGTCTCCAGCACCCGTTCGGTGCCCGGCGCGTGGTTGTCGCCGACGAGGAAGGCGTCGAACTCGACGTTCGACTCCCCGAGCACCGTCTCGGTGTCCCAGTCGGCGTGCGCAAAGGGCGTGAACAGGCCGTGCCCGACGAGGGCAGCGTGGGCGGCGTCGCGCGGTTCGAAGTCGTAGGTCAACTCGTCGCGGCGCGACTTCGGGACGTGGTCGAGGCCGTAGAACGCCGTGTCGCCGACGAGTCGGGGGGCGGCGCCGAGGCGTTCGGCGAGGCCGAGGCTCTCGAAGAGGTCCAACCACTGCCCGCCGCGGGTCGACTCGTGGTTACCGACGACGGCGAGAAAGGGGATGTCCGCGTCGTCGAGTTCTCTGAGGACGTCGATGGTACCCAGCAGGTCGCGGAGTTCCGGCCGCCGGTCGTGGAACAGGTCGCCCGCGTGGACGACGGCGTCCACTCCCTCTTCGACGGCGTCCTCCACCACCCGCTCGAAGGCGTCGAGGAAATCCTGACGTCGTTCGGGCGAGTGGTACTGCTGGTACCCCACGTGGGTGTCCCCGGTGTGTATCACCCGTGTCATCTGTCCGCGGATTGGTCGGTCCGGGGTAAAACGATGTCGTGACCGGAGCGGAAGTGGTCGCCGGTGTCCTCGCCGTCGGACCCGAACGCTCGTCCGACGGCCGAATCGAGTCGCCGGAGGGTCGAAAGCGCCCGTCTACCCGCCGCCGCGGCCGTCTGCGCCTCCCCTTCGAACTCGTCGCGCCGGGCGGCCGCCTCGGCGTCGGCGACGGCCCGGGCAAGTTCGGGGAGACGACCCGCGCGGAGGAACGCCGCGGCGTCGAGGGCCGACGCCGTCGCCGCCTCGGCCTCGGCGACCGTCTCTCGGAACGCCGGCCGCGGCGACGACGGAGCGCCGGTCGCCAGCGCTCTGAGCGCGGTGCGGACGGCGTCGGGAGAAGGCGCCGACGTCTCCGGTCGGTCCGACCTCGGAGCGGGGTCGTTCGGCGGACGCGGGGCGCCGCGGAGACCGGACGGATGCCCGGCGGTCGAACCGGGCGACGGGGCGGGAGTCACGGCGGGACTGGTCCCGCGTTCGGATTTAAATGTTCAGCGTGTAGAGCCGCTTGCGGGCGTCGGAGAAGGAGAACCGCGAGTCGACGACGCCCGCGTCCTCCAGGCGCGAGAGAGCGTAGCGGACCGTCCGCGGCGGCAGCAGCGTCTCCTCGGCGAGTTGGCTCTGCGTCAGCGTGTCGTCGTAGTCCAGCACTTTCGCCACGAGTTTCGCGCTCGGCGGCATCTCGCGAATCGGTTCCCAGCGGTCGCTCGACCCCTCGTCCGTTCCGACTACCTCGGTGGTGCTCATTCGTACTCATAGCTGGGGAATGTAGGGTGATAATATTTGCTGTATCGAATTATTACCTGAGCGAATCAGACGTCTCGGACCGCGGCCGGGCGCGGCCGGGCGCGGCCGGACCGACGGACGACGACAGGAAACGATATCGGCCGCGAGATGGTCAGAAAGGCCGGCTACCCGAAGCCTCTTATGAAACGCTACCCTACAGCAGACGATGACCGACACTGTGGACGACGTCGACCTTCCCTACGAGGAGGACGCGGCGTCGCAGCAGGAGAAAATTCAGGCGCTCCAAGAGCGCCTCGACGTCCTCGAGTCCCAGAACGAAGAGATGCGGGACAAGCTGCTGGACGCGAACGCCGAGAACAACAAGTACCAGCAGAAGTTGGAACGACTCACGCACGAGAACAAGAAGCTCAAACAGTCGCCGCTGTTCGTCGCCACCGTCCAAGAGATTACGGACGAGGGCGTCATCATCAAACAGCACGGCAACAACCAAGAGGCCCTCACCGAAGTCACCGACGAACTGCGCGAGGAGTTGGAACCCGACTCCCGCGTCGCCGTCAACAACTCCCTCTCTATCGTCAAGCGACTCGACAACGAGACCGACGTGCGCGCTCGGGTCATGCAGGTCGAACACAGCCCCGACGTGACGTACGCCGACATCGGCGGCCTCGAAGAGCAGATGAACGAGGTCCGCGAAACCGTCGAGATGCCGCTCAAATCCCCCGAGATGTTCGAGAAGGTCGGCATCCAGCCCCCGTCGGGCGTTCTCCTCTACGGCCCGCCGGGCACCGGGAAGACGATGCTGGCGAAGGCCGTCGCCAACCAAACCGACGCGACGTTCATCAAGATGGCCGGCTCCGAACTCGTCCACAAGTTCATCGGCGAGGGGGCGAAACTCGTCCGCGACCTCTTCGAGGTCGCCCGCGAGAACGAACCCGCCGTGCTCTTCATCGACGAGATAGACGCCATCGCCTCGAAACGCACGGACTCGAAGACGTCCGGCGACGCCGAGGTCCAGCGCACGATGATGCAACTCCTCTCGGAGATGGACGGCTTCGACGAACGCGGCGACATCCGCATCATCGCGGCGACGAACCGCTTCGACATGCTCGACCCCGCCATCCTCCGGCCGGGTCGCTTCGACCGCCTCATCGAGGTGCCCAAGCCGAACGCGGAGGGTCGCGAGATCATCTTCCAAATCCACACGCGCAACATGAACGTCGACGACGACGTCGACTTCGCGCAACTCGCCGAGATGGCAGACGACGCCTCCGGCGCCGACGTGAAAGCCATCTGCACCGAGGCCGGGATGTTCGCCATCCGCGACGACCGCACGGAGATATACATGAACGACTTCGTCTCCGCGTGGGAGAAGATTCAGGCCGAGGCCGAGGACGACGCCGACGCCTCCCGCGCGTTCGCGTAGTCGATTCCGATTCCGATTGCGGGTCCCTTCGAACGAGCGTTCTATTTTCGTTTCATCCCTGCCGGGCGTTCAGAGCACGCTGACGACGATGTACGGCACGAGAAACAGGACGACGAACATGAGCAAGAGTATCCCGCCGTAACCGGCGACCGTCCCGAGGGCGGCCCGCCACGGGGGCGCGTCAGTGTCTCCCATACCGGGTCGGTTCCGCGGGCGGGGACTTAACTACCCGCCTCGGACTCTGAGTCGGATTCGGATTCCGAACCGGAGTCGGCGTCCGCGTCGGTATCGGCTTCTCCGTCGGTGTCCTCTGGGTCCTCCCACGCCCGCGGGAGCACCACCCGGAACACCGCACCCTCCTCGGGTCGGTTCTCCACGGAGACGTCGCCGCCGTACGCCTCGACGATTTCCCGGACGAGGTGGAGGCCGAACCCGGTGCCCGGACTCTCGAACCCCTTCGTCCCCTTGTCGAAGATGCGCGATTCGAGGTCGGGGTCGACGCCGGGGCCGTTGTCCGCGACCACGAGCGCAACCGTCTCCTCCTCAACGTCGACGTCGACGGTCACCCGCGGAATCGGTTTGTCGTTGTGCTGGACGGCGTTGACGAGGAGGTTCTCGACCACCTCCCCGAGCAGTTCGTTCGCCACGACGGTCACGCCGGTCGGGCCCTCGTAGACGAGTTCGGCGTCCGGGTACAGTTCCCGCGTGGCCGCCAGTTCGGCGCGGATGGACTCGTCGAGCGAGACGGGTTCCAAGGCGACGTCGTCCGCCTCGACGATGGCGTTCATCAGCGAGCGAATCGTCTGGACGAGTTCGATCATCGAGTCGGTCCGCTTGCGCGCCGTCGCGAGGTGTTCCGCGACGCTGTCGTCGACTTTCTCCTCGACGAACTCCAAACGCGCGTCGACCACGTTGAGACTGTTGAGGAGGTTGTGACGGATGAGACGGTTCATCAGTTCGAGGCGCTCTCGTTCGTGTTCTAAATCCTCCTCGCGGCGGACGCGTTCGGTGATGTCCTGTGAGAGTATCATCGCGGCTCGAATCTCCTCGCCGCCCTCGTCGTGGACGGGGACCGTGCGGAACTCCACGACTCGGTCCTCGAGTTCGGCTCGGACGGTCCTCGTCTCGCCCGCCAACGCCGCTCTGAGTGCGTCGTTCACCGATTCGAGCACCGGCCGCGGGAGGAACGTCACGTCGTCGATGTGCGTGCCTTCGACGTCTGCGGGGTCGAGATCCGCGTCGTCGAAGTTCGACCCCGCCGCGAGCAGGTAGGTGAGGTCGGTGTCGACGAGGGCGACGGCGCCGTTCGGGATGTTCTCCGCGAGCGTCCGGTACCGCCGCTCGCTCTCGCGGAGCTGTCGGTCCCGCTCGACCGACCGGAGCGCGTGGCCGACGATGGTGCCGAGACGCGAGAGCGCCGTCCGCTCCTCCGTTCCGAACGCGCCGGGGCGCTCGGAGTAGACGTTCAGAACGCCGTACCGGTCCTCGCCGAACGCGATGGGGATGGCCGCCGAGGACCGGTAGCCGTACGCTCGCGCGTGGCCGCGCCACGAGGCGTAATTCGCGCTCTCGTCGACGTCCTGAACGACCTGCGTCTCCCCCGTGAGAAGCGCCTGCACCGTCGGCCCGTCCCGGCCGGGACCGTCGAGCGACAGTTCGATGTTCGAGAGGTAGTTCTCGACGCCCGACTCGTACCGACAGACGACCTCTCCGGTCTCCTCGTCCGCCTCGCCGATCCACGCGAACACGTAGGAGTCCGAGGCGGCCACCGTCTCGCAGAGGAGCCCCTCTATCTCCTCGCGACTCGACTGTCTGACCGCCGACTCGGATATCTGCTGGACGAGCGAGTTCAGGTCGTTCAGCGCCGCCAACTGCTCGCGCTGCGCCTGCCGCTCGCGCTCGAACTCGTGGTGGTCGATGGCCGTCGCGAGGATGTTGGCGACGCTCTGGACGAAGTCCACGTCGTACTCCGTGAACGACCGCTCCTCGGTGTCGTGGGTGCCGAGGATGCCCCACGGGTCGTCGATGGGGCCGATTATCGTGCTGATTCCGCTCACGACGTCGTGGTCGACGAGGAGGTCCGGACCGGAAAAGCGGGCCTCGGCCCCGAGGTCGGTGACGACGACGGGGTCCGCAGAGAGCAGGGTGTAACCGGCCTGCGTGTTCTCGTCGTTGGCGACGGACGCCTCGCCGACGTGTCCCGGCTTCCAGCCGATGCCGGAGCGGAGCAACAGTTCCCGACCGTCGTCGGAGAGGTCCAACACCTTACAGTAATCGTTGTCGAGCGTCTCGGCGACGGCCTCGGTCGCCCGGTCGAACAGGTCGTCCAAGGGCGGATGTTCCAGCGCCAACCGCCCGAGTTCGGCGACGACCTCCTGTTGATGCGAGCGGGTCTCCAGTTCCCGTTGCTTCTCGAAGCGCTCGGTGACGTCCTGGGAGATGGCGAGACCGGCGAGCACGTCGCCGTCGTCCCCCCGAACCGGGACCGTCCGCACGCGGTGTATCCGGTCGTCGACGGGGAGCAGGAACGTCCGCGTCTCCCCCTCGAGGGTGGCGCGGTAGTGCGGCTCTATCTCCTCGAACGCCTCCGGATAGACCACCTCGGAGAGCCGCTCTCCAGCCAGTTCGTCGCTCTCGAACGCCACCAGTCGATCGGGCCGAACGCCGTCCAGTTTGTCGATGTCCCCCCCGGTGACGAGAAGCCGCAGGTCGTGGTCGAAGAGGGTGACCGATCCGTTGGGAAAGTTGTCGACGAGCGTCCGGTAGCGCCGTCGCGTCTCGGCCAACCGCCGCTCGCGCTCCTTCTCGGCGGTGACGTCCCGGAAGTAGACGGACAGCCCCGTCTCGGAAGGGTGGGCGTTCACCTCGAACCATCCCCCGAGCGACTCGTAGTATATCTCGAAGTTGGTCGAGTCCTGCGTCTGCATCGCCTCGTGGTACTCCGTCCAGAGCGCCGTCTCGGCCGCCTCCGGGAAGGTCTCCCAGACCGAGCGCCCGAGCAGGTCCTCCTCGGAACGACCGAGCAGTTCCGTGGCTCGCTCGTTGACGTACCTGAAGCGCCACTCGGCGTCGAGAGCGTAGAACGCGTCGGAGACGCGTTCGAGAATCTCCGCCGGTTCGGAGATGACTCGCTCGGCCGAGGCGTCGTCCCCTCCGGGAGGCCCCGTGTGCATAGCGCATCGTAGGACCTCGAAGCTATAAGGAATCCCGGTCCGGCTACACCGCTACGCTATTGAACGTACCGGCCGTTTGTTCACCACATGGGTGCCAGAGCGAGGGGGCCGAGGTCGAGGTCGAAATCGGAGGAGCGCACGGTTCTCGTCGTCGAGGACGACGAGGACCTGCTGGGGACCTACGAGTTGTGGCTCGCCGGGTGCGAGGACGTCGCCGTCCGCACGGCGCTCGACGGCGAGGCGGCGCTGGCCGCCGTCGACGACGACGTGGACGCCCTCGTCCTGGACCGGCGGCTGCCGGCGCTCTCGGGACCCGAGGTGCTGAACCGTCTCGACGGCGACCGCCCCGTCGTCGTCGTCAGCGCCTACCAACCCGACGCGCACGTCTGCGAGGACGACGTCACCGCCTACTTGGTCAAACCCGTCACGCGGGAGCGGTTTCTCGACGCGGTGCGACGAGCGCTCCTGTGAGCGGCGCGAACCCGAACCACTCAACACCGGGGGCCGCCATCGCCGGCGTATGGGAACGCCGCTCGATACGCGCGACGCGCAGGTGCGGGAGATACTCGACCGCCTCTACGAGGAGTACCCCGACACGACCATCTCGCTGAACTTCTCGACCCGCTTGGAACTGCTCGTCGCCGTGGTGTTGTCGGCGCAGTGCACCGACGAGCGGGTGAACTCGGTGACAGCCGACCTCTTCGAGAAGTACCCCTCCGCCGAGGCGTTCGCGGCGGCCGACCAGGAGGAACTCGCCGACGACATCGGCTCTATCACCTACTACAACAACAAGGCGAAGTACATCCGGTCGGCCGCCGCCGACATCGTGGAGAAACACGACGGGGAGGTGCCGGACACGATGAGCGACCTGACGGACCTCGCGGGCGTCGGCCGGAAGACGGCGAACGTCGTCCTCCAGCACGGTCACGACGTGGTGGAGGGTATCGTCGTCGACACGCACGTCCAGCGGCTCTCGCGGCGACTCGGAATCACAGAGGAGGAGCGCCCCGAGAAGATAGAGGAGGACCTCATGCCCGTCGTCCCCGAGGAGGACTGGCAACAGCTCACGCACCTGTTCATCAGCCACGGCCGCGCCGTCTGCACCGCCCGCAACCCCGACTGCGAGGCGTGCGTCCTCGAAGACGTCTGCCCGTCGTCGAAAGTCGACGGGGAGGTCGACCTGGCCAGCGGCGAGGCGTGGTGAGCGGCGAACGATGAGCGGAGCGGCCGACCGGGGCCTCAGAACACGTACGAGGCGAGATACTGGTAGACGCCGAGGAACCACGCCAGAATCCAGAACAGCACGTAGCCGACGACGCCGATGCGGAGACGGCCGCGCCAAGCGCCCATGTTCTCGTGCAGGTCGTCCAAGTCTATCTCCTGGTCGGGATTGTGATAGAGGTCGGCGTTGCGCTTCGCTTGGAAGATACGGACGATGCCGGTCAGCGCGAACGTGAGCATCGCGTACGCCTGGAGTCCGAGCACCGCGTGGAGCGCCGAAAGGCCGCCGAGTTGCACGAAGAGGCGCGGAATCATCCAGACGACGACGGGTATCGTGTTGAGGAGGAGTCCGGGGACGATGAAGCTGAGGTGGCGGACGAGCACGTCCCACGTCACCGTCTCGGCCTCGATGATGATCCACGCCCCGTAGAGGTAGAACGGAAAGCTGGCCGTGACCATCAGCGCGGCGCCCGTCGCGATGGCCGACTCGGATACCATCGCCGAGGGTTAGGAGTCGAGCGGCCTAAGTTGCCCGACTGCGGGACGGCGTGCGGCGGTCGTACCCGAGAGGGAACGAACGCCGCGGGGCGACCGTCACCCTAACGGTGGTTCGTCCCCAATCTCCGGCGATGAGCGAATCGTCGGACGAACGAGTCGACGCGGAGCGGCCGCCCTCGGACTCGGAGGACGCCGACCTGGCGGCCCTGCGCCAAGAGGTCGAGGAGAAGTACGACTTCGACGACTTCGGTCCGGAGGACATGGCGGAGATGACCGCCGAGGAGTGGGAGGCGGCGTTCGACCCGGATTCGTGGGTCGTCGGCGAGGAACTGCTCGTGCGACTGGAGAAGGAACTGAAGAGTCGGGTCGCCCGACGGGAGATATTCGGCGTCGTCGAACGCGTCGCCGTCGACGGCGAACCCCACGTGTTGGTCTACTCCGACGAGGGCTACGCGCTGGTCGGTCCCGACGGGTCGCTGGAGGGCGAGGGGACCGTCTACCGCGACGTGCAACCCTCGCTCGTCCTCTGTTCGATGGACGACTTCGAGGTGCAGGAACCGCCGGAGAACTACGGGCTGCCGGACCCCGACGCCGTCGTCGAGCAGTCGAGCGAACTCGGCAACACCATCCTCCAGATAATCGCCGGCGGGCAGATACTCGGCGGCCTCGTCCTGTTCGGACTGTGGCTGTTCACCGACCTCATCCCGTTCAGTTCGGGGCGGCAGATAAACATCGTCCCCCCGGTCGTCGCCGGGTTCTTCCTCCTCGTGGGGTTCTTCCTGTTCTTCGTCGTGGCGAACGCCCGCCTCTCGGACCGCTTCCGGACCGAGGAGTACCGCAACCGACTTCGGGCCGTCCGCGACCGCGGCCGACCCGACTTCGTGCCCGTCGACGACGCGAGTGGTGCGGCGCTCGAATCCGACGAGACGGCCGACGAATCCGGGAGCGACGGGCGCCCCGGCGGGACCTAAATCGCCCGAACCCCGCGGGGCCTGAGACGCCGACAGCGGCCCGGTGGCGGGGGGAGTCGGTGGGTTTAAGCGCGTTCCATCCTGAGAATTTCCTGTATGAAAAGGCGGGACTTTCTGAGAGCGGCAAGCGTCCCTGCCGCGACCGCGACGGCCTCTGCCGCCGCCGGAGTCGGGGCCGCCCAAGAGGGCACTTCGACGTCGAGCGGAACCGGGACAGGGGCAGGAACAGGAACCGGTACCGGAGGCACCGGCACCGGCGCAGGTACCGGCACCGGCGGCGGTGGTGGCGGCGGTGGCGGCGCGTCGAAGACGGTCGAAGTCGGCCCCGGCGGCTCCCTCGTCTTCACCCCCGGCACCGAGGAGGCGCTCCAAATCGCCCCCGGCACGACGGTGGAGTTCGTGTGGATGTCGGACAACCACAACGTCGTCCCCGACAGCACGCCCGAGGGTGCGAACTGGTCCGGTCACGAACCCATCGAGAACGAGGGGTTCACGTACACGCACACGTTCGGCACGCTCGGTACGTACGAGTACCACTGCGCCCCCCACGAGACCGCGGGGATGGTCGGTACCATCGAAGTCGTCGAGAACCCGAGCAGCGGCGAGGGCGGCGGCGAGAAGGAACTCGAGGAACTCGGCGTCCCGATTCAGGCCCACTGGGTCGGCGCCGCCACCATCCTCGGGATCATCGTGACGGTCATCTTCACGTTCTACATCCTGAAGTACGGCGAGTCGGCGCACACCGGCACGGGGAGGAACGGATAGATGTCCTCCAGTGGCAGCACCTACGGCGACATCCACCGCTACGAACCGGCCCGCGAGAGCACCGCGGCGGCCATCGCCATCGTCCTCCTGGCCATCATCGAGGTCGTCTTCGTGTTCATGTTCACCTACGGACTCGTCTCCGGATGGGGGCTGTCCGACACGGGGAACATGTTCCTCGGGGGCGTCCTCGCCGTCATCTTCATCGACCTCGCGTTCATCCTCGCGCTGTACCGCAAGGAGTTCCTCCCGGACGTGATGATAGTCAAGAAACGCCGTCGAAAGTGGGAAGACGTCTACATCCGTGAAGACCAGGTGGAAGGCACCGAGTTCGGGACCGGTGCGTGGGACCAGGTCAAACGGGCCGTCTACCCGTACTACAAGAGGTAACAATGAGTTTAGAACGCAAAGACGACTATGACCACAAGGGCTGGATGAAGGAGAAGGACCTCACTCCGGTGGAGTCCACGTTCCTCACGACGCTCATCTGGCTCGACAAGCGGTTCCGCATCGTCGACTACCTGGAGCTGATGGAGACCCTCTACTACCGGGTCAACCTCCAGATGCCGAAGAGTCACACCGAACAGTACAACCTCGACAATAAGTTCTGGTACTGGTACCCGCTGTACACGCTCGGGTTGTTCTCGACACTCGCGTACGTCATCGCCGCCATCAGCGGCGCACTGCTCGGCTTCTACTACTCGCCGTCGGCCGCGGCGGGGACGGAGGCCGCCGGGAGCGTCGCCTACGAGAGCATCGCGTTCATCATGCGCGACCTGCAGTTCGGCTTCATGCTGCGTTCCATCCACCGGTGGTCCGCGCAGGTGATGGTCGCCGCCGTGTTCCTCCACATGCTCCGCGTGTACTTCACCGGCGCCTACAAGGAACCCCGCGAACTCAACTGGCTGCTCGGCATCATCCTCATCAGTCTGACGATGGTGTTCGGGTACACCGGCTACCTGCTCCCGTGGGACCAACTGGCCTACTGGGCGGGACAGATCGGCGTCGAGATGTCGCTGTCCATCCCGCTCATCGGCGAGTGGGTCGCGCAACTGCTGTTCGGCGGGTTCTCGCTGAGCCAGTCGACGCTGCAACGGATGTACATCATACACGTCTTCCTGTTGCCGTTCGTCGTGACCACGCTCATCGCCATCCACATCGGCATCGTGTGGGTCCAGGGCATCGCGGAGCCGCACTGATATCAGACCAATGACCGAAAACGAACCCAACACAGACGACGACGTGCGATCGGACGGAAGTGGCATCGTCGCGCCGGACGACGAGACGCCGACGTGGCGCGAGCGCAAGGAGCGGAAGGTGGGTCTCTCGCGACTCACGTACGAGTACTTCGAGCGCTCCCGGCGCGAAGACCAAGACATGCGCCAAGCGTCGGACTACGTCGAACGCGACGTCCTCGCGTTCCCGACGTGGCCCCACGAGGTCATCCGAAACCTCGCGATAGCCAGCTTCTTCACCGGGATGGTGCTGTTCCTCTCGGCAACGCTGCCGATGCACATCGGCCCGCCGGCGAACCCGAGTTCCACCCCCGCCATCATCCTGCCCGACTGGTATCTCTACTGGTCGTTCGGCCTGTTGAAGCTCGGTCCGCTCAACCCCGAGCTATCCATCCTCGGCGGGACGAAACTGACGGCCGACCGGACGTACGGCGTGCTCGCCAACGGCGTCGTCGTCGGCTTCATCGCGATGGTACCGTTCCTCAACAAGGGGAGCGCGCGCAGACCGGTCGAGCAGCCGTTCTGGGCCGCCGTCGGCATCGCCGGCGTCGTCTTCGCGTTCACCATCAGCATCCTGGCGGTCAAGAACCTCTTCCCGGGGAACGTCGACCTGCTGTTCGACCTGACGTTCCTCGCGCCCATCGTCGCCGGCCTCGTGACGTACGCGGTGCTGAAGACGATGCGCGAGGGGTACATGTACGACCTCAACAAGCGCTACTACCGGCTCCGACCGCCGAAGTAGTCCGAAGTAGCCCGTCCGACTGCCCCGCGGTTTCGCCGAATCGCGAAAGGCCCTTTTTCTCTCCGCCCGAACGTTCGTCGATGACCGACGGAGACGGGACGAGCGTCGACGCCGCGCCGACCCCGAGCGACGGGGACGAACGCGGGGACGGGAGCGGAAGCGGGAACCGCCGCGGCCGACGGGACGTGGTCGTCCCGATGCGTCTGTACAAGACGGTGACCGTGTTCTCGACGCTCATCGCCGTCGGAAGCGTCGTCGTCGGCTTCATGTTCCTCGACGCGGCGACGCTGAACGTGAGCTTTCTCGGCGCCATCGTGACGGGAGCGCTGGGCGTCGTCGGCGTCTCGGTGGCCGACGGCGTGATGAGCACGGTGCTGGCCGTCGTCGGACTCGCCGGTATCGGCTTCGGCGCCGGAGTGTACACCCTCGGGACGCGCTTCCGGGCCCAAGGAATGGGAAAGTCTCAAGAGGACTCCGACGAACCCTCAGATAACAATGGCTGACGAGTTCATCAAGGGACTCGGTATCTTCACCGCCGCGGGCCTCGGATGGATGGTGCTGGCCGGGTGGTACCGAACGAGCAGTTTCGAGAGCAGCAAACAGCTCATCGAACCCGCCTCCGGCGGGGGGACGCTGTTCGACGCGATGGGCATCGCGCTGATGGACGCGTTACTCTACTTCGCGCTCCTCGGCGCGCTGACGTTCTGGGTGCTCATCCCCGCCGGGCGGCAGGCGCGTTCGGCCGTCCGCGACCGGCGCTCGCAGTAACCCCCTTTTCTCCTCAGCCTCTCGGTCGGACAGTCCGCGGACGCCGCGAGCGACGGCCCGCGGGCGCGCCGGATTGGAAAAACTCTAATGAGTCGTACACGGAGAGTGGGGTATGCAACCGCTACAGTTCCTCGTCCCACTCGATGGCATCGACGCCATCGAACCGGCGCTCAAGTACGCCATCGTGGTGCTGGTCCTCGCCAACATGGTGACGCGGATACTCGCGCACCGCTCGCACGTCAAGCAGGCCGACGAGGACGACGGCGACGAGACGCTCTCGCGGTTCCTCCCGCACACCGTGACGACGCTGCTCCTCGTGTTCGCGTCGTTCCTGTTCCTCCTCATCGACCCGCACCCGGGAACGGTGCTGTCGGTGCTCGTGCTCGGTCTGTTCCTCACCGACTTCTTCGAGTTCGAGTCGCGCCGCGTCGAGGCGCGCTCGAAGGCGCTCGAACTCGAACGCCCGAAAGCGGCGCTCGGGGCGTCCGTCCTCGTGCTTCTGTACGCGGCGTACCAGAGTCTCTTCTTCGTCATCGCCCCCGTCTGGAACGCCGTCATCTGAGGCGCGACGGCTCCGCTCCCGGCGGGCTTCTTCTCGTACGACGCAACGACAGGGTCTCGTGACCGGCGGGTTCGCCGCGGCGGGCGGACGCCGGCGGCGCGCTACGAGTCGTCGAGACGGAGGAACGGCAGGTGTCCGTTCACGGCGAGTTCGACGGGGGCGTGCGGCGGAACCGGTCGACGCTCCTCGGCGTCGACGATGAGCGAGACGGACGCCTCGTCGCGTTCGACCGAGAGAGCGACCGGGAGGCGGAACACCCACGAATCCGGAAGCGTCGTGTACGGAGCGATGGGGACGGCGACGACACCCGTGTCGGGCGCGAGCGTCGGACCGCCGGCCGCGCGCGCGTAGCCGGTGCTGCCGAGGGGTGTGGCGACGACCACGCCGTCCGCGCGGAAAGAGTCGACGCGCTCTCGGGGCGTCGAGATGGCGTACTCGGAGATGCGCGCCGGGGCGTCGGTCATGAGCGTCACGTCGGCGAGCGCGGTGCCCGCCGCCTCGCCGTCGACGGCGACGGAGAGGGCGGGGTGCGAGACCACGCGCGTCTCCGCCGAGCGGAGCCGTCGAACCGCCTCGCCGACGCGGTCCGCGGGGACCGACCGGTGGCCGACGGCGCAGTCGACCGGGAGAATCGGCGTCGACACGTCCACGGCGGCCAGCGAGAGGAGGGCGTCCTCGCCGACGGCGAAGAGGGCGTCCGCATCCGCGTCCGCGTTCGCTCGCTCGGCCGGATCGCTCGGGTCGGCGCCTCCGGACCGGTCGTACGCGTCCCGTCCCGCCTCGCCCCGCGCGTCGCGACGGACGACGCCGCCGGCGGCCGCCACGGCGTCCGCCACCGCGTCGGCGTCGGCGTCTCCGTCGCCGCCGCGGACGACCACGACGGGCGCGTCGCGGGTCACGCTCCGGCCTCCGGCGCGCCTCTTCGAGACATCGTGTTCGGGTACAGTCGGCGCGGTAAAAGACCCGACGGTTCGGCCCTCTCGCTGTCTCCGAAGAGGTCGCGGTCAGTACGGCCAGTCGCCCGTAATCCGCATTCCCGCCGCGAGGTCCTCGTCTTCGAGTCGGTCCGCCATCTCCGAGGCCTCCTTGTGCGGTATCTCGGTCCCTTCGTCGGCCAGGTCGACGACGAGGTCCGCCAACAGAATCGCCTGCTCGCGGAGGTTGCGCACCTCCAGTTTGTCGAGGGTGTCTGCGAACGTGTGGCCCCACCCGCGGCCGCGACCCTCCGTCTCGCAGGAGACCATGTAACCCGGCACGCCCCACCGGGTGAACGGCCAGTGGTCGCTGTGCGGAACGAGTTCGGGGTTCGTCGACACCGGGTGGTCGAACCGGTCGCCGACCGCCTCGGCGGTCGATTCGAGTTCCTCGAAGCCGTGGTAGTCGAACTTCAGCGTCCGGCCGAAGACGACGCCGTCGTGGTTGACGACGGCCCTGACGTTCGCCCTGTCCTCGCCCAACCGCTCGGATTCGTGGGTCGACCCGACGAGTCCGACCTCCTCGGCGCCGAAGACGACGAAGCGGACGCGCGTGTCGAGTTCGTCCTCCCGGTCGACGAGGACGCGCGCGAGTTCGGCCGCCATCGCGGTGCCGGACCCGTTGTCCCACGCCCCCTCGGCGATGTCGTGCGCGTCGAGGTGGCCGGTGACGAGCACCTCTTCGTCGGTGTCGGGGCCGAGTTCGGCGTGGACGTTGCCGCTCTCGGCGTCCGGCGTCTCGCAGTCGACCTCAACCGTCAGTTCCTCGCCCTCGAAACGCCGGACGAGGCGGGCGCCCACCTCCTTGCTGACGCCGACGGCGGGTATCTCTCCGACGGGCGCCTCCTCGGTGCCGACGCTCCCCGTCGGGGGGAGACAGCCCTCGACGTGGTTGGCGAAGACGAACGCCGCGGCGCCCGCCTCGACGGCGTGGTAGTACTTCTCGCGGCGGTGGATGAACCGCTCGTAGTGGTCGGGGACGGTCGAGGAGACCATCACCACCTTCCCGGAGAGGTCCGCCTCGAAGTCCTCCGGGAGGCCGTAGCCGAGGTCGACGAACTCGCCCGCCGCCGTCGCGGAGGGACTGCGCGGCAGGGCGATGCAGTCCTGCGTCGTCCCCTCGACGCGGACGGCGCTGTCGCCGCGCTCCCACCCCTGAATGTCGAACGTGTCGATTCGCGCGTCGCGCGCGCCGGCCGCCTCGAAGGCCTCGCGCGTCAGTTCCATCGCCTCGCGTTCGCCGGGCGACCCGGCCATCCGGTCGCCGACGTCCGCGAGCGATTCGAGGAGGTCCCAACCGAAGTCGCTGGTGAACGTCTCGCCGATCCAGGTTGTCATGTGCGCACGTCCACCGAGGAGAAACTAACCGTTTGGGTGTCCCGCGTCGACGGCCGGTTTCGGTTCTCTCGGGCGCGCCGCGAGGACGGCCACGGGTCGCTCCCGCGGTCCGAAGGCCCCTCGCAACGGGCCGCCGCGTCCGGCAGGTTCATAGGTCGTTTGTCACCTACGTTCGTGCATGAACGACGTTCGAATCGCCGGAGTCGGTCTCACGCCGTTCGGGCGGCAACCGGAGCGGACGGGACGGGACCTGTTCGCCGAGGCCGCGCTGGCGGCGCGCGAAGACGCCGGCGGCGTCGCCCGCGAGGCGTTCGAGGGACTTCACTACGGGAACTTCATGGGCGCCCTCGCGGAGCGACAGGGACACCAAGGACCGCTGATGGCCGAAGCCGCCGGCCTCGACTGCCCCGCGACGCGCCACGAGTCGGCGTGCGCCTCGGCCGGGGTGGCCGTCAGACACGCCGTGCAGGCCATCCGCGCGGGCGAGCACGACGTGCTCCTCGCGGGCGGGATGGAGCGCATGACGAACCTCCCGACGACCGAGGTGACAGAGTCGTTGGCCATCGCCGCCGACGAACTGTTCGAGGTGCGCGCCGGCATGACGTTCCCCGGCGCGTACGCCCTGATGGCCCGCGCGTACTTCGAGGAGTACGGCGGGTCGCGCGAGGATTTGGCCCATATCGCGGTGAAGAACCACGCCAACGCCGTGCCGAACGAGTTCGCGCAGTACCGACGGGAGGTGACGGTCGAGGAGTCGATGGACAGTCCGCCCGTGGCGACGCCCCTCCACCTGTTCGACGCCTGCCCCATCACCGACGGGGCGAGCGCCGTCGTCCTCGTCAGCGACGACTACGCCGAGGAGCACGGACTCGACGCTCCTATCAGAGTCGCCGGGAGCGGACAGGGCGGCGACAACCTCGCCCTGCAGGACCGCGAGGCGTTCTCGCGGACGCCCGCCGCGACAGACGCGGCCGAGGCGGCCTACGACGACGCCGGCGTCGGCCCCGACGACGTCGACGTCGCGGAGGTGCACGACTGCTTCACCATCGCCGAGGTACTGGCGCTGGAATCGCTCGGCCTGTTCGACCACGGCGAGGGAATCTCGGCCGCGCGCGAGGGGCGGACGACGCGCGACGGCGATTTGCCGGTGAACCTCTCGGGCGGCCTGAAGGCGAAGGGCCACCCCGTCGGCGCCACCGGCGGTGCGCAGGTGGTCGAGATGACGAAACTGCTCCGCGGCGACCACGTCAACAGCGACGCCCTCTCGGACCCGCGCCTCGGCGTCACGCACAACGCGGGCGGCACCGTCGCCAGCGCCGTCGTCCACGTGCTGGAGGTGGTCGAATGACCGACCACGGCTACGACGAGTGGGTCGAAGCCCTCGGCACCGACGACGCGTTCTACCTCGAATGCCCCGAGGGACACGGGTCGCTCCCGCCGCGGCGGACCTGCCCGCACTGCGGCGCGACGGAGTTGGCGGAGACGCCGCTGCCGGAGACGGGCGCCGTCGAGACGTACACCGAGGTCCACGTCGCCGGCCCGGACTTCGACGGGCAGACGCCGTACGTCACCGCGATAGCGTCGTTCGGCGACGTGCGACTCACGGGCGTCCTGCGCGACGCGTCGGGCGAGGACGTCGACGCGGGCCTCTCCGTGGGCGTCGAGACGGCGGAGAACCCCGACACGGGCGACGCGACGGTCGTGTTCCGGCCGCGGTAGGGGAACGGTAGCGGACGGAAGGCGGCGGACGGGGAGACGGGACGGAAGAAGTGAGAGGCGCCTACGCGTCGACGTTCATCTCCTCCCGAACGGTCGAGAGGAACTGCTCGGGGAACTCGACGTGCGGCAGGAGTTTCGCGTCGTCAAAGACGACGAGTTTGCAGTCGGCCGCCTCCGCGAGTTCGCGGCCGTCCTTCAGGGGAACGAGGTCGGACTCCCGGCCCCAGACGAGCGTCACCGGTACGTCCGTCTCCGCCAGCGCGGACGCGAAGTCCACCTCGGAGTTGAGGTAGCCGCTGATGAACGACGCCGGCGCGAACCGCGCGTTCTTCTGGTGGGCGGTGCGCCACTCGTAGTTCATCCACTCCTCGGAGACGCGCGAGGGGTCCGCGTAGCCGTGGTCGGCGTTGAAGTAGCGGATGGACGGCTTCGAGCCGAGGAGGTTGAAGACGGCCTCGCCGACGAGCGGTGTCCGAATCAGTTCGCGGAGCCACTGCATCGGGTCCGGGCCGCCGCGTTCGGTCGGACAGACGAGTATCATGCGCGAGACGTCGGGGTCGGCGCCGACGAGGTAGGCGGCGGTGAGCGAGGAGGCGACGACGGCGGGGTCGTCGTACTCCGAGACGAACTCGCCGACGAAGTCCTCGTACAGCGCCGCCGAGTAGCGCAGTTGCGGCCGGTCGGAGGTGCCGAATCCGGGCAGGTCGGGGGCGACGACGTGGTAGTCCTCCGCGAGTTCGTCGAACACCTCGCGGAACTCGCCGTTCGAGGCGGCGGCGTTGACGCCGTGCAGGAGGACCAGCGTCGGGTTCCCCTCGTCGCCCGCCTCGGCGTAGCGGACGTCGATGCCGCGCCAGCGGTAGGTGTGCTGTTCGCCCGACAGGGCCGGTTCGAGTGGCGGCGCGCGACGCGAGAGGACGGCGTTCGCGGCGGCGACGGCGCCGACGCCGGCGACGACTCCGCCGGCTATCGTTCGGAGTTTCATACGGGGAGAAAGAGGGCGACGATATTATAGCCTACTGGGAGATGCTCACTCCTCGCCGCGCCGCGCCTCGACGCACTCGCGGAGCGGTTCGAACACCTCGTCGGCGACGGCGTAGGGGTCCGTCTCGCGGGCGGCGACGGCCTCGGCCAGCGCCTCCGCGCCGCCGTGCCGGTCGAGTTCCTCCTTCAACAGCGCGTTCGCGTCGTTGCGGAGCAGTTGTCGAATCTCCTCGGCGTACCGGGTGCGGGCCTTCCGCTCGCGCATCCCCGACTCGGCGAGGTAGTCGGCGTGGGCGGCCAGCGTCTCCACCAGTTCCCCGACGCCGTCGCCGCTGGTCGCCACCGTCTCCACGACGGCGGGTTCCCAGTCGGGGGCGTCGTCGTTCTCTTCGGGTTTCGCCTCGGCCGCGCCGTCGTGCCCGTTCTCCCGTTCGTGTCCGTCGTGCGCGCTCTCCTGCGCCCCCTCGTGCCCGGAGACGCCTTCGGGGAGGCCCGAATCGACGCCGTGGTGCCCCGAGTCGAGCGTCGCGCCGGGGTTGTCCCGGAGGTGGATCATCTCCTCTAACTCGGCGACGGTGCGATTGACGCCGTCCATGTCGGCCTTGTTGACGACGAAGACGTCGCCGATTTCGAGGATGCCCGCCTTCAGCATCTGCACGTCGTCGCCGCTGCCGGGTTGGACGAGGACGGTGACGGTGTCGGCGGTGCGGACGACGTCCACCTCGTTCTGACCGGCGCCCACCGTCTCGACGATGACCTTGTCCTTGCCGAACGCGTCCAGCGCCTTCACCGCGTCCGAGGTGGCCGTCGAGAGGCCGCCGAGTTGCCCGCGGGCGCTCATCGACCGGAAGAACACGTCCATGTCGCCGACGTTTGAGGCCATTCGGATGCGGTCGCCGAGGACGGCCCCGCCGGTGTACGGCGAGGAGGGGTCGACGGCGATGACGCCGACGGTGAGGCCCTCCTCCCGGTAGGCTTTCGCCAGTTTGTCGACCAGGGTGGACTTGCCCGCGCCGGGACTCCCCGTGATTCCGATGACGTCCGCGCCGCCGGTGTGGGCGTGGAGGCGGGAGACCAACTCTCGGTAGCCCGGACTCCGATTCTCTATCTTCGTGATGGCCCGCGCGAGGGCGCGGTGCTTGCCGTCGAGGAGGTCCGAGACGAGGGCGTCGACGCGCGTCTCGCCGCGGTCTTCGGCGTGACTCATCAGTCGCGGCGGGGGGCGTTCTCCCGAACGAACTCGATGGTCTCTTTCATCGGCGTGCCGGGGCCGAACACCTCGGAGACGCCCATCTCTTTGAGTTTCGGGCGGTCCTCGTCCGGGACGATGCCGCCGACGAGGATGAGGGTGTCCTCGAACGCGTCGTACTCCTTTAGGCCGTCGATAATCTTGGGAACGAGGGTGTTGTGCGCCCCCGAGAGGATGGAGATGCCCAACACGTCGACGTCCTCTTGGACGGCCGCCTGCACGATTTCCTCCGGCGCGCGGTGCAGACCGGAGTAGACCACCTCGAACCCGGCGTCCCGGAAGGCGCGCGCGATGACGTGCGCCCCCCTGTCGTGGCCGTCCAGTCCGACCTTGGCGATGAGACAACGGACGGTTCGCTGTTGGTGACCGCGTTCGGCGTCGGCGCTCATGGCTCTCAGTTCGGCGGCGCGCCGTTTGACTCTAACGGACGTTTAGGACAGTTCGTAGCCGGCCGGCAGCCGCGGGCTGTCGTGGTTGTAGACGCCGTACGCCGACCCGGCGGGACCCGAACTCGGGACGGGGACGATGGTGAGTTCGAGCGTCTCTCGGTCGCCCGCGACCGTTTCGCGGTCGACCTCCGCCGCGACGCTGTCGCCCGACCAGAGGTGGTCGGCGAACAGTCGCCGCTCCGTTTCGTTGGCGAACGCCGCCTCGACGGAGGGGTTCGAGGGGTTCGGCCTCCGCTGGAACGTCTCCTCGTAGGCGCGGTTCACCTCACAGCGGACGCGGCCGTCCGGCGTCTCCTCTTCGACGTAGACGGCCGGCACGGGGAGGTTGTCGAAGAAGGCGTGGAGTCGGTCGCGTTCGGCCCTGAGCGCCGTCTCCCGGTCGAGTCGGGCGAGCGCCTCGGTCGTATAGCCCGCGAGGATTTCGAGGAACTCGGCGTCGTGTTCGTCGAAGGCGCGATGCGAGTCCGAGACGACCTGAATGATGCCGTACGACCCCAGCGGAACGCTCACCGTCGAGCGTCGGGACGCCGAGAAGAGGGCGTCCGCGTCGGCGGCGATGTCGCCGACGATTTGCGTTTCGCGCGTCCGATACGTCCGCCCGGCGATACCCTCGCTGACGTGACAGCTGTTTTGGTCCTCGGGGGGGAGCGTCGACGCGCGCGGGACGATGCGGTCGCCTTCGACCAGCGCGACCGTACAGAACGTGAACGCGAGCGCCTCGATGGCGGCGGCGAGCGTCTCCTCGCACACCTCCGAGACCGACTCGCAACCGGTGATGGCGCTGGCGTGCACGCTCAGCGCGGTCAGTTTCTGGTTCGCGTCGACGAGTTCGCTCTCGCGGCGGTCCTCCTCGACGACCGCGGCGACGCGCCGCGTGAACGACTCGATGCCGTTGGTCGAGCAGACGACCTCGTCGGCGCCCGGCACTCGCGTCTCGCCGTACACGACGACGGGAACGCCGTTGGCGGCGTTCACCAGCGACTCGACGAGGTCGTCGTCGTCGCAGAGCGAGACGGCGCAGTCGATGGTCGGTCCCAGTTCGTACACGTACTCGGTCGCCGTCCGGCCCTGTCTGACGATAATCTGCGCTCCGAGGGCCGCCCGAAACGACTCGACGAGCGCGGCATACTCGCTCTCGTCCGGTGAATCGGGCAACACCACTAACACACGCCCCCCGCGTTCCCGCCGCGACATCCTGTGGTGGTTGTTCACGTCGATACTAATACGTTTCTCTACCTGTAACAGCGAAAGAACGCGCGAAAGACCGAATACCGCCGGGTCAGACGTGTTCGTCCAGAAATCCGACGATGGCCTCGTACGCCTCGATTCGGTTCTCGCGTTTGGTAAATCCGTGTCCCTCGTCGGCGAAGATGAGTTCGCGGACGGGGACGTGTTCGCCCGCCTTCTCGACGACTTGGTGCGCCTCCCCGACGGGCACGCGCGGGTCGTTCTCACCGTGGAGGACGAACAGCGGGGCGCGGATGCGCTCGACGTTGTTGATGGGCGAGATGGATTCGAGGAACTCGCGGTCGTCCGCCAAGGAGCCGTACTCCGCTTCACGGAGTTCGCGACGCCAGTCGCCGGTGTTCTCGAGGAAGGTGACGAAGTTGGCGATGCCGACGATGTCGACGCCGGCGGCCCACAGGTCGGGGTACTCCGTCATCGCCGCGAGCACCATGAACCCGCCGTAGGAGCCACCCATGGCGACGATTCTGTCGGGGTCGACCGCCGGGTGGTCGTGGAGCCACTCGACGCCGGCCTCGATATCGGCGACGGAGTCCATCCGATTCTCCACGTCGTCGAGGTGGCCGTACGCCTTGCCGTAGCCCGCCGACCCGCGCACGTTCGGTTCGAAGACGGCGTAGCCGTTGGCGAGGAAGTACTGCTTGACGGCGTTGAACGAGGGCCGACGCTGGGACTCGGGGCCGCCGTGGATGTCGACGATGACCGGCGTCTCGCCGTCGCCGTGGTCCGTGCTCGGCAGCGAGAAGAACGCCGGAATCTCCCGGCCGTCGAACGTCGGGAAGCGGACGAGTTCGGGTTCGACGAACGTGTCGCGCGGGATGCCCGCGGTGGCCGCGTGCGTCCACTGCTCGGACTCGCCCGTCTTCGCGTCCACGACGTAGACGTTCGTCGTGTCGGAGCTTCTGGTCAGCGTGACGGCGAAGCGGTCGCCGTCGGGGGAGAAGGAGACGCCGCCGGCGACGCCGCGCGGCAGGTCCGGGACGGCGTGCTCGTCGATTCGGTCCCGTCCCGTCAGTTCGCCGACGGCGAGTTCGGTGTAGCCGTCGACGTTGGTCGAGTAGACGACACGCCGGGACTCCTGGTCGACGGCGACGCCCTCTATCTCCCACTCGTCGTCCTCGGCGACCAAGGAGAACTCGCCGGAGTCGACGTTCACGCGCCAGAGGTCGAGCGTGTCGCTCTCGCGGTCGGAGACGAGATACAGGTTCTCCCCGTCCGGTCCCCACGAGGCGCTCTGAAAGCGGACCGTCCCCTCGTGCGGCGTGAGGTGGGTCATCTCGCCCGTTCCGACGTCGAGCACTGATACGTCCTGGTCGAAGTTCGAGTACGCCTCCGAGACGATGAGCTTCGAGTCGTCCGGCGACCATCCGCCGACCGTCAGCCACCCGTCGCCCTCGCGGACGAGTTCGGCCGCGTCGCCCGTCTCCCCGCGGCCCTGCACGTAGACGTCGAACACGGACTCGTCCCTTCGATTCGAGGTGAACGCGAACCGCTGACCGTCGTTGCTCCACCCGCCCCAGCGGTGCTTGGCGTCGGGCGTGCCGGTGAGGTCGGTGACGCCGCCGCTGACGGGGTTGTAGCGGAGGAGTTGCTGACGTTCGTTGCCGCCCTCGTCCATCCCGAAGACGAGTTCGGGGTTCTCCGGCGACCACGAGGCGAACGTCACGCGCTCGTCGTAGAACGTCCGTTGTTCGGGCCACGCGCCGGGACCGTCGACGGTCCACACCTGCGGGACGCCGGTGGTGTCCATGAGAAAGGAGAGTCGTTCGCCGTCGGGGGCGAAGGAGACGCCGTAGGCGCTCCGAACGTTCAGGTATCGCTCGATGTCGTGGGTCGGCATGGACCGAGATTCCCCCGGCGGAACCGTAATGGTTCGTGTGACGGAAGAGACGGGAGATAGACTCCACTCGGCGGGTCGAGCATCCGCCCGTATCGACAGCCGGAAAAATCGCGTCGAGGGGTCGTACCGCGAGCGAGGCCGAAGGCCGAGTCTCGCGGCACGTTTTTGGTCGAGCTTTTTGCAACGAGCGGGTCGCGGAGCGACCCCGAGTCAGCAAAAAGGTCGGCTAGAGCATCCCTTCGGCCTTCAGTCCCTCCATCACGTCGTCGACGAGGCTCTCGGCGTCGTCGTACGGGAAGTTCTGGTGGGAGCCGAGTTTGGCGGCCATCTCCATGGCGGTGAAGCTCACCTCGCCGTCGCCCGCCTCGAAGCGCGTGCCCGGACCGTCCGGGAGGGCGGGGACGAGGTCCATCTGGTTCTTGACGGGGTAGTCTGCGTCGCTGAACGCTGCCATGAGTTCCTCGCGGAGTTCCGCCTCTACGTCTGCCATGCCCCTCAATGCACGCATGCGGCGGAAAAACGTTCCGGAACCACGGCAAACCCGTTTCCAGTTCTGCGCGGCGCGCGACGCTCGGCGCGTTCCGAGAGGCGAGCGCTTTTGTCTCGACTCCGGGAAGGTGGGGCATGACCGACTACGAGTACGAGTTCGACTTCGAGTTGCTGAAGGAGTTGACCGAGACCAGCGGCGTCCCCGGCTACGAGGACCGCGTCCGCGACGTGGTTCGACGGGAACTGGAACCGCACGTTGACGAGGTGCGGACGGACGCGATGGGCAACGTCGTCGGGACGGTAGAGGGCGACTCAGACTACTCCGTCGCCGTCGCCGCACACATGGACGAAATCGGCTTCATGGTCAGGCACGTCACCGACGAGGGGTTCGTCCAGTTGGACGCCCTCGGCGGATGGGACCCGCGCGTGCTGAAGGCCCAGCGAGTGCGGATACACACCGAAGACGGTGACGTCACCGGCGTCATCGGGTCGCCGCCGCCGCACACGCTCTCGGAGGAGCAGAAAGAGAAGAACGACGAGGTGAAAGACGTGTACGTCGACGTCGGCCTCGACGGCGACGCGGCCGAGGAGACGGTCGACATCGGAGACTTGGTGACGATGGAACAGACGACCGTCGAGATGGGCGAGCACGTCACCGGGAAGGCCCTCGACGACCGGGTCTGCCTGTTCGCGATGCTGGCGGCCGCCGAACGAATCGAGGACCCCGACGTGACGGTGCACTTCGCCGCGACGGTCCAAGAGGAAGTCGGCCTCCGCGGGGCGACGGCGCTCGGCGTCGACATCGACCCGGACCTCGCCGTCGCCCTCGACGTGACCGTCGCCAACGACGTTCCGGGGTTCGAGGCGGGCGACCACGTGACGAAACTGGGCGACGGCACCGCGATAAAGCTGAAGGACGGCAGCGTCGTCACGAGTCCGAAGGTGCACCGCCGACTCCGCGAGGTGGCCGAGAGCGAGGACATCGACTACCAGCACGAGATTCTCCCCGCCGGCGGGACGGACACCGCCGGATTCCAGAACACCCACGGCGCAAAGCCCGTCGGCGCCATCTCCGTGCCGACGCGGTACCTCCACACGGTGACCGAGAGCGCCCACGTCGCCGACGTGGACGCGACCATCGACCTGCTGACGGCGTTCCTCGACTCGGAGACCGGCGAGCACGACTACACGCTCTGAGCCGTGGAAACGGGACGGAGCGAGGCGAAATCCCCGGAGCGCGTTCCGGGGTCGAAGGGGGGTCGCCGCGAACGACAAACCAAAGTATTCACTACAGCGGACTCCCAAGCGCCGAACATGACTGACGGCAACGCGGAGATGTCCCGCCGGGCCTTCCTCGCGACTGCGGCCGGGACGACGGCGGCCGCGGGTGCGGCGGGAACCGCCGCGGCGCAGGAGACGGGTACGAGCACCGGCACCGGTTCCGGAGGCGGCGGTTCCGGCACCGGTACCGGAAGCGGCGGCGGCACCGGTACCAGCGGAGGCGGTGGCGGCGGTGGCGGCGGCGGCGGGACCGAAACCGTCGCCGTCGGTCCGAACGGCGACTTCGTCTTCACGCCGGGGACCAGCGAGGCGCTCCAGATTCTCCCCGGGACGACGGTGGAGTTCGTCTGGGAGTCCGACAACCACAACATCGTCGCCGACAGCCAACCCGAAGGGGCGAACTGGAGCGGTCACGAACCCATCGAGAACTCCGGGTTCACCTACTCGCACACGTTCGGCACGCTCGGTACGTACGAATACTACTGCCAACCGCACCAGTCCGCCGGCATGGTCGGTACCATCGAAGTCGTCGAGTCCATCTCGACGCCCGCGCCGTCGAGCGTCCCCTCCGTGCCGGACTCCGCGAAGACCCTCGGCATCGCCACGACGTTCGCCATGGTCGCGACGATGGGGCTGGCGTTCTTCTTCCTCAAGTACGGCGGCGACTACGAGTTCGACGAGGAGTAGTCGCCTCCGGTTCTCCGCGCCGGCGGTGCGCCGAGAACGTCCGGAAACTCGCAATGAGAGCTATCTCCTCGGCCGTCGTTGAACAGTGTGAGATCATATGTCGACGATGAAACGATCGGAAGGAACGTGTCTGCGCTGCGGTGCGTCCGCGGGCGACTCGCCGGCGTGGAACGCCGGGACGGACCCGCTTCAGGTGTACGAATGCGCCCGGTGCGGGGCTATTCTCGATATCGGCGGACACCGCTGGTAGTCGACACCTGAGTGAGAGCGAACGAGGGGTTGTACCGCGACGAGCGAGCGTCGCGAGCGAGTCGGGGCGGTTCTTTGTCGCCAGAACGCGGAGCGTTCTGGCTGCGAACCGGAAAGCTCCGCTTTCCGGCGATGGTCCGGCTTTCTTTCGGAGGTTCGAGCGGACGACTCCGCCGTCCGCGAGGACCCCCGAAAAGAGAGGTGGGGTTCTAGAACCAGCCGTAACCGTCTATCGCATCCTCGTAGACCGCCTCGTAGCGGCGAATCACGTCGTCGTGGTCGTAGCCGGCGAACGCCTCGTTTATCGACTCCCGGGAGTAGTTCGCGGCGGCCGTTATCTCGTCGGCCAACTCCTGCGGACTCGTGACGCGCGCGCCGCGGTCGCAGTCGACGACGAGTTCGTGGGCGCTGGAGCGGGCCTGGTACTCGACGACGCCGACGCACCCGCAGGCTAGCGCCCACAAGAGGTCGTTCGCGAACGGTTCGACGGCGGCCGTCTGCGCGAAGACGTGCGCGCCCTTCATCAGGGGGACGAACTCCTCGGGGGGCAGGTCGCCGAGAAACGTCACCCGGTCGTCGATGCGGAGTTCCGCGGCCGTCCGCTCGGCGGCGTCGCGTTCGGGGCCGTCGCCGACGACGGCCGCGCGCCACTCTCTGTCCCGGAGTTCCGCGAGGGCGAGGAAGAACGACTCCACGTTCGCGTGCTCGTCGAGGGGCCGCGCGTAGAGCAGGTCGGCCCGGTCGTCCGTCTCCGCGCTCCGAATCAGGTCGAAGTCGACGGACTCGGGGACGACCGAGACGGCGTCCTCGGCGGCACCGTACTCTCGCACGTCGGTTTTGACCATCTGCGACGGAGCCGTAACGCGGTCAGCCCCGCGGGCCGCACGCCTACATCCGCCGGTGGAGTCGCCCTCGCGTTCGGCCCACCAGTCGACGATGACGGGAACCCGGAGGAGTCGCGCCCCCGTCTTCGCGCCGGACACCTGCGTGGGCGGACTGTTGGCTGCGTGTATCACGTCGGGGTTGACCCGGCGGAGGGCAAACGGGAGTTTCGAGGCGAACGTCCCCGACGAGGGCGCCTCCGTGACGGCGACGTACTCCACGCCGTGCTGTTCGAAGGCGGACACCTCCCCCTCCCACCACTTCGCACAGAGCACCGACACCTCGTGGTCGCGCGCGGCGAGGTGCTCGGCCACCCGCCGCAGTCGCCTCGTCGCGCCGTCCGCTCGGAGTTGGGCGGTGTACATCGAGACGAACGCGACTCGCATACCCATCGGCTTGCGACCGGACGATAAAAATCCTCGACATTCGACCCCCTATCGCCGTCCTCCGACGAGCGACGCGGACTCGCGCCGGTCGTTGCGGCGTCGCCCGTCTGGGACGCGTGCGTCTACGGCGACGCGTACCGGACGAGGAGCGCGCAGAAGGGACCGACGCCGACGAAGAGTCGTATTCGGCTCAGAGCGGCGCCGCGACCAGCGCCGCCGTCGCGGACTCGACGTACCGCCAGCCGTACACCTGATTCAGGAGGAGATAGGTGACGACGCCGAGCGAGAGCGACAGCAGCCACGACCCGGCGGCGATACGGCCTACGCGTCGGTGCGGCGTCTGCGTCCGGAGTTCCGCGGGCGTGTGCGTCAGGCCGAGGACGAGGGCGTAGAGGACGACGGGCACCGCGACGATGGACAGGATAATGTGAATCGCCAGCATGGCGAGATAGGGATAGTAGACGAACGCCGGGCCGACGAACTCCTTCGTGCCGCCGCCGCCGATTTTGCTCAGATACATCACGAGGAAGACGAGGATGAGCGTGAACGAGGTGACCATCGCGGCGGCGTGTTTGCGCACTTCGCCCGTCCGAATCCAGCGCCACCCGGCGGCGATGACGAGGACGTTGAGGGCGTTGACGGCGGCGATGGCGTCCGACAGCGTGTTCACCTGCGTCAGCGAGAGGTCGGGGAACACCTGGCCGGGCACCCACCCGAGGAACGTCCCGACGACGAGGGCGTAGCCGACGACGGAGAGGACGGCCGTGACGGCCAACGGATGCTCCTTCACCGCGTTGTCGGCGCTCGCAGTTGCCATAGCGGAGATTAGAAACCGGCGCTATTCGGTCTTCGGATTCGGGGCGCGGATTCGGCTGGCAGTGTGGGGCGGTGCGGTAACCATCCTGCCTGTACCGCGAGGCGAGCGGATGCGAGCCTCGCGGCAGGTTTTTGGTCGAGCTTTTTGCGGCGAGCGGGTCGCGGAGCGACCCCGAGCGTGCAAAAAGCTCGTTAGATAACACCCGTGAACGTCGCCGCTTCCCGCGCCGCGTCCTCACTCACGCCATCGCCGAGGATAGTGTACCGGTTGCGGATGGTGTGCGCCGTCGTCAGCGCCTCGATGACCGTCTCGTCGTCGATGTCGAGACCGTCCGCCGTCGTCGGCGCGCCCACCTCGTCGAGGGCGTCGCGGATGTCGCGCCACTCGCCGTTCTCGCCGCTGTGGAGGTACTCGGTGAGGACGGACCCGACGCCGACCTGGTGGCCGTGCAGGGCGCGGCCGGGGACGAGGCGGTCGAGTTGGTGGCTGAACAGGTGCTCGGCGCCGGAGGCGGGTCGAGAGGTGCCCGCGATGGACATCGCCACGCCCGAGGAGAGCAGCGCCTTCACGACCACCCACGCGGACTCTTCGAGACCGGGTTTGATGGACTCGGCGCTGCCGACGAGCATCTCGGCGGTCATCTGCGAGAGCGCGCCGCCGTACTCGGAGTACTCGACGTTCTTCAGGCGGTGGGCGAGTTGCCAGTCTTTCACTGCTGTGTAGTTCGAGATGATGTCCGCACAGCCCGCGGTGGTGAGTTCCCACGGCGCTTCCACGAGGATGGACGTGTCGGCGACGACGGCCAACGGCGGGTCGGCGGCGACGGAGTGGCGCGTGTCCCCCTCGGGGATGGAGGAGCGCCCGGAGACGATGCCGTCGTGGCTGGCGGCGGTCGGCACGGAGACGAACCCGCAGCCGAGTCGCTCGGAGGCCATCTTCGCGGTGTCGATGACCTTCCCACCGCCGAGGGCGAGGAGGTAGCCCGCGTCGGCCGCCTCCGCGGCGTCGACGACGCGCTCGACCGTCTCGAAACTCGCCGTCTCGATGGTGACGGAGGCGGGGTCGTCGAACTGCCCGCGGACCGCCTCGCCGGCGACCCGGTCGGGAGTCGGACTCGTCACGAGGAACGGCCGCCCGGTGAGGTAGAGTTCGTCCACCGCGTCCGCGAGGTCGTCGACGACGCCGTGGCCCATGAGGACGTTCCGCGGGAGCTTGATCCACGTCGACTTCTCGAACATGGTCGACCCTCCCGCGGGACGAGTGAAAGTGTTAGCGCTTCACCCGTCAACTCAGGAACGCGCCGGCCGCCTGCGAGAGGAAGAGAACGCCGAACCCCGCGAGGACGAGGGCGCTCGCGCCGGCGACGACGGGGGCCAGCGAGTTCACCCGCCGTTCCGCGCCGACGAGGGCGGCCGGAAAGCCCGTCACCCAGACGAGGATGCCGCCGAAGAAGCCGACGACGAGGGCGGGGGAACCGGTCTCGACGACGAGGAGGCCGGCCAGTCGCGCGCCGACGTACGGCGTCTCCGCCAACACGTCCAGCGTTCCGGGGTCGAGCAGACCGACGCCGATGGTGAGCCAGAACAGTATCTGGTAGGGGTTCGTCAACGCGAGGACGAACGCCTTGGTGAACCCCGTGGCGGCCGTGCGGTCGGCGTCGGCGTCGACCGCGGCGTCGCCGCCGCTGGCACCCTCGACGCCGGCGTCCGCGGGCCGGAACGACGACCGAACGTCCTGTGCGGCCCCGTAGGCGAAGTACAGCATCAGGACGCCGCCGACGCCGACCATCGCCGCGCGGAGCGTCGGGAACTCCTCGACGAACGCGACGACGCCGAGGGCGGCGAGGACGAAGAAGATGGCGTCGGCGGTCATCGCCCCGAGTCCGGCTTTGAACCCCGAGAGCCAGCCGTGGAGGACGCTCTCCTCGGCGATGATGGCGTTCATGGGTCCCGGCGGGGCGGCCAAGGCGAGGCCGAAGACGACGCCCGCGAGGAGCGTCACGGCGACGTTCGTCACGTCCGTGCTCGGGGTCGAAGACCGGATAAGTCAACCGAAACGGCACGCAGTGCGGCGGTCCGGCTCTGGTCCGCCCGCTCAGGCGACGCCGAGGGCGTGCGTGACGGCCCCGACGGCGGCCTCCCAGACGGAGAACCCCGTCGTCATCGACAGCACCGTGTCGAGCCCAAAGAACAGGAACAGGGCTGCGGAGACGAAGTGCGCCTTCCGCACGTCGAAGCGGTGGGAGAACGTGTGGAAGAAGTAGGCGTTCGCGAGGCTCACGGGGATGATGGCGAGCATCTCGCCGGCCCAGATGGCGGAGGTGGCGCCGTACTCGACGGCCAGTCCGATGGTGACCAACTGCGTCTTGTCCCCGAACTCGCCGGCGGCCATCATCGCGAAGATGGGGATGAAGCCGCCGAACGACCCCGAGACGCGCTCTACCGGCGCCGGCAAATCCACGCGCTCTGCGAGGTTCACGAACCCGCCGTCGGTCTGGGCCGCGATGTCCTCGTGCGCCTCTTCCTCGGCGGGCGCGGAACGGTAGAGGAGCACCGCGAACGTCAGAAACAGCACCGCCGTTATCGCGTCGAGGGCGAGGGGCGGAAGCGTCGCCCGGAGCGCCTGTCCGAACAGAATCTCCAGGGCGGTCCACCCGGCGAACGCCGACCCCGCGGCGGCGACGACGACGAGGGGGCGGTAGCGCGTGGCGAGGGCGGCGATGATGAACTGCACCTTCTCGCCGGGCAGCACCGCTAACTGGGTGACGAAGGCGACGACGAGGATTTCGAGGTAGCCGCTCACGTCGTCGGCACCTCGCCGTTAGTTCCGTCGGTGTCGTCGCCCGTCCCGTTCGTCTCGCCGCCCGTCGGGTCGGCCTCGAACGGGCGCACCCGGATGGACGCGGCGACGGACTCGGGGAGACTCTGCTCGTCGCCGCCCTCCGTCCGGACGGTGACCATCCCGAAGGGGGCGACGTCGACGACTTCGAGTCGCGTCCCCGGAAGCACGCCCGCCTCCTCCAGGTACTCCAGTTCCTCCTCGTCGCGGTCGCTGACGCGGGTGACGACCACCCTGTCGCCGACGTCGTGGTCGCGCAGGGTGTCCGCCTCCTCGTGGTCGATGGGCGCGAGGTCGGCCGTCGGGATGGGGTCGCCGTGGGGGTCGACCGTCGGGTCCCCGAGAATCTCGGCGACGCGGCGCTCGAACTCCTCGGAGATGTGGTGTTCGAGGGCGTCGGCCTCGTCGTGGACCTCGCTCCACGAGTAGTCGAGGTGCTCGGCGAGGTAGGCTTCGAGCAGGCGGTGGTGCCGGAGCACTTCGAGCGCCACCGTCTCGCCCTCTTCGGTCAGTTCGACGCCCTTGTACTTCTCCCGGTCGAGGAGGCCCCGCTCTTCGAGTTTCCCGAGCATGCTCGTCACCGTTGGCGGGGTCTTCCCGAGGTACTCCGCGACGGCGGAGGTGGCGACGGGCGCGCCCGACGTCGACTGAATCTGGTAGATGGCCTTCAGATAGTCCTCCATCACGTCGCTCAGCATGAGGGAAATTAGACGAATCTAAAGGAAAAGTCTGTTGGGTAAAATGCGTCCGACGCGGGCGCTCGGTCGGGTCGCCGCGTTCAGATACCCTGTCCCATCAGGTGACTCCGCAGGACGTCGGCCGTCTTCGTCCCCGACTCTGTGTTGACCACGACCACGTCGTCGTCCGACCCGAGGATGCCGTCCTCGGCGAGTCGCCACGCCGCCGCCGTCGCCGCCCCGCCCGCGGTACCGACTTCGACGCCGGCCGTCTGCGCGGCGACGACGGCCGATTCGAGGATGTCCTCGTCGTGGAGGGCGAGTACGTCGCCGCCGGCGGACTCGACCGCATTCAAGGCCGCCGCGCCGCCCTTCGGGTCGGGAATCTCCAGTTCGCCGACGATGGTGTCCGGGTGCTCCCACGCCTCGACGTCGCCGTCGCCGCGTTCGTGGGCGGCGTGGATGGGGGCGCATCCCGACGCCTGCGCGGCGTAGAGCGCCGGCACCTCGCCTATCAGGCCGAGTTCGCGGAGTTCCCGGAACCCCTCGAAGACGCCGGCGACGACTTCGCCGGTGCTCGCGGGGACGACGACGGCGTCCGGTACGTCCCACTCCCGCGACTCGGCCACCTCGAACGCGAGCGTCTTGATGCCGTCGTGGCGGTAGGGGTTGTCGAACTCTTGGAGGGTGAACCACTCGGATTTCAACTGCTCGTGCAGGCCGTCCTCGGCGTCGGGGTAGCGGCCGCCGACCACGCGCATCTCGCCGCCGTGGACGTTCACCATCGCCTTGTTCGAGAACGGCGCGCGCGAGGGGACGAACGAGTACGACCGGATGTCGGCCATGCTCGCGTACGACGCCGCCGACTGCCCGGCGTTGCCCGCCGATGCGAGGGCGACCAACTCGGCGCCCGCCTCGCGCGCGGCGGTGACGGCCGGCGAGAGACCCCTATCCAGAATCGTCCCCGTGGGGTTGCGGCCCTCGTCTTTGATTCCGAGCGACCCGACGCCGAGTTCGTCGGCGAGTTCCTCCGAGGAGACGAGCGGCGTCCCGCCCTCCTTCGCCGTCAACGGCGAATCGAAGGGAAGCAGGTCGGCGTAGCGCCACATCGTGTCCGTCGGCCGGTCCGAGAGACCCCCGTCCGCCCAGTCGACGGCGTCGTAGTCGTACGTCGGCACGAGGTGCGCGCCGGCGTCGCTCTCGCCTGTCGCGTCCGCGTCGTACCGCTCGCCCGTCTCGGCGCACGCTAATCCGAGAAACGTCTCGCTCGTGTCCATGGCGGTGGGTAGGAGGCGACGGACTAACCTCTGGTCATTCCCTTCCAGCTTTGTACTTCGTCGGGTGCGCCTTCGGCGCACCGCTTCTCGCAGAGGGCCGTCCCGTTGAGCGAAGCAGAGAAAAAGCTATTTTTGCCGGTAGTTGGAAGACGCCGTCGCATGTCAAAGATCGCAGATGCAGTGTGGAATTTCGAGGGTTTCACACCGCGTGTCGTGGCAGACCTCCGGAGCGTCGACTGGCAGATAGAGTACATTCGCGACGACGTGGAGAGGATCTATTCGGACGAGGACCTCGACGACGCGTACAAGCTAATCATGGCGAACCACGTCTCGGGAGACGACTTCAAGACGCTCATCGGGAAACGTCGGTTCGACGCGCAGACGCTCTTCTTCGAGGACGTCGTTGTCTTCTTCTTCCCGTCGGACCGATACGAAGGAGTCTTCGCGTCCTTCGATTACGACGGCGAGTTCCCGGTGAACGAGTTGGTGAGACGGGTATCGGAAGTGAGCGAACGGTAGTCGCTCGCGGACGGCCGCCCAGAACCGACCGCCCGTACTCCTCCCGAACCCCGCGCCTCTTTGTGCCCGCCGTTCCACCGACTCCGTATGGACGGAGAAACCGTCGTCGTCGCCGGCGCGGGCCTCGCGGGCCTCGTCGCGGCGCGACACCTCGCCGAGGCCGGAGCGGACGTGACCGTGTTCGAGCGACGACCCGAGGTCGGCGGCCGGGTCCGGTCGCGGGAGCGCGACGGCTTCACCTTCGACCGCGGGTTTCAGGTGCTGTTCACGGGCTACCCCGCCGTGCGGCGCGAACTCGACCTCGATGCGCTCGATATGCGCTACTTCTCGCCCGGCGCGGTCATCGCCCGTCCGGGGAAGCGCTCGACGCTGTCGGACCCCGTTCGCAACCCGCGGGCGACGCTGCCGACGCTTCTGAACGACGAGGTGACCGTCACCGACAAACTCCGCACCCTGCTGCTCCGCCAGCACGTCGCCTCCCAATCCGAGGACGAAATTTTCGCCGCCGAGGACGACTCGATTCGGGAGTACCTCGCGGAGTGGGGGTTCTCGGAGGGCTACATCGAGAACTTCGTCGCGCCGTTCTACGGCGGAATCACGTTGGACCGGTCGCTGTCGACCTCAAAGCGCGTCTTCGAGTATACGTTCAAGGCGATGAGCGAGGGCGAAATCGGTCTCCCGGCCGACGGCATCGGCGCCGTCACCGACCAGTTGGCCGCGAAGGCGCGCGCGGCCGGCGCCGAAATCGTCACGGACGCCGGCGTCGAGGCCATCGACGACGAGACGCGCGACGACGAGGAACCGGTCGATTACGGCTACGCCCGTCCGGTGACCGTCACCGCGGGCGGGGAGGAAGTGGAGGCCGACCGGGTCGTCGTCGCCACCGACCCGAAGGAGGCGCGGCGCCTGACGGGCGTGGAACTGATTCCGACCGGGGCGCGCACCAGCGTCACGCAGTACTATCGGCTGCCGAAGCGCGAGAAACTGGGCACGCGGAAGAAGATACTCCTCAACGCCGCGGACGACGCGCCGAACATCGTCGTTCCCGTGAGTGACGTGGCCCCCGAATACGCCCCCGACGGCGACGACCAGTTGCTGTGCGCGACGTTCCTCGGGTCGGCCGCGATGGACCGCGACGCCTCCGACCTGCTCGAAGCGACGCGGGACGCGCTCGAATCGTGGTACGAGAGCGACTTCCCGGCGCTGAAGTCGCTGCACACCGAGCGGGTCGAGTTCGCACAGTTCGCCCAACCGCCGGGAATCCACGACGCCCTCCCGGACCACCGCGAACCCGACGGCCGGACGTACCTCGCCGGCGAGTACACCGCGTGGTCGTCGGTTCAGGGCGCGATGCGGAGCGGTCGCGAGGCCGCGGAGAAGGTCCGCGCCGACGCCGAGCGGTAGTCGCACGCCGAACCGACGACCGGCCGGGTCTCCACCGCCCTCACAGCATCCGTCGGAACTCCCCTAGCGGCGGGAACGACAGCACCTCGCCCGCGTCCTCGTCGTAGACGACGGGGCGGAACGCGTCGACGTCGGTCACGAGCGGGGACCCCGATTTCTCACCGGAAAGCCCCTCAACGGGGACGCCCGCGGCCAACCGAGTGAACGCCGGAAGGACGAGGACGTCCGCACCCCGGTGGACGCCCTCGCCGTAGAGGTAGCACGGCCGGCGGACGGACTCGATGGTGATGGCGGGGTGGACGTGACCGACGACGTACAGCGAGGCGTCCGCCTCCGGTGCGACGTGGCCGTGACAGACGACGGTCCGCGGGTCATCGGTGAGGGCGTACTCGCCGTGGACGTCGCCGTCCCACGCCGTCTCTAGGGCGGTGTCGTGGTTGCCGCGGACCACCACGGGCCGGGCGCCTCGCTCGCGGCAGACCGCGACGAGGTCGGACACGCCCTCGGCCGCGCGGACCGTCGCGCCGTCGAACCGGTGGAGCAGGTCGCCGGCGAACACCACCTCGGCGGGGTCGAACGCGTCAACGAGGGCGGCGAGTCGCTCTCCGAGGTCCGCCTCCTCGCCGAGGGGAAACTCCACGTTCGACGCCTCGGCGCGGCCGACGTGGAGGTCCGCGACGACGAGGGCGTCCGCGAACGGGAGGTACGCCGCCCGGTCGCGGTAGGTCACGTCGTGCACGCGAGCACCGACGGCGCGGGCGAGCAAAGCGGTGGCGTTCCGGACGGGACGCGACGGACGCCGGCGCGGACCGGGGGCTCCCCGACCGACGCCGGGGGGATTTTTCATCGCTCGTCGCCTCCGAGCGCGTATGAGCGGTGCCCTCGAAGACAAACGGACGGCGACGCGCCTCCGCATCCTCGTCGAAATCGCCGACCGGCAGCCGGCGGTGAGTCAGGGCGAGGTGGCCGAGGCGGTGGGCGTGACGAGTCAGGCGGTCAGCGAGTACACCCGACAACTCGTCGAGGACGGGTACGTGGAGAAGGAGGGGCGCTCGCGCTACCGCGTGACGAAGGAGGGCGTCGACTGGCTCTTTCAAGAGGCGAAGGACCTTCGACGGTTCGCCGACCACGTCACCGACGACGTCTTGGAGAGCGTGCAGGAGGACGCCGCCCTCGCGACGGCGGCCGTCGAGGCGGGCGAGACGGTGACGCTGTCGCTCCGCGGGGGGCATCTCCGCGCCACGCCCGGCGACGACGGCCCGGCGACGGGTGTGACGACAACGGCCGCCGAGGCGGACGAGGACGTGAGCATCACCGGGTTCGAGGGCGTCATCGAGATGGACCCCGGAAGCGTCACCGTCGTGCAGGTACCGCCCGCGCGGTCGGGCGGGAGCCGTGCCGTCGAACTGGACCGCCTCGCCGAGGCGTGCGCCGACGCGGACGTGGTCGTCGCGGCGGGCGTCGAAGCCGTCGTGTCGCTCCGGAAGGCCGGCGTGGAGGTGGAGACGACGCTGGCCGCGGGCGAGGTGGCGGCGGCGGGCGCGGCGCGCGGCCTCGCGGCCGTGGTGGTGGCGACGACGGACCTCGTGGGGCGCGTGACCGACGCCCTCCGCGACGGCGACGTACTGTACGAAGTGACGGAGGCGGCGCGGGTCGCAGAATAGACCGTCAGACGCGGGCGGGCGGACCGCTCTCGGCGTGTTCTCTGGCGGTCGCGTACGCTTCTTGAAGCCGCTGGAACTCGGGCCGGGACCCGCCGTGGTCGGGGTGCGCCGTCTTCACCTTGTCCCGGTAGGCGCCTTTCACCTCGGAGGGGTCGGCGCTCCGCGGCAGGTCGAGGTGGTCGAACGCCGCCGCGACGGGGTCGGCGGCGTTCGGGACGACGGGTTCGGGTTCCGGCACGTCGAACGGGAGGCGGCGGCCGAGGCCGCGGGCCGGCATCTCGTGTTCGCACAGCACCGTGTACGTCCCGGCGCGTTCGAGTCGGAAGTACGCCATCGCGTCGAACGTCACGGCCACGTCGCGGCCGGGAAGGTAGAACTCCACCGTCTCGCCGCGGACCGGGTGGTCCTCGGCGAACGGTTCGCCTATCTCTCGCAGGTAGTCGCGTATCTCCGTCCGTCGGCGGCCGGCGCCGTCGACGACGGCTCTCGCCGTCGGTTCGTCGGGGAAGAGGCGTCTCCCCACGACGAACGCGCCCGCGACGAACACAGACGCGAGGAGGCCGCCGGCGACGCCGAGGAGGAGCCACGGCGGGAACGCCGACACCAAGTCGGACTGCACAGGAAATCGGTGGGGTTCCGACGTAAAGAACCTCTCGCCGCGCGGGTGCGACACGGCCGCGGAGGTTTCCCGTCCGGCGGCCTATCTCCCCGCGTGCAACCGATTCGATTCGACGAGGCCGATGGACCGGAGCGGACGTAGAGATAGTAAGCGTCTGCAAGTCATCACTCACTCGACCGCACGACAGGGCGCGGTCGGATGAGTAGACAGTTGCAGACGCTACTATCGGCGAGGGACTCACCCGTCCCGCCGTCCGGACCGGGCGACTGGAGACGGGACGGCCGGACGGGAAGTACTTCCTGCGCCACGACGACTGCTGTGCGGTCTGCGGTGAGGCCGTCGCGGCCGGCGAGGCGTTCTATCCGGATTTCGGTTCCGGCGAAACTTTCTGCGAAGCCCATGGTCGAGAGCGGTGGGGAGAGGAGTGACGATTACGGCGAGAATTACGTACTCGGAGCCGAGTACGGCATTATTCACGCCTTCGTCGGTCGGAAAGTACTTATGAGGCATCGTAATCATTGACAAACGCTAATGGCTGTAGTTTGGCTGGACGACGTACGCGCCGACGACATCGACACAGTCGGCGGTAAAGGCGCCTCACTGGGCGAACTGACCTCGGCGGGTCTTCCCGTGCCGCCGGGGTTCGTCGTCACCGCCGGGACGTACCGTTCGTTCATCGAGGAAGCGGGTATCGACGAGGAACTCTTCGACGCCGTCGACGTCGACCACGAGGACTCTGCGGCGTTGAAGACGGCGCACGAACGAGCGCACGAACTCATCATGGAGACGCCGATACCGGAGGAGGTGAGCGAGGAGATTCTCGCCACCTACGACGACATCGGCGAGGGCGGGGCGTTCGTTGCGGTGCGCTCCTCCGCGACGGCCGAGGACCTCCCGGACGCGTCGTTCGCCGGCCAACAGGAGACGTACCTGAACGTTCAGCGGGACAACCTGCTCCAGCGAGTGAAGGAGTGCTGGGCGTCGCTGTTCTCTCAGCGCGCCATCTACTACCGCAACCGCAAGGGGTTCCCGCACCGCGACGTCGACATCGCCGTCGTCGTCCAGGAGATGGTCGACGCCGAGAAGTCCGGCGTAATGTTCACCTCGCACCCCTCGACGGGCGACCCTCGAATCATCATCGAGGCGGCGTGGGGTCTCGGCGAGGCCGTGGTTTCGGGGTCCGTCTCGCCGGACAACTACGTCGTCGACCGCGACTCGGGGGAGGTGGAGACGGCCACCATCGCGGACAAGAAGACGAAGATGGTCAAAGACGAGGAGACCGGCGAGACGGTCGAACTCGACGTCGAGGAGGAGATGCGTGACGCGCGCGTCCTCGACGAGAGCGAAATCGCTCGCCTCGTCGAACTCGGCGAACGCGTCGAGGACCATTACGGCGAACCGCAGGACGTCGAGTGGGCCGTCTACGACGGCGACGTGTACATGCTGCAGTCCCGCCCCATCACCACCATCTCCGACGGCGAGGAGGAGTCGGCGGCCCGCGAGGCCGCCGCCGGCGACGGCGGGTCCGAGAACGGCCAGCAGGGTCAGGCGGGAGAGGACCGGGCCTCGGGGTCCGGCGACATGATACTGCGCGGCCTCGGCGCGAGTCCCGGCATCGCGGCCGGCGAGGCTCGCATCATCACGAAACTCGACCACCTCGACCAGGTGGCCGAGGGCGACATCATCGTCACCGAGATGACGATGCCGGACATGGTGCCCGCGATGAAGCGCGCGGCGGGCATCGTCACCGACGAGGGGGGAATGACCTCCCACGCGGCCATCGTCTCGCGCGAACTCGGCGTGCCCGCCGTCGTCGGCACCGGGTCGGGCACCCGGGAGATACCCGACGGCGAGACCATCACCATCGACGGCGACAAGGGCACCGTCCGCGAGGGCGCCGAAGAGACGGAGGAACAGCGAGAACCCATCGAGGAGGCGCGGCCGAAGACGCCCGTCAAGCCGATGACGGCCACGGAGGTGAAAGTGAACGTCTCCATCCCCGAAGCCGCCGAACGCGCCGCCGCGACGGGCGCCGACGGCGTCGGCCTCCTCCGCATCGAGCACATGGTGCTGTCGCTCGGCAAGACGCCGACGAAGTACATCGAGGACAACGGCGAACGCGCCTACATCGAGGAACTCGTCGACGGCATCCGCGGCGTCGCCGAGGAGTTCTACCCCAGACCGGTACGCGTTCGGAGCCTCGACGCCCCGACCGACGAGTTCCGGCAGTTGGAGGGCGGCGAGGACGAACCGCGCGAGCACAACCCGATGCTCGGCTACCGAGGCATCCGACGAAGCCTCGACAAGCCCGACCTGTTCAAACACGAGTTGGAGGCGTTCCGACGGCTGTTCGAGATGGGCTACGACAACGTCGAGGTGATGTTCCCCCTCGTCAACGACGCCGAGGACGTCATTCAGGCGAGGGAACTCATGCGCGAGGCGGGCATCGACCCCGAGAAGCGCGAGTGGGGCGTGATGATAGAGACGCCCGCCTCGGCGCTCGGCGTCGAGGAGATGGCCGAAGCGGGACTCGACTTCGTCTCGTTCGGGACGAACGACCTCACGCAGTACACCCTCGCCGTCGACCGGAACAACGAGAACGTCGCCGGCCGGTTCGACGAACTCCACCCCGCCGTGTTGAAACTCATCGGCGACACCATCGAGACGTGCAGGGAGTTGGACGTGAAGACGAGCATCTGCGGGCAGGCGGCGTCGAAACCGCAGATGGTCCAGTTCCTCGTCAACGAGGGCGTCTCCTCCATCTCGGCGAACATCGACGCCGTCCGCGACGTGCAACACGAGGTCAAGCGGGAGGAGCAGCGACTCGTGCTCGACTCGGTGCGCTGAGGTCAACTCGGACGGCGGGAATCGGTCGCTCCCCCGCCGACGTACAACGGAATTGATAAACGCCGCGGCGCCCACTCGGGGACTATGCAGCGGTCCGCGCCGCAGACGTTCGACCGCGTTCTCTCGTCGATGTGCACCGAACCGCACCCCGCGGCGCGCGACGCGGCGGAGCGATTCCTCGCCACCAACCCCGGCGACCCCGCGACGTACGAGGAGGTGGCCACGTTGGAGGCCGACGCCGTCGACACCCTCGGCGAGATAGCCGGCCTCTCGGACCCGAACGGCTACGTCACCAGCGGCGGCACCGAGGCGAACATCCAGGCCGTCCGCGCGGCGCGGAACCGAAGCCGAGACCGGACGTCGAATCCCAACGTCGTCGCCCCCGAGAGCGCGCACTTCTCGTTCAACAAGGCGGCCGACGTGCTCGGCGTCGAACTCCGCCTCGTCCCCACCGACGCGGACCATCGCGCCGACCTCGACGCCGTGCGCGCCGCCGTCGACGACGACACCGTGCTGGTCGTCGGCGTCGCCGGCAGCACGGAGTTCGGGCGCGTCGACCCCATCCCGAACCTGGTCGACATCGCGCACGACGCCGGCGCGTTCTGCCACGTCGACGCCGCGTGGGGCGGCTTCCTCCTCCCGTTCGCCGAGACGGCGTGGAGTTTCGCGCACGCGCCCATCGACTCGCTCACCGTCGACCCGCACAAGTGCGGGCGGGCGTGCATCCCGGCCGGCGGTCTCCTGTTCCGCGAGCGCGCGGGACTGGACGCGCTGGCCGTCGAGACGCCGTACCTCGAATCGACGTCGCAGGCGACGCTCACCGGCACCAGAAGCGGCGCGGGCGTCGCCTCCGCCGCCGCCGCGATGGACGCTCTGTGGCCCGACGGCTACCGCCGCGAGTACGAACGCGCCGCGGACCTCGCCGCGTGGTTCGCCGGCGAACTGCGGGGGCGGGGAATCGAGGTGGTGGACCCCGAACTCCCCCTCGTCGCCGCCGACGTGCCCGGCCCCCTCTTCGAGGCCCTCCGCGAACGAGGGTGGCGCGTCTCGCGCACCGGGTCGGACCTCCTCCGCGTCGTCTGCATGCCGCACGTCACGCGTGATTCGCTCTCGTCGTTCCTCGCCGACCTCGACGCGGTCCGCTGATCTCGACGCTCCGAAGCGCCCCGAGCGTGGGCCGAATCTCAAGACTTACGTCCTCTCGTCCGGGAGAGACCGATAGCCGTGTCCCTCGTCGCCGCCCTCGACGCGCTGTCGTCGATTCCGAGTTCACCCTCGCTCGCCGGCGCAGTTGCCGACTTCGCGGCGAGCGGCATCGGGGGGCTGTTTCCGAACCTCGGTCTGCGGTCGGTCGTCGAGACGGCGACCGGATGGTTCGGGCTGGTCATCATCTTCGTCTACTCGTTTCTCATCGCGTTCGCACTCCCCGGCGTGAGCGAAGTCGTCCTCCTGGCGCCGCTCGAGTTGGGGCTCTCGCAGAACGCGCGGTACGCGGTCATCATTCTCGTCAGCGGCGTTGGCAAGGCGGCGGGGAGCGTCTTCGCGTTCCACATCGGCCAGGAGGCGAAGAACTCCGGGTTCGTCGAGCGGAAACTCCGGGAGTCGCGCTTCGGCATCATGGAGTGGACCGAGGAGAAGACGCTGGAGATAGCCCAGACGTGGGGGTACGCCGGCCTCGCCGCGGCGCTCTGCGTTCCGGCATTCCCCGACACCCTCTCCATCTACGCCTTCTCGGTCCTCGAAGAGGACTATGTGAAGTTCGCCGCCGCCACGTTCGTCGGAAGCGTCGGGCGACTGATAGTGACGCTCGTCGGCGTCGAGGCGCTGTCGACGCTGTTCTGACCGGCCGCGCGGCGTAACTCCGTCTCCTCCGGGCGGCCCGCCGGGGAAGTTCGTCGCCGTTCGTCGCTCGCGAGCGGCGCTGCCCCGTGAGCGACTTTCCGTACCGACCGGGATGCGACCGAACGCGGACTGAGGCGCGGCCCGCGACCGGTCACTCGGTGTACGATTTCTCGATGTCCGACTCGCCGCCGAGCCACGCCGTCAGCCGCCGAGTCAGCGCGTCGAACAGCGAGACCAGCGGCGAGATGGCGCGTTCGACGAGGGAGACGGGGCCCGCCACGACGAGCGACCAGCGCCGCGCGTTGCCGAGGCCGTAGGACTTCGGCACGATTTCGCCGAAAACGAGGACGACGGTGCCGACGAGAAGCGTCGCGGCGGAGACGGCGACGCCCGCCGAGAACCGCTCAACGAGCAGTACCGTCACGATGCTCGAAATCGCCACGTTCACGAGGTTGTTTCCGACGAGGATGGTGACGAGCAGTCGGTGCGGGTCCTGGCGCAGGCGTTTCAGCGTCGTCGCGCGACGGTCGCCCGTCGCGGCGCGTTCGTCCACCCACGCGGCCGGAAGCGAGAAGATGGCCGTCTCGGAACTGGAGAAGAAGGCGCTGCACAGCAGCAGGGCGACGACGGCACCGAACCCGAGGGCGGCGGACGCGAGTTCCATGCCCGGCGGTTCGAGACCGCCCGCCAAAACCGCGGTGGTGTCGGCCGTCCGCGCGGCCCCGTTCGGTGTCGGGGACCGAGGACGAACGAAGCGAGTCCGAGCGAACCCGACGGGATTCCCGCGAGCGCAAGCGAGCGGGAAGTCGTCGGGGAGTGAGGGAAGCGAACGAACCCGACGGGATTTAGGCCTCGCCCCTCCGAACCACCAGACACGATTATGAGCCACGAACCGTTCCCCACGGAGCACCCGGCGGTGGTGACCTGCGGGTTGCCGTACGCGAACGGCGACCTGCACATCGGCCACCTCCGGACGTACGTCGGCGGCGACGTCTACAGTCGCGCGCTGAAACGACTCGGCCAGGAGACGGCGTTCGTCAGCGGGTCCGACATGCACGGCACGCCCGTCGCCGTCAACGCCGAGAAGGAGGGCGTCACGCCCGAGGAGTTCGCCCTCCGCCACCACGAACAGTACGAGGAGGCGTTCCCGAAGTTCGACATCGAGTTCGACAACTACGGGCACACCCACGACGAGACGAACACGGAGTTGACGACCGACCTCGTCCGCACCCTCGAAGAGGAGGGCTACCTCTACGAGAAGGAGATTCCGATCGCCTACGACCCCGAGGCCGACCAGTGGCTCCCCGACCGCTACGTCGAGGGCACCTGCCCCTACTGCGGCGCGCACGCCCGCGGCGACGAGTGCGACGAGGGGTGCGGCCGCCACCTCGAACCCGGCGAGATAGAGGACCCCGAGTCGACGCTGACGGGCAACCCCGCCGAGTACCGCGAGCGGAGCCACCGCTTCTTCCGCGTCTCCGAACTGCAGGACTACCTGAAGGAGTTCATCGACCGGTTGGAAGGAACCTCGAACGCCCAGAACCAGCCCCGCGAGTGGATCGAGGGCGAACTGCAGGACTGGTGTATCACTCGCGACATGGACTGGGGTATCGACTACCCGGGCGACACCGAAGACGACCTGGTCCTCTACGTCTGGGTCGACGCCCCCATCGAGTACATCTCCTCCACCAAGCAGTACTCCGAGCGAGTCGGCGCGGACGTCTTCGACTGGGAGAAGGCGTGGCGCGAGGAGGGCGACGTCGTCCACATCATCGGTCGCGACATCATCCAGCACCACACCGTCTTCTGGCCGGCGATGCTGCGCGCGACGGGGTACGTCGAACCCCGCGCCGTGATGGCCTCCGGGTTCATCACGCTGAACGGCAAGGGCTTCTCCACGTCGCGCAACCGCGCCGTCTGGGCCGACGAGTATCTGGACGAGGGCTTCGCCCCGGCGCTCATCCGCTACTACCTCGCCACCAACGGCGGGTTCCAGCAGGACGTCGACTTCTCGTGGGAGAAGTTCCGCGACCGGGTGAACAACGAACTCGTCGGCACCGTCGGAAATTTCCTCTACCGGTCGCTGCTGTTCGCCCACCGCGAGTACGAGGGGACGCCCGAGGCGGAGCTATCGGAGGAGGTGCGCGACCGCATTGAGGAGGCCATCGAGGAGTTCCGCGCGGGCGTCAACGACTACTCCGTCCGCGAAGTCGGAAACGCCGCCGTCCGACTCGCGCAGTTCGGCAACGAGTACATCCAGCGAAACGAACCATGGAAACTCGACGACGGCGAGGAGAAAGAGCGGGTCATCCGCGACTGCGTGCAGGTGGCGAAGGCCGTCGGCGTCCTCTTCGAACCCATCGCGCCGACGAAGGCCGAACGCCTCTGGGCGGACCTGAACGAGGACGGGGACGTCCACGAGGTTGGCGTCGACGCCGCCCTCGACGCGCCCGCGGCGTCCTTCGGCGAGCCCTCCGAACTGTTCGAGAAGATAGACGAAGAGCGCGTCGAGGAACTCAACGAGAAGCTCGAAGCGCGCGTCGCGGAGACCAAGGCGGACGACGAAGACGGCGACGCGGGCGAGTCCGACGACGCCGGGAGCGGCGGGGGAGACGCGGACGCGAGCGGCGACTTCGAACCGCTCGTCGAGGACCGTATCGGCTTCGAGGAGTTCCAGGACCTCGACCTCCGCGTCGCCGAGATTCTCGACGCCGAGGGCATCGACGGCGCGGACAAACTGGCGAAACTCACCGTCGACGTCGGGTTCGAGGAGCGTCAGATCGTGGCGGGGCTGAAACAGCTCCACGACCTCTCGGAACTGCCCGGAAAGAAGGTGGTCGTCGTGGCCAACCTGGAGAAGGCCGAACTGTTCGGCGTCGAGTCGAACGGGATGGTGCTGGCCGCGGGCGAAGAGGCGGACCTGCTGACGACCCACGGCGACGCCGAACCGGGGACGCGCGTCCGGTAGTCGTCGACGCGGCCTGAGTCTCTCAGGGGCGCGAGACGTGCACTTCCTCGTCGGTCACCTCGACCACTTGGTCGGCGGTGACCGAGAGCGTCTCGTCGTCCGCGCCGCTGAGGGCGTCCTCCATCTCGGCGGCGACGCCCGTCTCGGCCTTCAGCATCGCCTTGCCGTCCTGTACACCCGTCACCTTGCCGATGCGCTCGCCGTCGGGACCGACGACGCGCTTGCCGACGATGTCGTCCGTGATGTGCTGCACGCCTCCCGCTGTCTCCCGCGCGGCGCTAAAGCGTGACGGCGGGGCGGAGGGGTCCCCGAGAGACCCGAGCCGTAACGGTGATTATTTTTACCACGGAAGTAGTGGCATCGTCGGGCTTTTTTATGCGTTGCCCTGTAGTCGCTGCCATGAGAAATGCGAAAATCGTCTGTACGCTCGGTCCCGCCTCCGACGACCGAGCGACGATTCGGGCGCTGTCCGACGCCGGTATGAGCGTCGCGCGCCTGAACGCCAGCCACGGCACGCCGGAGCACCGAGAGGAAGTGATAGACCGCATTCGCACCGTCGACGACGCAACCACGGAACCGCTGGCCGCGATGGTCGACCTGCAGGGACCGGAAGTCCGGACCGCCCCCATCGACGGCTCCATCCGCCTCGACACCGGGAGCGAAGTCCGCTTCCTCGAGGGTGAGGACGCGACGCCGGAAGAGGTGGGCCTCTCGTACTCCATCTCGGCCGCCGAGGCGGGCGACACCATCCTGCTCGACGACGGCCGCATCGAGGCGACGGTCAAACGCGTCGAGGGCGACGCCGTCATCGCGCGCATCGAGTCGGGCGGGGAACTCGGGGCGCGGAAGGGCGTCAATCTCCCGGGCGTCAAACTCGACATCGACCTCATCACGGAAGGCGACCAGCGCGAACTCGAAGTCGCCGCCGAGAAGCGGGCGGACTTCGTGGCCGCCTCGTTCGTGCGCTCCGCCGAGGACATCTACACCATCAGCGACGCCCTCGAAAACCTCGGCGCCGACATCCCCGTCGTCGCCAAGATAGAGCGAGCGGGGGCCGTCGAGAACCTCGACGAAATAATCGAGGCGTCCTACGGCGTGATGGTCGCCCGCGGCGACCTCGGGGTGGAGATGCCGCTCGAAGAGGTGCCCATCATCCAAAAGCGCATCATTCGGAAGTGCCACGCGACGGGGACCCCAGTCATCACGGCGACGGAGATGCTCGACTCGATGGTCCACTCCCGGCGGCCGACGCGCGCGGAGGCCTCCGACGTAGCCAACGCCGTCCTCGACGGCACCGACGCCGTGATGCTGTCGGGCGAGACGGCCATCGGCGACAACCCGGTGCGCGTCGTCCAGACGATGGACCGCATCGTCCGACAGGTCGAGTCCAGCGAGGAGTACGCCGAGAATCAAGAACAGCACGTCCCCGTCGCCGAAGGCGAGTCGCGGACGGAGGCGCTCGCTCGCTCGGCGCGCTATCTCTCGCGCGACGTGAACGCCAGCGCCATCGTCGCCGCCTCGGAGTCGGGGTACACCGCCCGAAAGACGGCGAAGTTCCGCCCCAGCGTGCCCGTCGTCGCCACGACGCCGAACGACCGCGTGCGCCGCCAACTCACGCTCTCGTGGGGCGTCATCCCGAAGTACGCCGACTACCGCAACGGCATCAACGACATCATGGACGACGCCGTCGACGCGGCCCTCGACGCCGACGTGGCCGCCTCCGGCGACACGCTCGTCGTCCTCTCGGGGATGATGACCGAACTGGAGGGGACGAACACGACGAACATGCTGAAGGTCCACGTCGCCGCCGAGGCCGTCGCGACGGGGCGGAAGGTCGTTGGCGGCCGGGTCGCCGGACCGCTGGCCGTCTCCGACGACGGCGACCTCTCGGACGTCCCGGAGGGGGCGCTGCTCGCTCTCACCGCCGCCTTCGACGGCGAGTTCGACGGCGACGCGAAGAAACTCGGCGGCATCATCGACGCCCGCCCGGGCATGACGGGGTACCCCGCGCTGGTCGCCCGCGAACTCGACCTCCCGATGATTTCGGGCGCCCCCATCCCCAACAGCGTCGCCGCCGGTACCGAAATCACCCTGCACGCCGAGCGCGGCATCGTCTACGAGGGCAACGTCATCAAACACGAGTCCGACCGGATTCGCTCGGCGAGAGAGCGGCCCGGGAACTGAACGGCCGCGGGGCGTCCCGAACGGAGCGGGTCGGTAGGCCTTTGCCGACCCGTCGCCTAGGTCGACTCGATGGACACGCGCGACGACGGCGACGACCGACGGGACGACGTCGACGCCCACGCCGACCGGCGCGGCGACCCGACCCGCGCGCCCGCCGACCCGAGAGAGGACCGCCGCAACGACGCCGAGAACGGAGACCACGGTCCGGACGCCCGCGACGACGGAGACGACGAGGTGGGCATCGCGGAGGCCGTCGGCGAGGACCGCCCGCCGCTCGGACCGCTCGAACCGGGGTCGCCGACCCCGGAGAACGTCCTCTTCGTCGTGCTGGGCGCGCTGGCCACCGTGGCGCTGGTCGCCACACTGCTCTGAGAGGGCCGCGCCGGGCGGAACCTCCGAGACGTCCTGTCGGACACCGAGATTATCAGTTCTGAGTACTCGACCGTAGTCTTTTATGCTGGATACCGGGTAGAGAGGGGTAACTGCCGCCCCGATGCATCCGATACGCCCCCTCGCGGCGCTGGTCGCGGCGCTCCTGCTCGTCGCCACCGCCGCCCCCGCACTCGCCCTCCCGCCCGACGAGCGGACGCGGTCGGTCGTCCCCGACACGGACGCCGACGCGCCCGCCGTCTTCGCCGCCGACGCCGCCTCCGCCTCCATCGGCGGCGACCTGACCGTCACCCGCGGCGACGAGGTGACGTTCACCGTCAGCCACTCCGGCCCGGCGAACGTCACCGTCGGCGAACCCGGCAGCGGTTTCCACCTCATCGTCGCCCTCGGTGGGAGCGGCACCGACGAGGTGACCATCGACACCTACGCGTCGACGGCCGCCGACCCCGACGAGTTCGTCGAGGGCGGCGACGCGACGCTCCTGTCGAAACCGCTCTCGAAGTCGCTCATGCCGTCGCGGTACCTGATGAACGTCAGCGTCGACGGCGACGAACGCGCCGTGGCGACGCTCACCGTCGAACCCCGCGAGGAGATGCGCGCCGAGTCGTTCGTCGCGCCCGCCGAGTTCGAGGTGACCGAGTACGCCACCGGCGCCGACGGCGACGATGCGGACGTCGGGGCGCTCACCGACGTGATGTCCGACTCGAACGTCGTCGCCGTCGGCGACTACGCCGTGATGCGCGTCGAAGAGTCGGGGCTGGAGTCGGCGCTGAACGTCGAGAACCTGACCGGCGGCGCGGCGGCGAACGGCGTCGAGTGGTCCGTCTCGCAGGTGTCGCCCGCCCCGAACAGCGACTCGGGCGCGTACACCGCGGGACTGGACGACGAGGCGAACGTCACCGTCCTCCCCGCCTTCGAGGACGGCACGGTGTACTTCGTCTGGGACACCTCCGCGGTCGAAGCCGACGAGGACCGCCCTGAACGCAACGAGTACGAGGCGCGCCTGACGCTCACCGCGGCGAACGGACTGGTCGAGGAGGACACCGTCGTCGCGGCGACGACGTTCCGACTCGTCGAGGCCGAGGCGTCGCTCGAACCGGTGAACGACACGGTGCAGTACCCGTGGGAGAACGACACGTTCGTCGTCCGCGGGGAGACGACGCGCGCGCCGAACGCGACGCTGGAGGTTCGCCTCCGGTCGCCGCGGCCCGACGCGTTCCTCCTCATTAGCGAGGCCACGGTGGACGCGAACCGCGAGTACGAGACGACCATCGACCTCTACGGCGTGACGCGCGGCGTGACCGCGACGCTGTGGACGGACGAGTTCTACCCGGGAACGGCCCAGGAGGTGACGCTCGTCGCCCCGAACGCGACCGTTCGGTTCGACGACCAGTCCGCCCGCGACGCCGCGGTAACCCTCGCGTTCGTCGAAGCGCCCGAGGGCGGGTTCGTCCGCATCCACGACGCGGACGGGAACGGCGTCGGCCGTTCGGACTACCTCGCGCCGGGGCGACACGAGAACGTCAGCGCGGGTCTGTCGCTCCCGTTGTACGAGGAGCAGACGCTCCGCGCCGAACTCGTGAACGACTCGGACGGCGACGCGGCGTACTCGCGGAACGACAGCGAGTACACCCGGTCGGGACGAGTCGTCGGCGACACCGCGCGCGTCGCCTTCGAGTCGCCGCCGACCGAGACGCCGGCGGCCGCGACGGGGACGCCGACTGCGACGGTCGCGGCCACGTCGGCCCCGACGGCGACGCCCTACCCGGTGCTGTCGGAGACGCCGCTGGGGCCGTCCGACGGCACCTCCGGGACGGGCGTACCGCTGTCACCGGCCGTCGCCGTCGCGGCGATTCTGGCGGCGGCAGGGCTGTTCGCGCGCGGAACGACGGGGGAGGACGACGAATGATGGACACACGCGACTCGAACGAACGGGGGGAGCACTGATGGAGAACCTACCGGAACTGGAACCGGAGGCGTTCGTCTCCTTCCTGGCCGACCTGTGGGACGAGCGAGGGTGGGACACCTCGGTCAAGCAGCGCCCCGACGAGACGTACTTCATCGTCGGACGGCGCGGCGACGGCAAGCGGGGCGTCCTGTACGTCTTCCCGACGGCGGAGTCGCACGTGTCGACCCAGCACGTGAAGCGGTTCGTCGGCTTCTGCCGCAAGAAGGGCATCGACGTGGCCGTCGTGGCGACGCAGGGTGCCTACGCCGGCGAGGCCAGGGAGATAGCCGAGTCGAAGGGCATCCACCTCTTGGATCGCGAGACGCTCGCCGGAACCGTCGAGGAGGGCGGCTTCGAGCACGTCCTCCGGACCTACACCGGCGGGGGCGACCACGGACCGCTGGACCGACTGCTCGCCACCCTGCGCTCGTACGGCGTCCCGGTCCCCGAGGCGCTTCCGTTCGACTTCGCGGCGCTCCTCGACCGGTTGCCGGTCGGCGGCGACGGAGGTGGAGGTGACGGTGGAGACGAGGACGGTGAAGGAGGCCCCGACGGAGCGAACCGGGACCCGGAGCCAAAATCGAATTCGACCTCGAAGACCCCGGCCGATGCGGCCGCCGGGAACTCGGGTGAGTCCGGCGACGGCGCGGACGGAGGCGGGGACGACGGCGGGCGGGACATCGCGGGCGCGCTCCCCGGCCCGCTGACGAGTCTACCGCGGCCGAACGTCGTCCTTCCGGCGGCGCTCGTCGTCCTCGTCGTCTTCCTGCTCGGGTCGGCCGTCGGCCCGGCGCTCGGACTCCCGGCCATCGGCGGGGCCGGCGGCGGGGGCGACCTCGCGGTTTCGGCGCTCTCGACGGCCGGGGCGAACGCGACGGCAGAGGTGCGGTGGAACGCGCGGACGGCCGAGTCGCTGACGGTGAACGGAACCACCTACGACGCGCCGCCGAACGAGACGTTCGTCCTCGTGCGGATGAACGTGAGCAACGTCGGGTCGTCGCCGCTCTCGATGGACGAGTCGTCGCTGGCGCTGGAGGTCGCCGGCGAGCGGTACGGCCACCAGCCGCTGGACGGCGTCGTCGGCTTCGACCAAGGAGGGCTGTTCGCCCCGGACGACCCGCGGGAGGTGTGGGTCGTCTTCTCCGTCCCCGACGACGCCGAAAGCGCGACGCTCGTGCTCCGGGGCGACGAGTTCGTCCGGTTCGTCCGCGACGGCACCGTCGAGGCGGAGGCGACGGTGGCCGCTGCGTGATTGGTTCGCAGTGCGGGTGCGACCGTCGCCGCCCGACGCGACCGCCCGTCTCCACCCGTGCGACGTGACAACGCTTAATCGACCTCCTTCCCTAGGTCCCCTATGCTCCGGTCGCCGCTCACGGCGTTCCTCCAGCCCGTTATCCCGCCAGAGCTTCTGCCGTACCTGCTCGTCGTCGCGGGCGTTGGCGTCTCCCTCGCCGAGGCGCTGGCGCCGGGGGCGCACCTCGTCGTCCTCGGCGTCGCGCTGTTGGCCGCCGGATTGGTCGGCCTCCTGCTCGGCCCGGCGGCCAGCCCCGTCGTCCTCGGGGTTCTCGTGCTCGTGTTCGGCGCCCTCGCGCTGTACGGCTACCGCGAACTCGACCTCTACGGCGGCAAGGGAAGCGGAAAGACCAGCGACTCGGCGTCGCTCCGCGGGCGCACCGCGCGCGTCACGGAGCGCGTGACGCCGACGGAGGGCGAGGTGAAACTGGACGAGGGCGGCGGGTTCAACCCCTACTACGCGGCCCGGTCGGTGAGCGGCGAGATTTCCGAGGGGAGCGAGGTCATCGTCGTCGACCCCGGCGGCGGCAACGTCATCACTGTCGAATCGCTCGACGGCGGGTTGGACGATATCGACCGGGAACTCGAACGGGAGCGTCGGCGACGGGAGAACCGCGACGATGACGATGACGACGGCGAACGGCGGGAGGAGACGACCGAGACGGAGACCGAAACCGAACGCGCCTGAACGCGCGACGGAGACGCGGCGCGAACGTCGTACGCGGCCGTGGTGTGCGAAGCCTTATTTGGCCGACACACTAATCACCGACTATGCTAGTGGACCCCGTGGCACTACAGGCGGCGGCGTTCGGAGCCTACGCCGTCGGCTTGTTGGTGCTCCTCCTCGCCATCGTGACCGTCTACCAGATGGTCGAAATCGTCGACGCTTACGAGAAGAAGGCGCTTACGGTGTTCGGCGAGTACCGGAAACTGCTCGAACCAGGTATCAACTTCATCCCGCCGTTCGTCTCGCGGACGTACGCGTTCGACATGCGGACGCAGACGCTCGACGTGCCGCGTCAGGAGGCCATCACCCGCGACAACTCGCCTGTCACCGCCGACGCCGTCGTCTACATCAAGGTGATGGACGCGCGGAAGGCTTTTCTGGAGGTCGACGACTACAAGCGCGCCGTCTCCAACCTCGCGCAGACGACGCTCCGGGCCGTCCTCGGCGACATGGAACTCGACGACACGCTGAACAAGCGACAGGAGATAAACGCGCGAATCCGCAAGGAACTGGACGAACCCACCGACGAGTGGGGCGTCCGCGTCGAGAGCGTCGAAGTCCGCGAAGTGAACCCCTCCCAGGACGTCCAGCAGGCGATGGAGCAGCAGACGTCCGCCGAGCGTCGCCGCCGCGCCATGATTCTCGAGGCGCAGGGTGAACGGCGCTCCGCCGTCGAAGAGGCCGAGGGTGAGAAGCAGTCGAACATCATCCGTGCGCAGGGTGAAAAGCAGAGTCAGATTCTCGAAGCGCAGGGTGACGCCATCTCGACGGTCCTCCGCGCGAAGTCCGCCGAGTCGATGGGCGAACGCGCCATCATCGAGAAAGGAATGGAGACGCTCGAACAGATCGGCCAAGGCGAGTCGACGACGTTCGTCCTCCCGCAGGAACTCACGAGCCTCCTCGGCCGCTACGGCCGGCAGTTGAGCAACTCCGACGTGCAGGAACAGGCCGGTCTCGACAGCCTAGAGTTCGACGAGGAGACGCGCGAACTCATCGGCCTCGACGACATCGAGGAGATACTCGGCCAGATAGACGAGGCGGCCGAGATGAACGTCGAGGAACTCGAACAGGAGGCCCAGGCCATCAAGGAGGGGTCGGACCCCGGCATGAAGAGCGCGGACGAAGTCGTCGCCGAAGCGGACGCGGCGGACAAATCCGACATCAAGGACCCGGACGAAGTGGTCGCCGAGGCCGACGAGGAAGACGCCGAATCCGCGAGCGGTTCCGACGACGCCGACGAGGAGCAGCGCGAGACGGAAAAAGAGCTGTGAAACTCTGAGTGCCGCGCCGTCGACCGTTTTTTCCGAAATTCGAAGAGCCGGTAAGAGCGCGCTACCGGCGATAAATCTCACGAAAAGAGATATGTCGGCCGTGATCCGTCGGAGCGAAGAGCTTTTGACCGCTAACCGTCGTATTGAGGACGAGAACCGATGACGAACCGAGGCGTAGACGAAGAGAAACGCGCGACCCTCCGACGCTTCGCGGCCCTCGGGGCGGCGACGCCGTTCGCTGGACTCGGAGCGGCCGAGTCCGACGAAGAGGGTACCCCGGAGTCGGGTAGCGACGCGCGCGACGCCATCGTCGGCTACGTCGCCTCGACGCCGGGCGCGCATTTCTCGAAGGTTCGCGACGACCTACGGCTCGGAACCGGCGAGACTCAGTATCACCTGCGGCGCCTCGTCGACGACGGTGTCGTGGAGTTCAGCCGCGACGGCGACTACAAGCGCTTCTTCCCCGCCGAGCGGTTCACCCCCTTCGAGCAGACGGCGCTGGGGTATCTCCGCCGCGACACGCCGCGCGGGATGCTCGTCGCCCTCCTCCGAAACCCCGACGCCACCGGGTCGGCGCTCGCCGCGGAACTCGACGTCTCGCGCGCGACGGTGAGCAACTATGCCCGGAAACTCGACGAGGCGGGACTTCTCTCCCGCGAGAACGGCTACACCGTCGTCCGACCGGAGACGCTCATCACGTTGTTGGTTCGCTACGCCGACTCGTTCGACCCGGCGGCCGTCTCGCTGGCGGACGACGCCGCGAGTTTCATCAGCTACAACCCCTGAGCGGGCGCGGGTCCGAATCGAACCGCCGCCCGGTCCGGCGCCTCCGCTCGCCGTTCGTTCGATTCTACGATAAAAAGAGAGCGACCGCTCGACGGCAAGCGGAGCGAACCGCGGTCGAAGAGCCGAGCGGTCGCGGGGACCGGGACGGAGGCGACGGTCCGGCGGCGCGGCCGTCCGCGCCGAACCCGCGCTGAACCGCGTCGGTCCCGGAGCGGCGACCGTCCGAGTGGTACGGACGTCTAGCGTCCGTTCAGACGGTGACTTTCCACGTCGTTCCGGAGGAGTAGCCCCACTTCTCGATGGTCACGTCGTGTTCGCCGTCGATGATAGCGCGCATGTTCGCGCCGACTTCCTTCGCGGAGAGGCCCAGTTCCTCGGCGATGAGGCGGGATTTGAAGTACGTCTGCTCTGCGGCGTTCGTGCGGAGGTACTGGAGGATGCTCTGCTGTTTCTCCGAGAGGTTTGCGACGGGGTCGGCGGTGGACGCGGTTGCGCTCATACCTCTACGAAGGGGTGAGACCGGTATGAGGGGTTTGGTACGGGAGCTTAACAGACCGCAGGCTCCCGATTTCGCCCCTACACGCGGTCGACGTCGACGGTCACCGGCGGCGCGGCGGTACGGTCGTCTAACATCCACCTAATCGTGAGTATCACGCCGTAGAGAGACGCTACCGGGGGTGAGACGGGTGATCACGCTCGTCGGAAGCCAGAAACTACATACGGGGTCGTGGCCGAATAGAGAGGCAATGGGTCGCCCGACCACCGAGCAGTCGGTGACAGAAGTGAGCGTCGTTCTCCCCGCCTACAACGAGGAGGACACCATCGAGCAGACGGTGGGAGAGACGCTCAGGACGCTGTCGTCGTTTCTTCCCGCAGACTCGTTCGAGGTCATCGTGGCCGAGGACGGCTGCGACGACCGCACGCCGGAACTGGCCGAGCAGATGGCCGCCAACGACGACCGAGTGAGACACTTTCACAGCGACGAGCGACTCGGGCGCGGCGGCGCGCTCGAACACGCCTTCGCCGCCGCGAACGGGGAGGTGCTCGTCTACTTCGACACCGACCTCGCGACGGACATGAACCACCTCGAAGAACTTGTCGACCGCGTTCGGTCCGGCCGGTACGACGTGGCCACCGGGTCACGCTGGATGCCCGGACGCGTCGCCGACCGCCCGGCCAAGCGGGGCGTGCCGAGTCGCGCGTTCAACCTCCTCGTGCGTCTCTTCCTCGGGTCGTCGCTCCGCGACCACCAGTGCGGATTCAAGGCGTTCAGCCGCGAGGTGTTCGAGGACCTGCGGACGCAGGTGGAGGACGAACACTGGTTCTGGGACACGGAGATGCTCGTCCGCGCTCAGCGCGCCGGCTACCGCGTCGACGAGTTCCCGGTCGACTGGACGCCGAAGGGCGACACGAAAGTCGACCTCGTCCGCGACGTGTTCGGGATGGGCAGTCAGATCGTCCGGACGTGGTGGCAGGTCGCCGTCAAACCGCGCGTGACGCAACGCGTCGCGATGGCCGCTGGCGCGATTCTGACGATTCTCGCGCTGCTGTTGATGACGCAGTACATCAGCTTCGGCGCCGTCGTCAACCAGATGCAGGCCGCCGACCCCGTCCTCGTCGCCGTCGCGGCCCTCGTGTACCTGGTTTCGTGGCCCGTTCGCGGGGTGCGCTACCGCGACATCCTCGCCGAGTTGGGGTTCAAAGAGAAGGCGTCGTTCCTGACCGGCGCGGTGTTCATCAGCCAGACCGGCAACCTCGTGTTCCCGGCGCGACTGGGTGACGTCATCCGCGCGTACATCGTGAAGGCCCGCCGCGGCATCCCGTACCCCTCGGGCTTCGCCTCGCTGGCGGCCGAGCGCGTCTTCGACCTGCTCACCATCACGGCGCTCGCGGGCGTCGTCCTCGTGGGCTACACCGCCACCGGACAGACCGCCGAACTGGCGCAGACCGTCGTCGGCGCGGAGGGGGCCGGACAGGTCGCCGTCCTCGTCGCCGTCGGCGTCGCCCTCGCAGCCATCCTCGCGGTGGCGGTCATCGTCGCCTCCGCGCAGTCGGACGGCAACCTCGCCGGCCGACTCGTCCACCGGGCGAGTTCGGACTCCTACGCGGAGTTCGTCGCCGAAATCGTCCAACGCTTCGTGGACGACCTGCAGGCCGTCGCCGGGACGCGCCGCGGGTTCGCCCGCATCGGCGTCTCCAGCCTCGGCATCTGGATGCTCGACGTGGCGACGGCGATGCTCGTCCTCGCGGCGTTCGACCCCGGTCTGGCGCCGATAGAGTTCGTCTCGGTGTGTTTCTTCGCGGTCAGCGTCGGCAACCTCGCGAAGGTGCTGCCGCTCTCGCCGGGCGGCGTCGGCCTCTACGAGGGCGCGTTCACGCTCCTCGTCATCGGCCTGACCGGCATCTCGCCGGAGTTGGCGCTCGGCGCGGCCGTCCTCGACCACGCGGTGAAGAACATCGTCACGGTCATCGGTGGCTACGCCTCGATGGTCGGGCTGAACGTCTCGCTGACGACGGCCGTCGAGGAGAGCAAAGAGGTCCGCGAGAGCCGCGAGGCGGAGCCGGCCGAACTGGACTGAGCGTCGGCGTCAGTACAACTCGCAGAGGAACGGCGCGGCGGCGGCGACGACGGCCGATTCGAGCGCGTCCGTCCGCGACAGTTTCCCGCCGGTGAACGCGCCCGCTGCGCCTTGCTTTTTCGCCACGTCGTTCGTCCCCAGCACGTCGTCCATCACGGGGCCGAGTTCCTCGCCCGCCGCGACTCGCTCGGATATTTCGTCCGGGAGTCGGAGGCTCGGCCCCGCCCCGCGGCCCCAGCGGTCGCCGTCGGTGACCGCGGCCCACATGACGAGAAACAGGTCCTCGCGGCCCTCGAAGCGGGCGACGCCGCCCTCGATACCGACGCCGAGGTCGTACGTGCCCGCGTCGAGACACGCCTCCGCGCGGTTCTCCGCGCCGGTTCGGGTCTCGGCGTGGCCCGTGGGTTGCTCGCCGACGCCGGAGGGGACGGGTTCGGCCGCGACCGTCGCCTCGGGGAAAACGCGGACGGTCGCGTCGCGCTTGACCGGGTTGCTGCTGCCGACTGCAACATGCATACCCGGAGGTACGAGGCGACCGCATTGGGCGTGTCGCTACGCGCCCGGTGGGTGGAGCAGGTCGGCGAGCGCCTCGATACCCTCGACGAGTCGGGGACTCGGCTGGTTCAGGAGGGAGTCGTCGAGGACGTGCACCGCTGCATCGACGTCCCACCTGCGGTCGCGGAACGATTCGGGAGAGACGCGGTCGCCGCGGCCGCAGAGGTGCAAGACGACGTGGTCCGGGTCGGCGCGCTCGACCGCCTCCCGGTCGACTTCGCGCGAGCGGTCGCCGGCGTCGACGAACGGACAGCGCCCGCCCGCGGCGGCGACGGCGTCGGGCACCCAGTTACCGGCGGCCATCGGCGGGTCCGACCACTCCTCGCAGTAGACGACGGGGGCGGAATCGGGTTCGTTGGGCGTGCGCGCCTCGACGGCCGCGAGTCGCTCCCGGCAGTCGGCGGCGAGCGCTTCCCCCGCGTCCGGGCGGCCGACGGCGGCGCCGAGTGTCTCGAAGGACTCCAGCACGTCCGCCAGTCGCGCGGGTTCGACGTGGCACACCTCGTATCCCCGGTCCCGCAGTTCCGCGCGGACGTCCGACTGGAGGGCGTCGCTGGTGCAGACGAGGTCGGGGTCCGACTCCGCGAGTCGGTCGTAGTCGGGGTTCAGCCACCCGCCGACGACCGGCGCGTCGACGTCGACGTCGCAGTGGGCGGTGACGCCGACGAGGCGGTCCGCCGCGCCCATCGCGTCGAGCGTCGCTGTCGCACTCGGCGCCAGGGAGACGATTCGGTCGGTCATACGCGACCATGGGGTCGTCCTCTGATAAAACGGTTCGTCGGCGACTCTTCGATACTTCGGCGGTCCGTTCGGTTCGGCTCAGTTCGCGCCGTGCTTGTGGCCGAGTGCGTCCGCGGTGAGAATCGCGTCGCGGACGGCCGCCGGTTCGACCGCGAACGGTTCGTTGTGAATCGTCTCGTCGTCGGCGCAGGCGGCCTCGGCGACCGCGTCGAGGTCGGCCGCTTCGACGTCGTCGACGCCGATTTCCGCGAGCGTGACGGGCAGACCGAGTTCGCTCGTGAACCGGATGGTCTCCGCGACCTGTCCGTCGGGTTTGCCTTCGAGCACCAACTGCGAGATGGTTCCGACGTTCACCTTCTCGCCGTGAGAGGCGTCGTGCGTGGATTCGAGTTGCGTCAGACCGTTGTGAATGGAGTGGGCGGCGGCGATGCCGCCGTTCTCGAACCCGAGTCCGCTTAGCAGGGTGTTGGCCTCGGTGACGGCCTCGACGCTCTCGGTGACGGCGTCGCGTTCGACCGCCTCGACCGCCGAGGCGGCGTGGTCCTGCAGCGTCTCGTAGCAGAGTTCGGCGAGCGCGGTGCCCGCGCGCGTCGGTCGCCCGCCGAAGAAGTTCTCGCCGTCGGTGTCGCGTCGGGCGGCGTCCGCCTCGTACCACGTCGCCAACGCGTCGCCGATGCCGGAGACGAAAAACCGCGTCGGCGCGGCGGCGATGAGTTCGGTGTCGACGAGGACGAGGTCGGGGTGGCGGTCGTAGAACCGATAGGCCTCGAACTCGCCGTGGTCGGAGTAGATGACCGAGAGACTGCTCGTCGGGGCGTCGGTCGACGCGACGGTCGGCATCGAGACGGTGGCGGCGCCGGTGGCGTCGGCGACCGCTTTCGCCGTGTCGATTCCCTTGCCGCCGCCGGCCCCGACGACGACGTCCGACCCTTCGGCTTCGGCGACGTCGACGATCCGTTCGATCTCCGTCTGCGACGCCTCGCCGTCGAACGTCACCGCGCGCGTCTCGAACCCGGCGGATTCGAGCGACGCCGTCACCGAGTCCTCGACGAGACCCAGAACCGTCTCGTCGCCGAGCAGCAGCGCCGACTCCCCGAGCGAACTCGCGTGGTCGCCCAACTGCGACGCGACGCCTCGTCCCTGTACGTACTTCGCCGGAGACGCGAACAGTTTCTCCATGGTTCGAATAGCCCGGGCGAATCAATAGCCGTTGTCATGCAGGTCGTGCGTCAGTCGAACTCGGGAGGAGTCCACGAGAACGAACGCCGGGTTCTCCGGTCGTTTCGACGGCGAGAGTATATAAACATGATAGATACGCCTTCGCAGACGACGATTCGAGGGGCTGTGCGCCGCGTTCGCGCGAGCGATTCCGAACGTCTTATGTAGTGATACTCTGTCTGTGATGTACGGAACGCTCCGGGCCTTTTCGCCAGCCGTGCCTGCGCTCTGGAGCATTCGTCGCTACATCCATGAGTGAGAAGAGTACCTTCACTCGCCAGAACGCGAGAACGAAAGAGGAACGAGCGGATACCAACGAGAGCGGATCGAAGCGGTCGATGGGACAGAAGTGGGGCCGTCGGGACGAGGACGAATCCGAGACGGAGTCCGAATCCGAGAGCGCCGCAGAGGAACTGACCTGCCCCGAGTGCGCCGGTAACGTCGTCGTCGACGACGAACACGGCGAGACGGTCTGCGACGACTGCGGTCTCGTCATCACCGAGGACTCCGTCGACCGCGGGCCCGAGTGGCGCGCGTTCGACTCCCAAGAGAAAGACCAGAAGTCCCGCGTCGGCGCGCCGACGACGAACACGATGCACGACAAAGGACTGTCGACCAACATCGACTGGCGCGACCGCGACGCGTACGGTAACTCGCTGTCGTCGAACCAGCGTCAGAAGATGCAGCGCCTGCGCAAGTGGAACGAGCGCTTCCGAACGAGAGACTCGAAGGAGCGCAACCTCAAGCAGGCGCTCGGCGAAATCGACCGCATGGCGTCGGCGCTCGGCCTGCCCGAGAACGTCCGCGAGACGGCCTCGGTCATCTACCGCCGCGCCCTGGACGACGACCTGCTTCCGGGCCGTTCTATCGAGGGCGTCGCCACCTCCTGCGTCTACGCGGCCGCTCGGATGGCCGGCGTCCCGCGCTCGCTGGACGAGATTTCGGAGGTCTCCCGCGTCGAGAAGAGCGAGGTCGCCCGCACGTACCGCTACATCGCGCGGGAGCTTTCGCTCGAAGTGAAACCGGCCGACCCCGAGCAGTACGTCCCGCGGTTCGGCTCCGAACTCGGCCTCTCCGACGAGGCGAAGATGCGCGCGCGCCAACTGCTGCAGAACGCCAAGGAGAAGGGCGTCCACTCGGGCAAATCGCCCGTCGGCCTCGCCGCCGCGGCCGTCTACGCCGCCGCCCTCCTCACGAACGAGAAGACGACGCAGGCCGCCGTCAGCGAGGTGGCCGACATCTCGGAGGTCACCATCCGCAACCGCTATCACGAACTGCTCGAAGCCGAGGAGAGCCTCGGCCTCGCCTGATCCGGACGCCGCGTTCGACGCACGGCGACCGACCGAGCCGATTCTCGATTTCTTCGCCCGGAGAGCGACGGCGAAACCCGACAGTTAAGCACGGGGGGCGCTTCGGGACTGGACGATGGCGGATACACGACGCCGCGCGATGGTGGCCGCGTTCGTGGGCGTGCTGGGTGCCAGCGTCGGTATCGCCGGCGCAGGCCACGTCTACCTCCGCGAGTGGCGACGCGCCGCCTCGTGGTTCGCCTTCGTCGTCGGCGCGGGACTGGTTCTCCTGTCGGTGTTCGCCGACCCGACGGCGGTCACGTTCGCGACGCTCGATCAGGTTCCCTCCGAGGTGACGGGGCCGCTGTTCGTCCTGCTGTTTCTCAGCACGTTCGACGCCTACTACGTCGCCGGCCGCGACGCACGGGACGAGACCGGACCGCGCTGTCCCGCCTGCGGCGGCGAACTCGACCCGGAGGTTCGGTTCTGTCCGTGGTGCGCGACGGAACTCGAACGCCGGCCGGCGGTCGACCCCGACCCGACGCCGGTCGACGCATCGCCGGACGGCGAAAGCGGACGCTCGGAGCGGGAGTAGTCGAGGCGGGAAACGAACGGAGAGAGGCGGGCGAAGTTCGTGAACGCGCGTACCGACCGGTGGTCGCGCGACGCCTGCGTCGACGCTACTTCTCGATGATGCTCTCTTCGACGGCCTCGCCGAAGTGCCGGGCGGTGTCCTCGTAGTACAGGAGAATCTCGTCGCCGGCTTCGAGGTCCGTGACGGCCTTGCGGCCCTCGCGGGTCCGCACCTTGATGGTCTCGGCGTTCTGGAGGAGCGTCTCCACGCGGTCGCCCTCCAGTTCGGCCTCGACGCGGAACATCGGCCGCTTCTCTATTTTCACGCGGCCGACGATGGCCTCGCGGGTGTGACCCTCGCTATCGACGACCTGCACCTCGTCGCCGCTCTTCAGTTCGGAGAGGTACTTCGTCCCGCCGTCGGGGGTGCGCACGTAGGCGTGGACGGCGCCGGCGTTGACGCGGAACGGGCGGGAGGCGACGTACGGCGACTCGGCCGTCTCCGCGTGGACGAAAAAGAGGCCGCGGCCCATGCTGCCGACGAGCATCCCCTCGTCGTGTTCGAGGAGGTTGCCGGTGTCGACGCAGACGCGGTCGGCCATCCCCGTCCGCTCGACGGCGGTCACCTCGGCCCAACTGAGGTCGAGCGTCTCGCGTTCGGCGGCGTCGCGCGCCTCGGTCGTCTTGCGAATCTCGTCGGGGTCGTCGCTGTCGAGGAGGACGCCGTCGGCGCCGAGTTCGAGCGTCTCGAACGCCGTTCGCGCCTCTTCGGCCGTCGTGACGCCCGCGATGAGGTCCGTCTCCTCGCCGATGCGGGCGATGAGGTTCTCGAGGGGGATGATAGTCCAGTCCTCGCCGACGACGATGGTGTAGTCGGCGTCCTCGGCGGCCGTCTCGGCGAACGACTCGTACTCCTTCGAGAGGATGCGGACGTAGGCGCCGTTCGCGCGGTTGTCCGCGCGGCGGAGCGTCGTCAGGTCAGCGGACCCGGAGAAGTCGCCCGGTAGGTCGATGGTGCCGTCGCCCTCGCCGTCCTTACCGACGATGTAGGCGTCGGCGACGGCCCCGGCCTCGGCGTCGGGGTTCTCCGCCTCGTCGACGTCGTCGATGAGGCTCGCGTCGGCGTCCGTCCGGAAGGCGGCCACGTTGACCTCGCCCAGCGACTGGACGCGTCCGACGTCCGCCTCGTCGACGAGGACCCAGTCGACGCCGGCTTCGAGACCCGCCGTTATCCGTCGCTTCCGCGCCTCCCAGTCGCCGACGCTGTCGTCGGCCTTCAACCAGACGCTCCGTGTCATCGTCGGAGAGACTCGGTGACGGGGTTAAAGCGTGGCGACTCTCCGGAGGTTTGCCGGACGGCGCGGCGACGGAAGGAGGGCGAAAAGAGGCGAGACGGAGAGAGGCGAGGAGAGAAGCGAAGAGCGCTCAGTCCTGTTCGTTCCAGCGGACGTCGCCGTGGACGGCGGCCGACAGCGTGTCGGTGTCCGCCGCCACGTCGACGTCGACGGCCACCTCCCGAGCGAGGGCGGCGCGGAGGCGCGAGAGTTCGGTCGCTATCGCGTCGCGGCCCAGCACCGTGAAGCCGAGGAAGATGGTGGCGAACCCGGCGAGCGTCGTCGCGGAGATGGTCTCGCCGAGGAACGCCCACCCCCCGAGTGTCGCCACGACGGGGACGACGTAGAAGACGAGGTTGCCGCGGATGGCGCCCACCTCGTCGAGCAGGCCGAAGTAGGCGATGAACGCCAGCGCCCCCGAGAAGACGCCCACGTAGCCGAGAGCGACGTACGCGGCGGGCGTCCACTGGATGGCGGCGAACGACTCGCCGGCGCCCAGACTCAAGAGGTGGCAGACCAGCGCACCCACGGGGAGCGCCCACGCAGTGCGGACCGTGCTCGGGAGCGAGGCGTCCGCGCGGCGGATGAGCACGGCGCCCAGCGCACCGGAGACGGCGGCGGCGAGGAGGAGCGCCTTCCCGAGGAGGGCGCCACCGAGCAGGTTCGAGGGGCTGACGCCGACGACGAGGGCGACGCCGAGGAAGCCGAGCGCCATCCCGACGGCGCCCGCCTTCGAGAGCCGTTCGTCCGAGAGCAGAAAGGCCGCGAGGACGGGCGTCAGGATGGGGTTGAGACTGTAGATGATGGAGCCGACGCCGCTGGAGGCGTACGTCTGGCCGACGAAGATGAAGGCGTTCGTCAGTCCGATGGCGAACACGCCCGCCGCGAGGATGCCCGCGAGGTCCGAACGCGTCCGCGGGAGCCACTGCTCGCGGGGGAAGCGGTACGCCGCGTAGCCCAACAGCAGGACGGCCCCGATGTCGAACCGGAGCGAGACGAAGAGTAGGGGCGGAAAGTACGCCGCGCCGGCGGTGGCGGCGACGAACGTGCCGCCGAAGAAGACGCTCGCCGCGAGGAAGAACGCGAGGAGTCGGTACTTCGACGCGGCCACTATCGCCGTCCTCCCCGGGTCGGCCGTCTCGTGCCGATGCATTCGTTCCGTGCGAGTGTGGAGGTCATCAAGTAATTCTACGTAGTGGCGTTTCACGCTTATACTTGTTCAGAAATAGATTCGATAACTGCAGAATTGTCACGCCGCGACGCGCTGTCCCGCCGCGACGAGGTTTCAAACCTTGACGAACTTTCATCCCTCGAAAAGCGCTATGTGGGGGGCGCGACAAGGAGGGAGTAGATGGACACCGCGCTCGAAGAGATAGAGTTCCTGGCGCTGTCGGCCAACCGGGTGCAGGTGCTCGATGCGTTGCGCGAGGGCCGGCAGACGCGGCGCGAACTCGTCGAACGCACGGGGGCGTCTCAGCCGACGCTGGGACGCATCCTGCGTGATTTCACCGACCGGCACTGGATCGAACGCGACGGCGACGGCTACGCGGCGACGGCGACGGGGCGACTCGTCGCCGCGGAGTTCACCGACCTCCTGGAGACGCTGGAAACCGAGAAGAAACTCCGCGAGGTGGTGCAGTGGCTCCTCACCGAGGAGATGGGGTTCGACCTCCGGCGCCTCTCGGATGCGACCATCACGACGCCGAGTCAGACCCGCCCCGGCGCGCCGGTCCAGCGAGTGTTGGAACTGCTCGAACGCGCCGAGTCGGTTCGCATCTTCTCGTACGCGTTCAACGAACAGAGCCTCGACGTGATTCGCCGGCGGACCGTCGAGGAGGGACAGACGTTCCGAGGGGTGTTCTCGCCGGCGGCGGTGGACGCCCTCGCGCACGATTCCGCGCTTCGGCGCCGACTCCACGAACTGACCGACCACGAGGACGCCGCGGTGCGCCTGTACGACGGGGAGATTCCGCTGGCGGTGACGATAACCGACGACGTGGCGCACCTCTTCCTCCGCGACGAGAACGGCCTGCTCCGGGCGGCCATCGATTCGGACGACCCCGAGGTGCTGGCGTGGGCCGAAGCGCGGTTCGAGCGGTACTGGGAGGAGTCGTCGTCGCTGGACGCGGAGAAACTGACGGAGTAGGTCGGACGGAGACGGCGGGAACGCGACGGGCGCCGCGGCACCGGCGGACGGGCGCCGGAGCGGCGACCCCGAACGTCGCCGAACGTCACAGGACGAAGACGCCGACGAGTACGAGAACGACGACGGCCGGAACGAACGCCAGGAGGAGGTTCGAGTCGTCGCCGGGGTCCGAGGGTATCCGGGACGGGCCCGCGCCGGGGATGTCCTCCACACCGAAGTATGTTAACTTGCAGTGGGATTCTCTTCAGTGTCGCCGCTACGGGGCCGATTCGTTCCGACGACGGAGCGAAGAAGAGCGACCGGCCGCGTCCGATTACGCTTCGAGTTCCAAGCCCGCCTCGTGGAGGGCCGTCTCGGCGTCCTCGTCGCGGTGGATGACCGAACTCACCGCGCGCGTGATGGACTCGGGGTCGTCGTGCTGGAAGATGGAGCGACCCATCGAGACGCCGGCCGCGCCGGCGTCCATCGCCCCGCGGACCATCTCGATGGTCTGTCGGTCCGTCCCGCGACTGCCGCCCGCGATGACGACGGGGAGGCGCGTCGCCTCGCAGACGCGGTCGAAGGTGTCCGGGTTACCGCTGTAGGCCGTCTTCACCACGTCGGCGCCGAGTTCCTCGGCGAGGCGGACGGCGTGCGCGAGGTTCTCGGCGTCGTGCGGGTCGGTGTCGCGGCCGCGCGCGTAGTTCATCGCGAGGACGGGGACGCCGAAGCGGTGGGCCTTCTCGGTGAGTTCGCCCAGTTGAGTTATCTGGTCGGGTTCGTACTCGCTGCCGACGTTCATGTGGAAGGAGACGGCGTCGGCGCCGGCGCGGAGGGCTTCCTCGACCGAACCCGTGATGCGTTTGTCGTTCGATTCGGGGCCGATGACCGTCGACCCGTTCAGGTGGACGATGAAGCCCTTGCCGTTCTTCTTGGGGTGGACGCGCCGCGCGACGCCCTTCTGCGTGAGGACGGCGTCCGCCCCGCCGCGCGTGATGGCGTCGACGGTCGTTTCGAGGTCGACGAGTCCCTTCACCGGGCCGAGCGTGATTCCGTGGTCCATCGGGACGACGAGGTATCGTCCCCCTGTCGAGATGCGTTCGAGCCGTGATGTGATTCCTACGTCCATGGTGTGGTCAGTATGGTAGTGTGTAGCAAATAGGGCGTTATGTGCGTTCCGCTTCGGGCGCACGTTGCGCGAACCCGCGCTCCGCCCCCTGTTTCAGTTCCCGCGCTTTCTCCTCCAGTCGGGACGCCACCGCTCCGACGTCGTCGCCGTTCTCGTGCCCCTCCGCTACGATGTCGACGAGGGCGCTCCCGACGATGATGCCGTCGGCGCCCCCCGCGACGATTCGCTCGGCGTGGTCGCCGGTCTTGATACCGAACCCGACGGCCTTCGGCACGTCGTACTCTGAGAGTCTGTCGAGACTCGACGCGGTCTGCCCGGAGACGTCGTCCTGCGCGCCGGTGACGCCGAGTCGCGCCTGCACGTAGACGTAGCCGGACACCCGGTCCATGATACGGTCGAGTCGGTCGCCCGTCGTCGTCGGCGCGACGATGAACACGAGGTCCAAGCCGAACTCGTCGCACGCCTCGCGCAGGGGGTCGGCCTCCTCTGCAGGGAGGTCGGGGACGACGAACCCCGACAGACCCACCTCCGCGGCCTTCTCGACGAACGGCCGCGGTCCCTCCTCCGCACCGTATCTGTAGATGAGGTTGTAGTAGGTCATGCAGACGAGGGGAACGTCGACGTCGAGGGCCTCGACGAACTCGAAGAAACGGTCGGGCGTCATCCCGCCTTCGAGCGACCGCACGACGGCATTCTGGATGGTCGGCCCCTCGGCGATGGGTTCCGAGAAGGGGAGGCCGAGTTCGATGACGTCGGCGCCGCCGCGTTCGAGCGCTTCGACGTACTCGACCGAAGAGTCGAAGTCGGGGTCGCCCGCCGCGAGGTAGGGGACGAACGCCGCGCCGCCCTCGAAGGCGGCGTCAAGTGCGGGGTTGCCCATCTCAGAACCCCCCCGCGAACGCGTCCATGTCGGGCGCGATGTCGATGTCGCGCTTCGACGTCTCCTCGATGACCGACTCCAGGTCCTTGTCGCCGCGACCGGAGACGTTCACGAGCACCGTCTCGCCGAGTTCGTCGGCGTGTTCCTCCAAGTAGGCGAACGCGTGCGCCGTCTCCAGCGCCGGGATGACCCCCTCCAACTGCGAGAGGCGGTGGAAGGCGGTGAGGGCGGCGTCGTCGTCGACGTTGACGGCCGTCACGCGCCCCTCGTCGACGAGATGGGCGAGTTCCGGGCCGACGCCCGCGTAGTCCAATCCGGAGGAGACGCTGTGGCTCTCCATTATCTGGCCGTCCCCGTCCTGAAGCAGTTTCGTGCGCGCCCCGTGGAGGACGCCCTCCGACCCCGTCGACAGCGACGCGGAGTTGGGCGCGACGCCCGCCTCCTCGTCCACGTCGAGCGACGATCCGCCGGCCTCGACGGCGTAGAGACCCACGCCCTCGTCGTCCACGAACTCGGCGAACGCGCCCATCGTGTTCGACCCGCCGCCGGCGCAGGCCAGCACCGCGTCGGGCAGACCGTCCGTCTTCTCGCGCATCTGCGCGCGCGCCTCCTCGGAGATGACCGACTGGAAGTCGCGGACCATCGCCGGGAACGGGTGCGGGCCGACGACCGACCCGATGACGTAGTGGGTATTCTCGACGTTCGTCGCCCAGTCGCGCATCGTCTCGGAGATGGCTTCTTTGAGGGTGCCGCGGCCGACGGTGACGGGGTTCACCTCCGACCCGTTCAGGCGCATCCGGAAGACGTTGGGTCGCTGGCGGTTGATGTCGCGTTCGCCCATGTACACCTCGCAGGGCATGTCGAGGTGCGCGGCGGCCATCGCCGTCGCGGTGCCGTGCTGACCCGCGCCCGTCTCGGCGACGATGCGCTCTTTGCCCATGTACTTCGCCAGGAGGACCTGTCCGAGGGCGTTGTTGAGTTTGTGCGCGCCGCCGTGGAGGAGGTCCTCGCGCTTGAGGTACACCTCGCAGCCGTATCGCTCGGAGAGTCGCTCCGCGTGCTGAGTGGGCGTCGGCCGCCCGCCGAAGTCGCGGAGGCGGCGCCGGAACTCGTCCATGAAGCCGTCCTCGTTCTCCAACACGTACCGCTGGTACGCGTCGTTCAGTTCCTCGATGGCCGGCATGAGGGCCTCGGGAACGTACTGTCCGCCGTAGTCGCCGAACTTGCCGTCGAAGGTGGTTTCGCTCATTCTGTCGTCTCCGGTGTCTCCGTCTTCTCCGCGTCCGCACTCGCGTCCGTCTTCGCATCCTCGTCGGCGTCCGTCGCCCGCGCGAACCGCTCGGTGTTCGCGCGCACGTCGCCGTCCATGATGGCCGTGCCGATGAGGAGGGCGTCCGCGCCCGCCGCGCGCATCCGTCTCGCGTCCTCGACCGTTTTCACGCCGCTCTCCGCCAGGAGCGTCACGTCGTCCGGAGCGTGGGGCGCGACCGACTCGAACGTTTCGAGACTCACTTCGAGTTTCCCGAGGTCGCGGTTGTTCACGCCGATAATCTCCGCGCCCGCCGCCACGGCCGATTCGAGTTCCGACCGGTCGTGGACCTCCACGAGCGGTTGGAACCCTCGCTCGCGCGCCGCCGTCACGAGGTCCGGGAGGTCATCTCCCACGAAGCGCGCGATGAGGAGCACCAGGTCGGCCTCGACGGCGTCCAACTGCGACTCCTTCACCACGAAATCCTTCCGCAGGACCGGCACGTCGACGGCCTCGCGGATGCGTTCGAGGTTCTCCGTCGACCCGCCGAAGTGGTCGGGTTCGGTCAGCACGGACAGCGCCGTCGCGCCGCCGGCGACCATCTCCCGCGCGAGTTCGACCGGGTCGTCGGTCCGTTCGCCGTCAGTCGTCGGACTGGTGGGTTTGACCTCCGCGACGACCGGAACCCGGCCCGCCGCCTCCGTCTCCGCGACGGCGTCGGGGAACGACCGCGCCGCCACCGAGACCCGTTCGTCGCCGCCGGGTCGCTCCCGCGCGGCGTCGAGGATGGAGCGGACCTCGGCTGCAAGCGAATCCTCACTAGCGTTCATCAGTGTACACTAACGTACTCATCTGCACATAAGGCTTGCGCGTCGTCGTCAACGTTCAAGGGCGACCGGGAGAATCGGGAAGCATGAACGCCGGTGTGTTCGCCCGACAGTCGGACGTGCTCGGGCGAGCGGTGCAGATAGGCGTCGCCAGCGGTAGCATCATCAGCGTCTCCTTTCCCGCCGAGGTGCCGCCGGATGCCGAGTCCGAGCACTCGCTGCTCGACAGGGTGTTCGACTACTTGGAGGGGGAAGCCGACCACTTCGAGGACGCGCCCGTGGCGTTGACCGTGCCGACGGAGCACCGGCGCGTCCTCGACGCCGTCGGGAACGTCCCCTACGGGGAGACGGTCGAACTCCGACGCGTCGTCCGCATGGCGGGGCTGGACCCCGACGACGAGGCGGACGTGTCGACGGCGCGAACCGCGTTGCGGGAGAACCCGGTGCCGCTGTTCGTCCCGGACCACCGCCTCACGGACGCCGCGGGAGCGACGCCCGACGAGGTGGCTCGACGGCTGCGGGCGCTGGAATCGGAGTAGCTCGCTCTCGAGGCTACGTCAGCCGCCCTGCCCAGTCGAGTTCGAGGCCCTCGTGGACGACGAACTCCAGGGCGTTCACGAGGTAGTGTGCTAACACGACGGCGAACAGGCTTCCCGTGAGGACGTACGCCGCCGCGAGGACGAACCCGAGCGCCCCGGTGACGAGCACGCCGAGGCGCCCCTGGGCGTTGTGTCCGAGGGCGAACGCGACGGACGAGACGACGGCGAGGAGCCACGGCGAGACGCCGAACCCGGCGGCGAAGGCGCCGATAAGGGCGCCGCGGAAGAGCAGTTCCTCGAACCCCGCGATGAGCGGGAGAACGAAGAAGAGGAGGACGACCCAGCCGGCGGGGGTGTCGGGCGCGAGCGCCTCCCTGAGTTCCTCGGCGTTCCCGAGTCCGCGTGCGGCCCCCAGCGCGGCCCCGACCTGATTGACGACGTAGAGGACGACGCCGAGTGCGGCGCCGCCGACGAGGGCCGGGACGGAGAGGGAATCCGGTCCCGCGCCGAACGCCGAGCGGGGAACCTGCGCGTACCACGCGCCCGCGAGGAGGAAGACGGCGAATAGTCCCTGCGAGAACGCGACGTTGGCGAGCAGTTCGGCGGTCGATAGCTCCGGAATGCCTCCGGCTTCGACCCCGTTTCCGTCTTCGTCTTCGTCCTCGCGTACCGGGTCCAACCGGTAGCGGACGCCGGACTTCGGGAGGACGACTTCCCGGTGGTCTGGGGTGCCCCCGGACGGCTTCCGCGCTCGGTCCGACGACCCCTCGGGGTCGGCCGGCGCCGCTCGAACGTCGCCGTCCCCGTCCTCGTCTTCGCTCCCGTCGCCGACCGCGCGGTGCGGCCGCTCGTCGTCGGGTAAAATAGCGCCTCGGGAGGCGAACGAGAGAATCAGCAGCCCTGCCGTGACGACGCTCGCAAACGCGGCGAACGTCGCCCAATCGGGCATCCGGCGGTTACTGCGGGCTCGGGCTCGACGGCCCGGACACCTGCTCCGGCTTGAACGCGGAGCCGGTGATGCTCTTGAGGCGGTCGACGAGCGAGTCCTTCTCGGGTTCGCCCTCGAGCGCCACGTCGAGCACTTCGCTGATGTGGCTGACGGGGATGATTTCGACCATCTCCTCGTACTCCTCTTCGATCATCACGTCCTGCATGTTCGCCTGCGGGATGATGATCTTCGAGCAGCCGGATTTCGCGGCGGCCTCTATCTTGTGCGTGACGCCGCCGACGGGGAGCACGTCCCCGCGGACCGACAGGCTGCCGGTCATGGCGAGCGACTGGTCCACGCCGACGTTCTCCAGGGCGGAGATGACCGCCGTGGCGACCGTCACGGACGCGGAGTCGCCCTCCACGCCCTCGTAGGACTGCACGAACTGGATGTGGATGTCCTTCTCGGAGATGTCCTCGTCGGAGAACTTCTTGATGATGGCCGACACGTTCTGGACGGCCTCCATCGCTATCTCTTGGAGCTTCCCGGTGGCGATGACCTCGCCCGGCCCCTGCGAGGGCGTGACCTCGGCCATCACGGGCATCATGATGCCGGAGTCCTCGCCCATGACGGCGAGGCCGTTGACGCGGCCGACCTGGTAGCCGTCAGCGACCTGCAGTTCGTAGTCCTTGCGGCGCTCGATGTAGTCGTCCGCGAGCTGCTGTTCGATGGACCGGCTGCGGCCCTTCGCCTGCAGCACGTGCGCGCGGGTGACCATGTCGGCGTCCTCCGCGCGGGCGATGTCGCCCGAGACGCGGACCAGTCCGCCGAGGTTACGCAGCAAGAGCGTGAGGTGGCCCTTGCGACCCGCGCGGCGGCGGGCTTCGAGGATGATTTCTTCGATGGCCTCGGTGTTGAAGTCCGGCAGGCGGCCGTCCTTCTGCACCTCCTGTGCGATAAATCGGGTGTACTTGCGCCGCATCTCGGGGGTGTCCTCGATGGTGTCGTCCATGTACACCTCGTACCCGTACCCTTTGATACGCGAGCGCAGGGCGGGGTGCATGTTCTCCATCGCGTCGAGGTTCCCGGCGGCGATCATGATGAAGTCCGTCGGGACGGGTTCGGTCTGGACCATCGCGCCCGAGGAGCGCTCGGACTGGCCCGTGATGGAGAACTCGCCCTCCTGGATGGCCGTCATCAGGTGCTGCTGGGAGCGGATGTCCAGCGTGTTTATCTCGTCGATGAACAGCACGCCCTTGTTCGCCTTGTGGATGGCGCCGGGTTCGACGCGGTCGTGGCTCGGCGTCTCCATCCCGCCGGACTGGAACGGGTCGTGCCGGACGTCGCCGAGGAGCGCACCGGCGTGCGCGCCCGTGGCGTCCTGGAACGGCGCGGCCGCGCCGTCGGCGTTGTTGACGATGAGGTTCGGAATCATCGCGTCGCTGCCGCGGGAACCGTAGCGGAAGGCGAGGTAGATGACGCCGGCCGCGAGGATGCCGAGCAGTATCTGCCCGGCGATGATGAGCGAGTAGCCGAGGACGATGGCGATGATGATCCACATGAGGAACGAGCGCATCTGGTTGCGCTTGCGCGCCTCTTCCTTGTGGGCCTCGACTATCTGTTCGCCCTTGCTCGCGGGGACCGTTCGAACCTTGGGGTTGTTGCCGTCGTCGGGGTTGTGGTAGACGAGAACGTCCTGCAGTTCCTCTTTGGGCAGCAGTTCGGACATCGCCTTGGCGAGCATCGATTTGCCCGTCCCGGGCGACCCGATCATCATGACGTGGCGGCGCTGTTTGGCGGCCTTCATGACTACGTCGCGGGCGTGCTCCTGACCGATGACTTGGTCGACGAGGCGATCCGGCACCTCGATCTCGCTCGTCGAATCGATCTGGAGCCCGCCGAGGAGGTCGTCTTCGTCGACGTCGTCGTCGACGTCGGCGTCGACTTCCACGTCGCTCCCGAGGTCGTCGATGGTCCGCTTGTCGACGTCGTCGGTCCCGTCGTCGGGGTCCGACTCCGGGAAGGCCTCCCCGTTGCCGGCGGAGGAGTCGGGGGCCTCTTCGGGGATGTCGACCCCCTCTTCCGAGGAGTTTTCGTCGGTATCCATGTCGTTACTCATAGAACTGTTTCGCTACTTCAAAGAAAGGCTGCACGACTGATATACTTTCTCCCCACGTGCGTTCCCCCTACCCAGACGCCATTCAGCGGATTCAGACCTCGTACATCGTGAAATCGCGGATTAGACGGACTCGCCGGGTTTATAAAGGCAGCCGAAGAAATCGAAAGCATGCGGGGGTTCTACATCGGTCGCTTCCAGCCCTTTCACAACGGCCACCACCGGATGGTCGAAGAGATAGCCAAAGAGGTGGACGAACTCGTCCTCGGTATCGGTTCCGCCGGCGACTCCCACTCGCCGCGAAACCCGTTCACGGCGGGCGAACGCGTCATGATGGTGACGAAGTCCGTCGCGGACTTCGACATCACCACCTACGCCGTCCCCATCGAGGACCTGGACAGAAACTCCGTCTGGGTGAGCCACGTTCAGAGCATGTCTCCCGCCTTCGACGTGGCGTACTCGAACAACCCCCTCGTCATCCAACTGTTCTCCGAGGCCGGCGTGGAGGTGCACCAGTCGCCGATGTTCAACCGCGACGTGCTGGAGGGCACCGAACTCCGCGACCGGATGGTGCACGACGAGAACTGGCGCGACTTGGTCCCCGACCCCGTCGAGCGCATCATCGACGAGGTGGGCGGCATCGAACGCCTGCAACGCGTCAGCGACACCGACTCGAACGGCGGGCGCGACGACTACCCCTCGCCGTCGTAACGGGGTGTCGGTTCCGCTCGGCCCGCCGGCGCTGCCCGTCGTTTCGGCGCCGTCCGTTCCCCCGTTCGCCCCCGCCGCCATCGCCGCCATCGCCGTCACCGCCCCCGACCCGTTCGTCGTGATGAACGTCGTCGGTCTGCTCGCGTTCGCCGTCGCGGGGTCGCTGAAGGCGTCCGACGCCGGTCTCGACCTGTTCGGCGTGGCCGTCCTCGGCGTTCTCACGGCCCTCGGCGGCGGCACCGTCCGCGACGTCCTGGTCAACCGACCCCCCGCGTCGCTGACGACGACGGGCGACATGACCGTCGCCCTCGTCGGCGTGGCTCTCGCCGTCGTCCTCGCGCGGCGCGCCCCCGAACACGTTCGTATCCTCGACAGTCGCGCGTTCCTCGTGAGCGACGCCGTCGGCCTCGCGGCCTTCGCCGCGACGGGGGCGCTCGTCGGCACGGACGCCGGACTCGCGCCGTACGGGGTGGTCGTCCTCGCCGCGGTGACGGCCGTCGGCGGCGGGTCGTTCGCCGACGTGTTCCTCGGTCGCGTGCCCGTCGTCCTGCGCGAGGACTTCTACGCGACGCCCGCCCTCCTCGGCGGCGGCGTCTTCCTGTTCGCGCGCGTCGTCGGCGCGCCGACCGGGGTTTCCGCCGGCGCCTGCGCCGGCGTCGTCTTCGCCCTGCGGATGCTGGCGCTCCGGCGCGAGTGGCGACTTCCGCAGGTCTGACGACGCGCCGGTCGCTCCGAGGGTGACGGCGAGAGAAAGAAAGAGAGAGAAAACGACAGTCTGCGACGCTACGGTCTTACTCGGCGGCGATGACGTCGTCGATGCGGACGATCATCGTCGCGGCTTCGGTGGCGGACTCGACCGCCTCGCGCTTGACCGCGGCGGGGTCGAGGATGCCGTGCTCGACGGGGTCGCCGATTTCGCCGCTGCGACCGCTGGAGATGACGCCCGCGATGCCCTCGTTCTCGTAGCGCGCGCGCAGGTCGACCAGGGCGTCGATGGGGTCCATGCCGGTGTTCTCCGCGAGGGTACGCGGGAGCGCCTCGACAGCGTCCGCGAACGCCTCGACGGCGAGTTGCTTGCGACCCTCGATACCCGCGGCCTCGGCGCGGACGTGGTCGGCGATGGCGATTTCGGTCGCGCCCGCGCCGGGGACGACGCCGCCCTTGTCGAGCGCCGCGACGGTCACGTCGATGGCGTCGTTGATGGCGCGTTCGAGCTCGTTCACGACGTGCTCGGTGCCGCCGCGGAGGAACAGCGTGACTGCCTTCGAGGCGTCGCCGCCCTCGACGAACACGAGGTCGTCGTCGCCGTACGTCTCGATGGAGACGGAGTCGGCGCGGCCGAAGTCCGACTCGTCGAGGTCGGTGGCGGAGCCGAGGCGCTTGGCGCCCGTCGCGCGGGCGATGGCGCGCGCGTCGGATTTCTTCACGCTCTTGAACGCGAGGATGCCCGCGTTCGCGAGGTGGCCGGCGACGCGGTCCGAGATGGACTTCGTGCAGAACACCACGTCGACGCCGGCGTCGGCGAACGCCTTCGCGTAGCCGCGGAGTTCGTCGTCCTCGGCCTTCAGAGCCGCGTCCAACTGCTCGACGGAGGAGATGGTGTACTCGGTGTCGACCTCACCTTTGCGGACGTCGAGTTTGACGTCGAGAACCGCTACGGTGGCATCTTCGACGGACGTGGGCATGGTGTCGTTGACGGGGTCCTTGTCGATGACGACGCCTTCGATGAGTTCCGTCGCCGAGGAAGACGCGCCCGTGCGGGTCAGCACGCGGACGTCGTCGCGGTCGAACCGACCGTTTTCGGCGTGGACCATGCGGACCGCTCGGACGACGTGCTGTGCGAGGACGTCGGCGGTCACGTCGCCGGTTCCCTTGCCGGTCATGCTGGACTCGGCGACCGTCTCGAGGAGGTCGTCGTCGAGGTCGACGTCGAGTACCTGCGCGTCGATGGCCTCCTGCGCGAGGCGGGCCGCCTCGGTGTAGCCCTCCACGATGACGGTCGGGTGGAGGTCCCCTTCGAGGAGGTCCTCGGCGTGCACGAGGAGTTCGCCCGTGAGGACGGCCGCCGTCGTGGTGCCGTCGCCCACCGCCTCCTCTTGGGTCTCGGCCACCTCGACGATCATCTGCGCGGCGGGGTGTTCGATGTCCATCTTCGCCAAGATGGTCGCGCCGTCGTTGGTGATGACCACCTCGCCCGAGGAGTCGACGAGCATCTTGTCCATCCCGCGGGGGCCGAGCGTCGTCCGGACGGCGCTCGCGACGGCCTTGCCCGCTCGGATGTTCGAGTCTTGGGCGGCCTGACCGCGCGTTCGGGAGCTACCGCCGGAGAGAATGTACAGGGGTTGCTGCATTCGTGATGACATGAGTATGAAACCTCACCCCTGTAGACGCCAGCGGTTCTATAAATACATTTCGCTGACTTTGTGTCGAGAAATCGCACGACAGAGACCGTATAAGGGTGCTACTCTGTCGCAGCCCGGCGCCGGGTTTTGAGATAAGTGATACAAAAATCATTTGGCCACCGAAACCGCCCTAAATCGAACTGGTCGTTTGGATGAACAGTGCTGATAAGCTATTTGACCCCGCCCGAGAAGGTCGAACCGTGCTCGAACTGAATCACGGGTTCCGGGTGGTGGACGTCCACGCGCGGTTGGACCCCGACGGCGAGGAGTCGGTGGCCGCGCGGGGGCGGGAGATACGCCCCGAGCGGTTGGAGCGGGAACTCCACCAGGCGGGGGTCGTCCGCGCCGTCGTCTCGCCGGGGCGGCGCGCCGAGGGGGAGGGATACCTCCGCGCGAACAACGCCGTCGCGCGGATGAGCGTCGACCGGCCGTTCGTGGCGTTCGCGCGCGTGAACGGCCCGCGAGACCCGAGCGGACGCGCCAGCGCGCGCCTGCGGAACCTTACCGCCTCGCGCGACGACAGTCACGCGGACCCCGACGACATCGAACAGTACGCCTACGACGACCGGTTCCACGGGTTCGTACTCGCGCCCGCCGTCGACGGCCTGCCCGACGAGGAGACGCTCGACCGGTTGGACGACGTAAGTCTGCCCGTCCTCGTCCACGGCGGCCGGGAGTTCACGCCCGAGGACGCCGCCGAGACGCTCCTCCGGCGCGAGTTTCCCGTGATTCTGGCCGGGTTCGGCGGGTACCCGCTGGAACGGGACCTGATGCACCGGAGCATCGACCTGTTGGACGAGTCCGACGGCCTCTACCTCGACACGAGTTTCGTCCGCTTCCGCGACGTCATGGAACGGGCGCTGTTGGAACATCCCGACCGGGTGCTGTTCGGGAGCGGTGCGCCCGAGGCGCACCCGAACGTCGGCGTGATGGAACTACTGACGCTCGACGTCTCGGAGGACGCGATGCGCCGCGCGTTCTCGAAGAACGCCGCGCGCGTCGTGCCGGAACTCGGGCCGGGCGACGGATGAGGGTGAGAGCGAGAGTGAGAGTGAGACCGAGAAGTCAGCGCCAGTCGTAGGTGGCCACGGCGCGGTCGGTCCGCTTCGAACAACCGTGGGGGTTCCGCGTCGTCGTTCGGTCGCGGGCGCGGGCGACGAGACCATCCGAGATGCCGGTTGCCATCCCGCCGACGACGTCCTTGCCCGTTCCGAACCACCCCGTCGGCGACCCGTCGCCGCGAATCACGTCGCGGGCGGCCGAGAACGCGTCCGTCCAGGCGTGCCTGAGCGTCCGTCGGGCGACGGTCGGGCGCAGACCGTAGTTCTTGGCGAGACGGTAGCCGAGCGAACGGTACTTCCAGCCCCAATCGCGTTCCTTCACGCCGCCGTCGGCCTCGTACTCCGTCCGGACGCTCATCTCCGGGCGCCACGTCACCGTCTCTCCGACTCCCGCAAGTCGGTGGGCGACGTCGCGTGCGCCGCCGGTGAGGAGGTACTCGTCGAAGCCGTCGAGTTCCTCCAAGGCGTCGCGGTGGA